>JAFMJD010000027.1 GCA_017853685.1 Actinomycetota bacterium | reverse complement strand
ACCAGGCGATCGCCTTCAAGCTCGCCAACATGGCCACCGAGATCGACGCTGCTCGACTGCTCATCTGGCGCGCCGCCTGGCTCGGCCGCAACGGTGGCTTCAAGAACGGCGAGGGTTCGATGAGCAAGTACAAGGCGAGCGAGGTCGCAGTGTGGGTGACCGAGGAAGCCATACAGATCCTCGGTGGCAACGGCTACACGCGCGAGTACCCGGTGGAGCGGTGGCACCGTGATGCCAAGATCCACACGATCTTCGAGGGCACCTCGGAGATCCAGCAGTTGGTGATCGCCCGCGCAATCTCGGGTCTGCGCATCGAGTAGCGCTCGATCCGCGGCAGCGGTCGCGGAGTACGGCACAATTTCGTCCATGACGGCTCCCGAGCACGCCACTGCGGTCCCGCAACCGGCCACCTTCGACTCGTGTCGGGCCCGGTACGGCACGTTTCCGGAGTGTCCGCTCTGCGGCCATGACCTCACGCCCGAGCATGCACACTTCAAGTGTCGGTCGTGCGGTTGGCGTGATAGTTGCTGCGACTGAACGTCTCGGCCGAGCCAACGCTGCGCAGGCGCACTAGTTTCGCTTGCGTGGACTCCCGGGACGACATCACTCGTTTCGCCGAGGTGTCGGGCATCCCGCCCGCCGACCTGTTCCGGATCTTCAATGATCTGCGTGACTACATCTGTGTCCACAGCGTGGTGCTCGACGAGTTCGGTGTGGTTGTCGACGCGCGACTGCGTGCATGGAACCGTGCGTATGAGCATGTGCGTGTCACGCCCGTCCAACGGGATCAATTGATGTCCGAGACGTACTTCAAGCCCGAGATCGCCATCGACTACGTCGATCGAGCGTGGCAGGACGGGTTGATCCATCAGGTGTTCGAGCTCACGCCCGAGACCCGAGACCGCTATCGCCCCGAGGGAGCAGTTGTGCTCATTGACGTGCTCTGGCAGCGCATCGGTGACTTCGTGGTGGAGGTGGGCACCGATCTCAGTGAGCTGCGACGACTGCAGCTGCAGTTGGCCGACCAGGAGTCGGCGGCAACGGCAGCGCTCCATGCCCGGATCAGGGCCGAGGAGCGTGAGCACATCGCTCGGGACCTGCACGACACGGTGATCCAGCAGCTGTTTGCGTCAGCGCTCCAATTGACAGCACTCGTCGAGCGGAGCACCGACGAGTCGCAGGCGGCGGCACTCCGCGGTGTTGCAGCCACCCTCACCGGCGTGATTGCCGAGATTCGTTCGGGAATCGTGGAAGTGCGCGCCGACCAGCCGTCGTCGTTGCAGGTGGAACTCGAAGATGCCGTCGGCATCATTGCCAGCGCCGCCGGGGTGCACTGCGACGTGCGGGTCGAGGACGACGTGCACTGCGAGGGCGAGATTCGGTCCAACCTGCGTATCGCCGTGCGTGAGTTGGTGACCAACGCCGTTCGACACAGCCATGCGGCACACATCCGTGTCGGTGTGTCACGTTCGGGGCACAAGATTGTGGTGGCCGTCTCGGACGACGGACAGGGGCTTCCCACAGAAGTGCGAGCAGGAAGCGGGATGGTCAATCTGGGCCGCCGGGCATCGGACCTCGGCGGCAGCATGACGTTCGGCCGTAACGAGTCCGGAGGAACATCGGTGATCTGGCAGGTTCCCCTGCCGGTGGGAGAGGATGGGGCGTGAGCGAGAACACGATCCGGGTGGCGCTGTGCGATGACCATGCAATGGTGCGTGATGCCTTGGCACTCGTGCTGGAGCACGAGTCGGACATCGAGGTGGTGGGGTCGGTGGCCACGAGCGCCGAGATGCTGCCACTCGTCGGCTCGAAGCGGCCCGATGTGGCGATTCTCGATGTGCGTCTGGTGGAGGAATCGGGCGTGGATCTGGCGCAGAAGATCCGCGCCGAGTACCCGGAATGTCGCATCGTGATGCTCACCTCCTTCGAGTCCGATATTGCGCTCGTGAACTCGCACGAGGCCGGCGCATCGGCGTTCCTCCTCAAGACCGGCAACTTCGACGAACTGGTCTCGGCAGTCCGCAAAGCAGCCCAGGGCGCACGGCTCATCGACCCGGCAGCGGTGCGTGAGGCGATGCGGCGGATCCGACTGGATGGCGCCTCGATCATCGCCGACCTCGATGAGACTGACCGCCAGATTCTTCGGCTCCTTGCTACCGGACAGAGCGACAAACAGATCGCCGAGGCCGTGTACCTGAGCCTGCAGACCGTGCGCAACCGCGTCTCTCGTCTGCTCAACCGTTTCGGCAAGGAGAATCGCACGCAGCTCGCCGTGTTCATTGCGCGGCTCCTGCCCGAGCTCGGCGGCTGATCGTTCGCCGAGCGGATTCGGCCTAGTTTGATTCGGCCCAGTGTGAGTCGGCCCAGTTCGATTCGGCCCGGTTCGATTCGGCCCGGCCGTGCCGACAGACTGTCGGCGTGAACGATGGGCTCGACTGGCTCGGCGGCCGTGGCCGTGATGGCGGCATCGATCGCATTCCGCTGCCGGTGCCCACGGGCGCTCTGTCGCTGTGTGGCAAACACGCAATTGCGCCCGACCATGAAGCGGCCATGCGTCGCTGCGGCGCCAGCACTGTCGTGTGTCTTGTGCAGCGTCACGAGATCGTCGACCGCTATCCCGCGTACGTGATGTGGCTCGAGGCGCACGAGGGCACGCGCGCGTTGTGGCACCCGGTGCCCGATCTGCACGCCCCGACGCTCGCCGAGGCAGTGGTGCTCGTGGATCGGTTGGTGGAGCGGGTGCGTGCGGGCGAGCACCTGCTCGTGCACTGCGCCGCTGGTATCGGTCGGGCCGGCACCGTTGCCGCCTGTCTGCTCGTGGCGCTCGGGATGTCGGTGGACGATTCCTTGGCCCACGTCGCAGCCCACCGCCCGATGGCGGGTCCCGAAGCGGGAGTGCAACGCCAACTGGTCGAGGACCTTGCGGCACTGCATGGGTGAGGCGATACCGTGACGTGGCCCGAGGTGGGCTCGATACCGCTCGATACCAAGGAGAACGACATGGCTGTCAAGGTCGGAGACCGGATTCCCGATGTTCAGGTGCACGTGCTGGGCGACGATGGCATGCCCAAGCCCGTCAACACCACCGAGGTGCTCGGGAGCGGCAAGGTCGTGCTGTTCGCCGTTCCCGGTGCGTTCACTCCCGGGTGCTCGCAAGTACACCTCCCCGGCTACGTGAAGCACGGTGCGGAGTTGCGCGCCAAGGGCGTCAGCAAGATCGTGTGCATCAGCGTGAACGATCCGTGGGTCATGGCCGCATGGGCCAAGGCACAGGGCGCCGATGACATCGTGATGCTCGCCGACGGTGCTGGCGCGTTCACGAACGCCATGGGCCTCGCGCTCGACGGCTCGGGCTTCGGACTCGGCATGCGCTCGCAGCGCTACGCAGCCATCATCAACAATGGCGTCATCGCCGAACTGAACGTGGAGGCCGGTCCCGGCATCGACGTCAGTGCGTGCGAAGTCATGATGAAGAAGGTCTGACACCGTGGCGCGCATCACGGTGATCGACGCTGCGGCTGCAACCGAGGTGGAAGGCGGTATCGCCCACGATCGGTTCATGCTCGACGCCGCAGGCCTCGCGCATGCCACCGGGTGGCAACTCAAGCCCGAGGGTCTGTGCCGTGGTGAGGTCTGCATCCCGGTACGGGATCGAGCCGCACTCGAACGCAATGGGTCGCTCGATGTGGCCGAATTCGCCCGACTGACCGGTCAGGTGCTCGTTGCCGATCCGCAGCGTGACGTCGTGGCCTTTGCTCATTCCGGAACGCGTCGTAGCGAGGCTCTCGCATCGCTCGAGGCCCCGAATTTCACCCTGCCCGACATCGACGGCAAGCCGGTGTCGCTCAGCGACTTCGACCGCCGCAAGCGTCTCCTGCTCGCATGGAGCAGTTGGTGAGGCTGTCGCTGGGAGCTGCCGGTCTGGCAGCCGCTGCACGATGAATTGCAGGATCACGGCTTCACCGTGATCGCCGTGGCGCTCGACGCCGACGCCGACGCCGTACGCGAATGGGCCACCCAGGAACGCCTCACGTTCCCGGTTCTGGTCGATCGACAGCACATCGTGGCCGAGTTGTACGGATTCACGAATGTGCCGGCATCGGTCTGGATCGACGAGCACGGTCGCGTGGTGCGCCCTGCAGACACCGCCATGGGCGATGACCGGTTCCGGGCGTTCACCAACGTGGATTCGAGCGTGCACCACGAGCGCCTGCGGCGCTGGGTGGTGGACGGCGTACGTGATCTCGACGATCCCGGTGTGCGCGCGAACCAGATGCTGCCCGACGACGACACCCAACGGGCGCGCCTGCACCGGCGTGTCGGTATCGCGCTCGGCGATCGCGGCGACGAAGCGGGCCGAGCCCACCACCTGCGCGAGGCGGAACGTCTTGCCCCGATGGACTGGACGATTGTTCGCGGCAACATGCCGCTCTTCGGCGACGATCCCTTCGGCGACAAGTTCTTCGAGTTCGCCGGCCGATGGGCCGAGGCGGGCAGTCCGGGCTATCCGCTCGGCACCGGCCGCGAACAGCCGGGAGCCTGAACAACGCCCGAGTGAGTCACTTGCCCTGAGCGGGCGGGGTGTACTTCATGCCATTTGTGGCGGCGTTGATGGCATCGAACTCGGGACCGTCGAACAGTCGGACGATCGACAGTTCCGCCGCGCCGGCGGCCTTCACCGCCGTGATGAGTGCCACGGCGCCGCTCGCATCGGGGAAGTCGGCGATGACTACGGAGTCATCGGCACCGCTCGTCCAGTACTGGCCGATGAAGGTTCCCCCGAGTGACTCCACGGCGCCTTTCACCACCTTCGATCGAGCGGTGAGGCCTTCTTTGCGCGTCGCTGCGAGGCCACTTGCGGTGTACCGGCCGATGAGCATGAAACGTGCCATGGGAAATCCCCCGTGAAGTCATCAGGGTCCGAGGTGCGGACGAGCGGGGAACCTACTGGCGCAGCGTTGTGCGGTCAATGGCCGCGGACGAACAGTCGACGTCCGATCGGTGCCATGGCGGGAAGTTCGCGCATGATCACGTCGTAGCCCGGTCGACGTTCGAGCGAGCGCTTGTCCATCATCGGCGTGGAGGCCCCGCGGAGCAGTCCGGTCATGGTGACGGGACCGATCAGGGTCCACCACCAACTTGCCGGGTTTCCCGCCACGCCGAACATCCAGATGCCCCACCACACCGTTGCCTCGCCGAAGTAGTTCGGGTGGCGCGAGAGCGACCAGAGGCCGCTGCGGCACGGCTCGCTGACACCGCGTCGGCGGTGCGCTCGCATCTGCTCGTCGGCGACGAACTGCACGGTGGCGGCGCACACGATGACGGCTGCTGCAACCCAGTCGAGCGCGCCGAGCGCGTTGTTGCCGAGCGTGAGCGCTGCGTACATGCCGAGGCAGGCAACCCAGACCTGCAGCGTGGGGTACAGGTGCACGCCGCTGAAGTCGATGATCCACGGCGGAACCTTGGCGTCCTTGCGCAGCATCACATAGCGCCAGTCCTCATGGGCGAGTCCCGACCATCCGCGGGCCCAGTTCGCAGTGAGGCGCACGGCCCACACCCCGAGCGCAACCATGAGCAGCACGGTGCGTCCGACAGGTACGTCGGTGCCCTCCGCGGCGAACGCCCACGCCAGCAGGGGCGGTATCACCGACCAGTAGGCGTCGTACATGCTCGAGTTGCGCAGCAGCAGCGATGAGAGGAACACCCCCACAGTTGCCACGAGATCGGCGATCAGCGTGGAGACGAGTGGGTGCAGATCCCGCAGGGCCACGAAGACTCCGATGGATGCCGCGCAGACCACCACATACACCGCCAGGACGATGGCGAGCGACGCAGGCTTGGAGATCGATCGACGTGCACCCACTGACTCTGTGCTCACGGGACGAGACGGTACCGGCTCGCTAGGGTCGCGGGGATGGTGAGTCGTGGGTTCCCGGAAGGATTCGTGTGGGGCACTGCAACGGCCGCGCATCAGGTGGAGGGCGGCAACTGGAACGCTGATTGGTGGGACTGGGAGCACCGTGCGGGCACGCCATGCGTGGAGCCGAGCCTCGATGCCTGTGATCACTTCCACCGTTATCCCGAAGACATCGCCACCATCGCCCGACTCGGTCTGGGCTCATACCGTTTCGGCGTCGAGTGGGCCCGCATCGAGCCCGAGGATGGTCATTTCTCGCGCTCGGCACTCGATCACTATCGCCGCATGGTGTCTACGTGTCATGAGCACGGTGTTGCACCGGTGGTCACGTTGCACCACTTCACCACGCCGCGGTGGGTGGCGGCCGCCGGAGGTTGGTCAGAGCCCGATACGGCGGCGCGCTTCGAGCGCTACGTCGATCGAGTTGCGCGCCATCTGGGTGACGAAGTGTCGGCGTGGTGCACCATCAACGAGCCGAACATGGTGTCCACCATCGGATATCTCGTGGGTCAGTTCCCGCCCGGAATCCGTGACAGTGCAACCCGTAACCGTGTGAACGAGGTGTTCGTCGATGCGCATCGGCGGGCGGTGGCCGCAGTGCGCAGCCATTCGACGCGTCCGGTGGGTCTCACGCTGGCGATGCAGGAAATGGTTGCGGTTGCCGATGACCCCGCCGGACTCGATGCTGCGGTACGTCGGGTGGAGCGTGCACGCGCCGGACTCGAGGATCCGTTCCTCGAGGCAGCACGCGGTGACGACTTCATCGGCGTGCAGACCTACACACGGGAGCGGTTCGGCCCCGATGGTCGACTCCACGGTGAACCCGGTGTACCGCTCACGATGATGGGGTACGAGTTCTGGCCCGAAGCACTGGCGCCCTGTATCCGTCGTGCATGGGAGCAGACCGGCGGGGTACCGGTGCTCGTCACGGAGAACGGCATCAGCACCGATCATGACCCTGATCGCATCGAGTACGTGAGACGCGCGCTGAGCGGAGTGCTGGAGTGCATCGCCGAAGGTATCGATGTGCGCGGCTACACCTACTGGAGTCTGCTCGACAACTTCGAGTGGGCGTACGGGTACCGACCCACTTTCGGTCTCATTTCGGTGGACCGCAGCACGATGGAGCGCACGGTGAAGCCGAGCGCCGAGTGGCTCGGACGCGTGGCGCAGGCGAACGCGCTGGTGGACTGAATCCCTGCGGGGATCACGCGCACCGCGGAGCAAGCACAGCCCGGGCGGTGTGATGAACCTCGTGCGAGTGAGTCAGATCGGCAGGGGCTCGACGACATCTCGACGATTGAGGATTCCTGCAGCGCGTCGCTGCACGAAATCGTCGTAGGCGGGGTGCGTCAGCATCCAGAACTGGTCGCTCTCGATGGCGCGGGCCACATAGTCGGCCACGTCGGCCGCCTGCATGGCGACGGCCCCCGGCGCGCGCATGGAGATCGGGGCCTGTTGAGCGGTGCGTTCGTGGCCGGGACGGTTGCGCTCACTGTCACCGATTCGTGTCGCTACCAGGCCGGGGCACAGTACCGACACGCCGATGGGAGCGCCCTCCATGCGCAGTTCATGGTGCAGTGTCTCGCTCAGCGCCACGACGCCGCTCTTGGCGACGTTGTACGAACCGATCATCGGGAAGGCTGCGAGCCCCGCGGTGGAGGCAGTGTTCACGATGTGGCCCGGTTGCCCGCCAGCGAGCATGCGTGGGATGAACGACCGGACGCCGTGGATGACGCTCCAGAGATCCACACCGATCACCCACTCCCAATCGTTGTCGGTCTGTTCCCACACCTTGCCCCGCTTCACCACGCCGGCGTTGTTGCACAAGATGTTCGCTGCACCGAACCGCTCGTAGGTCTGGGCCGCAAGGTGCTCGATATCCGACCGTGACGACACGTCCACACGGAGCGACAGCACCTCGGCGCCGGTGGAGCGGAGACGGTCTGCCGCCTGCTCGAGGCCCACGGCGTCGATATCGGCGGCGACGATGCGCAACTTGCGTGCGGCCAGATGCTCGGCCATGGCGAGGCCGATCCCGCTCGCCGCCCCGGTGATCACTGCTACTTGTCCCGCCACGATCTGCATGTGCGCATCCTGTCGGACCCGTCACAGCCCGTCCACCCGGACCGAGGCACTCAGGGGCACCTCGGGCACCCCGGGAACCGGGTTGCACCCAGCCCCTAGCCTGCAGTCATGAGCACCGCTGCGGGTCACCCCAGGCACCCGGTGCTCGCTGCGTTCTCGCCGGCCGTCGCCGAGTGGTTCGCCACCACGTTCCCCGAGCCAACAGCCGCACAGGTGCAGGGCTGGCCACGCATCACCGGCGGCGAACACACACTCATCTGCGCGCCCACCGGTTCCGGCAAGACGCTCACGGCCTTCCTCGGCGCCATCGACCGGCTCGTCACTACTGCGCCTCCCGATCCCAAGGCGCGCACGCGGGTGCTCTACGTGTCGCCGTTGCGGGCACTGGCCTTCGATGTCGAAAAGAACCTCCGTGCGCCACTGCAGGGCATCCAACTCGCTGCAGAACGTCTCGGGCTGCCGTTCGTCGAGCCCGCCGTCGGTCTGCGCACCGGTGATACGGCCGCCAAGGATCGTCAGAAGATGCTGCGCAACCCGCCGGATCTGCTCATCACCACACCCGAGAGCCTGTACCTCATGCTCACGTCGTCGGCGCGAGACACCCTGGTGCATGTCGAATCGGTCATCATCGACGAGATTCATGCACTCGCACCCACCAAGCGCGGTGCACACCTGGCGCTCAGCCTCGAGCGCCTCGAGGCAATCACCCGTCGGCCGCCGCAGCGCATCGGTCTGTCGGCCACGCAGCGCCCACTCGAGGAAACCGCACGGTTCCTCGGCGGATTCTCTGCTCCCGGTGCGGCACGCGAGGTGGCGATCGTCGACGCCGGTATCCGCAAACCCCTCGAGGTGCAGGTGGTGGTGCCGGTCGAAGACATGGGTGATCTCGGCAAGGAGGTCACCGAGTTGCGCTCCGGCCCGGCAACGAGTGCCATGGGCACCACTCGGACGTCGATCTGGCCGAGCATCTATCCACGCATCCTCGAACTGGTGCAGCAGCACCGCTCCACCATCATCTTCTGCAACGCACGTCGACAGGCAGAACGTCTGGCGGCACGACTCAACGAACTCGCCGAGGAGCAGGGACTCGGCGGCGAAGGTGGCGGTGATCTCGTCAAGGCGCACCACGGTTCGCTCGCCCGTGAACAGCGTGTGGTGATCGAGGACGACCTGAAGCGCGGAAACCTTCGCGCGCTCGTTGCTACCTCGAGCCTCGAACTGGGCATCGATATGGGCGCGGTGGATCTCGTGATCCAGGTGGAGTCACCCGGCGCGGTCAGCCGTGGTCTGCAGCGCATCGGTCGCGCAGGGCACTCGGTGGGCGAACCGTCGCGGGGCACCATCTTCCCGAAGCATCGGGGCGATCTGCTCGAGGCTGCCGTGGTGGTTCGGCGTATGCGCGATGGATTGATCGAGTCCACCCGCTATCTGCGCAACCCACTCGATGTGCTGGCCCAGCAGATCGTTGCGCATGTCTCCATGGGCGAATGCACGCGCGCCGATCTCGCGGCGCTCGTGCGGCGGTGCGCATGCTTCAGCGATCTCGGCGACGAGCTGCTCGGCAATGTGCTGGACCTGCTCGCCGGTCGATACCCGAGCGAGGAGTTCAGCGAACTCCGTCCCCGCATCGTGTGGGATCGCATCACCGACATCATCCGTGCGCGCGATGGTGCCCGCCGACTTGCTGTGACCAACGGTGGAACCATCCCGGATCGTGGCCTGTTCGGCGTCTTTCTGCCCGATGGCACACGCGTGGGTGAACTCGACGAGGAGATGGTGTACGAGAGTCGTCCCGGCGAGACCTTCCTGCTCGGCGCCTCTACGTGGCGCATCGAGGACATCACCTTCGAGCGCGTGACGGTGACCCCGGCACCGGGGGTGCCCGGCAAGATGCCGTTCTGGCACGGCGACCGACCGGGCAGACCGCTCGAACTCGGGCGGGCGCTGGGCGCGTTCATCCGTGAGATCCGTGACATGCCCGATGCAGACGCCGTGAGTCGGCTGCAGCAGCACTACGACCTGGACCTGCTCGCAGCGAACAACGTGGTGCTCTACCTGCGTGAGCAGCAGCAATCCGCCGGTGCAGTACCTGATGACCGCACGGTGGTGATCGAGCGCTTCAAGGACGAGATCGGCGACTGGCGGGTGTGCATCCTGAGTCCGTTCGGCACGCCGGTGCATGCGCCGTGGGCGATGGCGATCGAACGGCGGTTGGCCGATCGCTTCGAGATGCCGGTGGAGACGATGTGGGGCGATGACGGCATCGTCATCCGCCTTCCCGAATCAGCCGACGACGTTCCCCTCGGCGAACTGCTCATCGACCCCGACGACATCGACGAACTCGTGGTGAGCACGCTGCCGAGCACGTCGTTGTTCTCGGCTCGCTTCCGCGAGTGTGCGGGCCGAGCGCTGCTGCTCCCGCGTCGTCGGCCCGATCAGCGCACACCGTTGTGGCAGCAGCGCCAACGTGCAGCAGACCTGTTGGCGGTGGCCGCGAAGTACCCCACGTTCCCGATCCTGCTCGAGACCAGTCGTGAGTGCCTGCAGGACGTCTTCGATGTGCCGGCGCTGCGCGAGGTGTTGGGTCAACTCCGGAGCCGGGCAGTGCGTGTGGTGTCGGTGGAGACACCGAAGGCGTCGCCGTTCAGCCAGAGCCTCCTGTTCAACTGGATCGCTGCATACATGTACGAGGGCGATGCGCCGCTCGCCGAGCGACGGGCCGCAGCACTGGCACTCGATCGTGATCTGCTGCGCGAACTGCTCGGTGCCGAGGAACTGCGCGAACTGCTCGACCCGGGAGTGCTGGCCGATCTCGAGCTCGAGCTGCAGCGACTCTCCGACGGGCGCCGTGCGCGTCATGCCGATTCGCTGCACGACCTGCTCCGAACACTCGGTGATCTGTCCGTTCACGAGGTGGACATTCGCTGCGAGGGTCCGGCTGAGGTGTGGGTCGACTCCTTGTTGCGCGAGCGACGGGCAATCCTGCTGCGCATCGCCGGCGAGGAGCGACTGGTGGCAGCCGAGGACGCCGCTCGCTACCGAGACGCGCTCGGCTGTGCGCTGCCACTCGGGCTTCCCGCCGCCTTCACCGACCCGGTGATGCGCCCCATGGAGGAACTCGTGGCGCGCTATGCGCGCACGCACGGCCCGTTCCTTGCCGATGCGGTGGCCCGACGATTCGGCATTCCGCTCGAACGGGTACTCGGCGCGTTGCGCGCCCTCGAGCACGACGAACGCCTCGTGCGTGGCGAGTTCCGTCCCGAGGGCCACGAGCGCGAGTGGTGCGACCCCGAGGTGCTGCGCCAACTCCGCCGTCGGTCGCTCGCCTCGTTGCGACGTGAAGTGGAACCGGTGGACCAGGAGGTCTTTGCGCGGTTCCTCGCCGAGTGGCATGCGGTACGCGCCGACGACAGCGCGCGTGGTGGTGGCAATCGCCTCGACCGCCTCGTGGAGGCGATCGGACTGTTGCAGGGCGCCGCAATTCCTGCGTCGGTGCTGGAGTCCGAGGTGTTGCCCGCTCGGCTCGCCGGGTTCCGCGCCGGTGATCTCGACGAACTCTGCAGTTCCGGTGAACTGGTGTGGGTCGGCTCGGGATCCATCGGTGCATCCGACGGCCGGGTGCGTCTGTACTTCCGTGACCAGCTGCCGGTGCTCAGCGCCGCGGTCGAGTCGGCCGATCCGCCCGAGGGACCGGTGCATGCGGCGCTGCGCACGGCACTGGCCGCACACGGCGCGGTGTTCTGGTCTCAGTTGCGTGCGGCTACTGCTCCGGCCACCGAGGCCGAGGTACTCGCCGCACTGTGGGATCTCGTGTGGGCCGGCGAGGTCACCAATGATTCGCTCACTGCACTGCGAGCGTTCCTGGGTGCTTCGCCATCGCGTCGATCCAGCACTCCCACGCGCGGGCAGGCACGTCCACGTCCGGGGCGACTGCGAGCGATGGGTCCGCCGGCGGGTGCGGGTCGGTGGTCGCTCGTTGCGCCGTTGCTCGAGCCGCGCCCGTCGGGCACCGCGGCAGCGCACGCCACGGCACTGCAGTTGCTCGAACGCCATGGCGTGCTCACCCGTGAGGCAGTGCTGGCCGAGGGTGTGGTTGGCGGGTTCGCTGGTGTGTACGGCGTGCTCAAGGTGCTCGAAGAGCGCGGTCAGGTGCGCCGTGGGTATTTCGTGAGCGGTTTGGGTGCCGCACAGTTCGCGCTCGCCGGCGCCGTGGACCGGTTGCGTTCGCTGCGAACCCCCGAGACCCCCGGACGTGCGGTGGTGCTGGCCGCCACCGATCCCGCACAGCCCTACGGCGCAGCCCTCGGCTGGCCGACCGCGCTGGGCCGACCGTCGCGCAGCGCCGGGGCCGTCGTGGTGCTCGCCGACGGGGTGCCGCTCGTGTGGTTCGACCGGCGCAGCCATCACTTGGTTGCGTTCCCCACCGCGGTCGACGACCGTCGGTGGGCCGATGCACTTGCATCGCTCGTGAAAGACGGTCGTCTGCGCAGCCTCGAGATCCGTCGTTTCGGTGGCGATGCCATTGCTGGCGCCGACCCGGCACTCCTCGACGTGCTGCGGTCGTCGGGCTTCGTCGACGGCTACCGCGGCCTCGTCCTCAAGCAGTAGGCGCTGTGGTGCGCCTGCGCACGGCGTGCGCCAGTGCTGCGAGCGCGGCGGGCTTGAACAGGCGTTGTGAGCGCCGGGCAAAGGGAAGACCCAACCACACGTACCACTTCGCCGGACGCGAGACCGCCACCACGCTGCCGATCACCTCGCGGGTGCGTGCCGAGAGGCGCACGGTGACCCGTTCCTCGCCCCGCACCGCATGGCGGCCGATCGTGGCGTACACGTAGCCGAACTCGCGCGAGCCATCGGGCGTCGTCGTGTCGACGATCTGGGTGATGCGACAGGCAAAGGGCCACCACAGGCCGAGGATTCGCACTGAATACGCCACGACCGCCCCGGGTTCGAGCGGGGTGGATTCGGGGCGGTGCACCCGGAACCAGTCGAGGTTCGTGTGGTCCCAGGCCCGCAGCGAGGCCACTGCGGCGTCGTAGGCGTCGGCGCCGACCCCCACGATCGCCTCCACCTCCTCGACGAACCATCCGCGTGCCCTCGTGCCGGTGGTCAACCCGAGTGCGGTGTTGTAGCCACTGCCCGCGGTCTGGCGAACGAAACGATCCATCTGTTGCACGGTGAGTGGGCGGATCGAGGCCATGCCCGTAGTGTCGCCGAGATCGGGAGGGTTCACCACTACTTGGCGTGGTTGATTTAGTCTTGAGGTGTGCCGGAGGGGGACACGATCTATCGAGCAGCGGCAGCGCTGCGGACCGCCCTGGTGGGTCACGTGATGACCTCGTTCGAGGCGCCCTACCTCGACGGGATTCACCCGCAGGTGGGTCGGGTTATCGAGGAGATCGAGAGTTTCGGCAAGCACCTCGAGTTCGCGTGGGACGACGGCGTGGTGCTGCACACGCACATGCGTATGTCGGGTTCGTGGCACCTCTATCACCCGGGTGAGCGTTGGCGTCGCCCGCAGCGCGAGATGGTGGTGTCCATCGGTGTCGATCAGTGGCGCGCCGTGTGCTTCAACGCTCCTACGGTGGAGAGCTACCGCAGCTTCGACAAGCGTCGGCATCCCGGCTTCGGTCATGTGGGGCCCGATCTGTGCAAGGACCACCCGGACATCGACAGTTGTCTCGATCGCATGGATCGCTTCACCGATCCCGACGAGCCGATGGCCGAGGTGCTGCTCGACCAGCGCATTGCGTGTGGTGTCGGCAATGTCTACAAGAGCGAAGTGCTGTGGCGCTGCGGAGTGAACCCGTTCCGGGCCATTCGCGAGATCGACCACGAAACGCGGCGTCGCCTGCTCGAGATGTCGGCCGAGATGCTCCGCTCGAACCGTCACCGGGTTCGTCGTGTCACTGCGCCAGAAGCACCCGGTGGCCTTGCGGTGTACGGACGCAACGGATTGCCGTGCCCGCGTTGCGGTGACGCGGTGAGAGTGAAGCGCACGGGTCAGCATCTGCGTGCCACGTATTGGTGCCCCACCTGTCAGGCGGCGCCGGCGCGTGCACTGCTCACCGAGGTGACCCCCACCGGACTCGTTCGTCCGATCGCTGCCGATCCGCATCCCGCTGCAGCGCAGTTCCTGCGCGAACTCGCCGACCGGCGCGCTCGGTACGCCGACGCGGCCGGCGCGTGAGCGGCCTCAGGCCCGCCCCATCACCCGATCCACGCTGATCTCGATGGCGACCCGGTCGCTGCGAGTGCTCGGTTCGCGGTAGCGACGCGCGTAGCCATCGAGCGCGAGCTTCACTTCGGCGGGATCCCGCGTAACGCGAGCGACTCCCTCGAGTGTGAGCCAGCGTCCACCATCCACTTGGGACACTGCTGCGCGGGTGTTCCCGCGCAGCACGTTGCTCACCTTCGTCGATGGCTCGAAGGTGATGATGCGTACCGTTCGTTGCGAGTCGTCCCAGGAAAAGCCCACGGGCACGACGTGCGGGGAGCCATCGGCGCGCAGCGTGGTGAGCGATGCGAGATGGCGTTCCTCCAGGAACGCAAGCACTTGATCGGGAAGTTGGTTCGGGTCGTATCGCATGTCACTGAGTGGAGATCGCCTCGAGGATGTTGACCTTGGTGGCCCGACGCGCCGGGATGATGGCCGCCACCATGCCGAGCACGATGGCCACCACGAAGATGATCAGCATCCGTGTGATGGGCACCGAGAACACCTGGATCCCTTCGTCACGCAGGGCCGTGACCACGGCGAACCCGAGGCCGAGACCCACGAGCACTCCCTCGACAGCGCCGATGAGCGTGACGATGAGCGACTCCCAGCGGACACTGGCTCGCACCTGACTCCGAGTCATGCCGATGGCGCGCAGTAGACCGAGTTCGCGCCGTCGTTCGTAGACCGACAGCAGCAGGGTGATCACGATGCCGACTGCCGCAATCACCACCGACAACGCCAGCAGTCCGTACACGACGTTCAACAACGGGTCGGCCTGCTTGGCCTGGTCGTCGATGTACTCGGTGAGCGTGAGGGTCTTGCCCGCCGGGGCGAGTCGGTCCACCACCGATTCCACTGCAGCCTTGGCCGAGAGGTCGGAGACGCCGTTCGCCTTCAGGAGAAACACGACGAAATCGAACAGGTTGTTGTCAGAGCCCTCGAAGACGGCACGTGACACCGTGAACCCGCCAGCGAGCGTGTCCTCTTCGTAGATGGCGGCCACCCGCATCGTGCGTTCCTCGCCGGCGAGCGACGCAAAGTCGATGGTGGTGCCGATGCCCCAACCCTCCTCGTCGGCCTTCTTCCGACTGATGGCGATTGCGTCGTCGGCGAGTTGGTCGAGGCTGCCGGTCTCCACCTTGAGGTCGAACACGCGGGTGATGGTGAGTGGGTCCACCACCGTGAGGACTGTCCCCTTGGTCTTGCCCGGCAGGAGGGCCGATGCGAAGCCGATACCGCTCGCTACGTCGATCTCTGGAAGTTCGGCGAGCGCGGGGGCGAGGGCGACGGGCAGTCCGCCGAAGAACGATGACGACGACACAGTGAGGTCGCCGTTGAACTGCTCGCCGAACTGATCCCGGATGGACGCCTTGACGGAGGAAGCCATCACCGTGACGGCGGCCACCAGTGCTGCACCCACGAGCAGCGCCGCGGCCGTGCGTGCCGTGCGCTTGGGATTGCGTGCTGCGTTGTCGGCGCCGAGTTGACCGGTGATGCCGCGCAGGGCGCGCAGGGGAGCGCGTGTGACGAGAGCCAGTGGACGGGCCACCAGTGGGCCGAGCACGAACAGGCCGGTGAACAACCCGAGCGCGCCGGGAGCGAGCAGGATGATCTCGCTGCCGAACAGGGCGCCCAGCACGCAGCCCACGCCCAGTGCCAGCAGCGCGAGCCCCCACAGGAGACGTGACCGTGACCAACCGGTGGGCTCCACTGCTTCGTCACGCATTGCTGCTACTGGCGGGACCTTGCTGGAGCGAATGGCGGGCAGGAGCGCTGACGCCATGGTGACCACGATGCCCACAACGAGCGTGGTGACGATGGTGGAGGTGCGTAGGTCGAGTCCCGTGGAGGGAATGTCGACACCGAAGGTGCGCAGCAGGCCGCGCAGGCCCACTGCGAGCCCCACACCTGCGAAGAGACCGATGATGGACCCCACGGTGCCGATGATGAATGACTCCACCATCAGCGCCATCGTCACCTGACGTCGACTGGCGCCGACAGCCCGCAGCAGTGCGTTCTCGCGCCGGCGTTGGGCAACAGTGATCGAGAACAGGTTGTAGATCACGAACGTGGCAACGAAGAGCGCGATGAACGCGAAGACCTGAAGGAAGATCGAGAAGAAATTGAGGCGGGTCTGCAGATCGCTCTGGGTCTCGTCCTCGATCTGGCGCCCGGTGATGGTCTCGATGCCGTCGGTGCCCACCGCCGCCGTGATCCGCTGTACCAGTTCCTCCTCGCTAGCGCTGCCGTCGCCGTGCACGATGATGGCGTCGAAGGCGTCGGCCTTGCCGTTCAGGAACTCGGCAGCGGTGGCATCGTCGAAGAGTGCAAAGGTGGATCCGCCGGGCGCGGGCACATCGCCGAAGTAGGCGGCGCCCACCACAGTGAACTCACGGGTTCCGCCCACCGCCGTGATCTTCACGGAATCGCCGAGCGCGAATCCGCCCCGATCGAACGACCGTGCATCGAGGGCCACCTCGGTGCCGTTGGTGGGCTCACGTCCCACTTTGATGTTCCAGAAGCCGATCTCGCCCGAGTTCACCGTTCCGCCGAACGTGGGCGGTCCCTCTCGGCCGAGTTGCTCACCGTCCTTGCCGATGATGAGCGCGAACTGCTGCACGAAGACCTCAGCCGTCTGCACGCCGTCTACCTGCTCGATGGCGGGGAGCAGTGATGCAGAGACCTTGCCGCGTTCTTCCTGGCCGAAGTCCTGCTGGATCACGCTGCTGGAGCGCGTGTAGGCGTCCACATTCGTGAAGACCTCGGTGAAGAGGTTGTCGAAGGTGCGCTTGATGGTGTCGGTGAACACGGTGGTTCCGGTGAGGAATGCCGTCCCGAGCATCACCGCGAGCGAGGTGAGCAGCAGGCGCGCCTTGCGCGCGAGCACACCTTTGAGTGCCACCCTCAGCACGTCAGGCGCCCAATCGCTTGAGGTGGTCCAGAATGCGCTCGGCGGTGGGCTCGTGCATCTCGTCCACGGCACGGCCGTCGGCGAGGAAGACGACACGATCGGAGTAACTGGCGGCCACGGGATCGTGTGTGACCATCACGATGGTCTGGCCGAAATCGTCCACCGCCCGCCGCATGAACGCCAGGATCTCGGCACTCGAACGCGAGTCGAGGTTGCCGGTGGGTTCGTCGGCGAAGATGATGTCCGGCTTGGACACCAGTGCCCGCGCCACTGCCACGCGCTGCTGCTGACCACCGGACAGTTCGCTGGGCTTGTGGCTCAGACGATCACGCAGGTGCACCGCATCGATCACGGCATCGAGCCACGCCGAATCCGGCTTGTGGCCGCCGAGGGCGAGCGGCAACGTGATGTTCTCGATGGCGGTGAGCGTGGGCACGAGGTTGAAGCTCTGGAAGACGAACCCGAGCTTGTCGCGGCGCAGTGTGGTGAGCTCGCGGTCCGAGAGGCCCGAGAGGTCGGTGTCGCCGATGCGAACCGATCCCGAGGTGAGCCGGTCGAGGCCGGCGAGGCAGTGCATCAAGGTGGACTTGCCCGAGCCCGAGGGCCCCATGATGGCGGTGAAGCGTCCGCGCTCGAAGCTCACGGTGACCCCGTCGAGCGCCCGCACCTCGGTGCCGTCTCGGCCGTAGACCTTCACGGCGTCGACGGCCTCGGCTGCGGCCGTACTGACTTGGGTGGGAGCACTCGCGTTCATGGCGCAAGTCTCGCCGGGTCCGGGTCGGTTTTGCCCTCGTCGGTACGGAAATCCGACCGGTTCAACCGGTGCCGAGGCGCCTACGCTGACGTCCATGCGTGATCCGGTGTCGTTCCCCGTGGTGGACACGCGATGAAGTGCGTCTCGTGCTCCACGACGCTCGCGCCCGATGCGCGCTTTTGCTCATCCTGCGGTGCGCCGGCGCTCGGGACACCCGATCAGGAACGTCGGGTGGTAACCGTGTTGTTCGCCGACGTGGTGGGCTTCACACGGCTCGCCGAGCGCGCCGATCCAGAACACGTCACCCGCCTGATCGACGGTCTGCTCCAACGACTCGTCGGTGTGGTGGAGGAGTTCGGCGGCTGGAACGACAACATCATCGGCGACTGCGTGCTCGCACTGTTCGGCGCGCCGATCGCACACGAGGACGATCCCGAGCGTGCCGTGCGTGCGGGTCTGAAGATGCTCGAGGTGGTGGCCGACTACAACCGCGAACAGAACGAGGCCTTCGACCTCCGCATCGGTATCAACACCGGTGAGGTGCTGGTGGGCACGATGCGTGCCGGCGGTGGGTACACCGCAATGGGCGACACGGTGAACACGGCGTCGCGGTTGCAGACCATGGCACCCATCGGCAGCGTGCTCGTGGGCGAGACCACCAAGACCTTGAGCGATGGCCCCATCCGGTACCGGGCGCTCGGCGCACTGCAGGCCAAGGGCCGTGAGCAGGTCGTGGATGCCTGGGTGGCCGTCGAGGCCCGTTTCCGGCCCGGCGAGCACCGCCGACGTCGCAACACCCCACTCGTCGGCCGTGACGAGGAGCACCGCATGCTGCTCGCCTCGATCGACTACGCCATCGCGAAGCGCCGCGCGCTACTCGTTGCCATCGACGGCGAGGGCGGGGTCGGCAAGAGCCGCCTGTCCGAGGAGGCGGTGCGTGCCGCGCGCACACAGCACGGACTCTCGGTGCTGGTGGGGTCATGCGTTGCGTACGGCGAGGCCAATGTGTGGTGGCCGCTCGCTACCGCACTCAACGACGCGCTCCAACTCGGTGATGCCGACAGCGAGCGCACACGTGACTCCGTCACCCGACGCGCCGCACAGTTGCTCGGCCGCTCCGAGGCCGACGGCGAGGTGAACCGCATCGTGGAGTCCTACCTCCACCTCATCGGGCAGGCGTCCTCGCTCGATCGCCTCGATGCCGTGCGCGCGCGCGAGGAGATCACGCACACGGTGGTGACCGCACTCCAGGCCCGTTGCCGCAAGGGTCCGCTCATGCTCGCCATCGCCGACATCCACTGGGGCGACAGCGTGGTGATGACATTGCTCGAGCAGCTCTTGAGCAGTCTCGCCAATCAACCGTTCGTGCTGCTGACCACGTCTCGTCCCGACATCGATTCGGCATGGCCGCCGCCTTCGACCACCTTCACCTCGCTGCACCTTCGTCTGGAGCCGCTCGATCGTTCGTCCACCGAGCAACTCGCAGCAGCGATCCTCGGTGACGATGCCGATGCGTCGGTACTCGCGTCGCTCTACGACCGCAGCGGCGGGAACCCATTGTTCCTCGAGGAACTCGCCACCATCGTGGCCGATGGCGGAACCGTGGGCGATCTGCCCGACAACCTGCGTGCACTCGTTGCCGCGCGGTTGGATCGCTTGCCCGCAGAGCAGCGCAACATGCTCGACAACGCCGCCGTGCTGGGCACCTCGGGTTGGCTGCAGGGTTTGTTGCGGTTCGCCGAGGCGCGCGGTCAGCACGCTGACGCCGAGATCCTCGACGCACTCGTGGATGCGGGTCTGCTGTCACGAGACGGGCGCCGTTGGCGATTCCGGTCGCAGGCCCTGCGTGATGTTGCCTACAACACCCTCACCAAGGCCGTGCGAGCGCTGCGGCACACCGGGATCGCCGACACGATGGTGACCCTCTACGAAGGCATGGGCATGACCACTGGGGCGATCTCGCTCACGGATGCCTCGCAGGACACGGGCGTTTCGCGTGACGAGATCGCGCACCACTACGCCACTGCGGCAGAACTCGTGGCGGAACTCGGACCCGTAGCCGGTGTGCCCGGGCACATCGTGGATCTGGCGCTCTCGTGGTCCATCCGCGCGGCGGAACGGGCCTCGCAGCAGAACTACATGAAGTCCGCCAGTCGAGTCGCTACCCGAGCGCTCGACCTGTTGGGGGAAGAGGTCGACGACGCGCACCTTGCGTCGATGATCCGCCTCAGCCTCATTCGAGCGGTTGCCCTTACCGAACTGCGGAGCCTTCCGCGTGCTCGCGCAGATCTCGATCGGGTGCTGCGCGTGTCAGTGCTCAACAACGACCTCGAGTCCGAGGCCGAAGCCCGTCGGATCCTCGGCACCGTGGTACGACTCAGTGGCAATCTCCCGGGGGCGCGTGGCGAGTTGTCCGAGGCCGTACGCCTCCTGCGACAGGTGGACAATCCGTTGCGCCTCGCCCGTGCATTGCGTGACCGTGCGTTCGCCGAACTACTCGGCGGCGACCTCCGTCTCGCCGAAGACATGCTCGAAGAGGCCGATGAACTCACCAAGCGCGCCGACGACCCGATCGGTTCGGCATGGGTGGAGTGGCATCGGGCATGGCTGTCGTTCATCTCGGGGGATCTCGCCCAGGCCGAGGAGCGTCTCGGCATTGCGGCAGCGGCCATGACTGCGCTCGGAGACCGTGGCGGTCTCGGCTGGGTGAACGGTCTGCTGGCATACGTGCGCTATTTCGAGGGGCGCATCCCGGACGCAGAAGCACTTGCTGCACAGGTACTCGAAGAGGCCTTGGATCGAGGCGACGACTGGGCCGCCGGCATGATGCAGGCACTGCAGGCAAATCTCCGGTTGTGGCAGGGGAGTACCGACGAAGCGTTCCGATTGGGTGAGTCCGCTCGGGCGCGCTTCCAGCGTATGGGTGACGGTTTCGGTGAACTGCAATCGCTGGCGCCATTGGCGCGCGCCGCGGCAGCGCTCGGCCGGACATCGGTTCACACCCGACTCATCGAGGACATGCATCTGCTCGGCGGCACCTACGGCATGGAGGGTCTGGTGCTCTTCACCGAGGCGATGAGCGCAGCCCATCTCGGCGAGTCCACCCGCGCGGTGCGGGCAGCCGAACTTGCGATCGAACGCGCACAGGAGCGGTACGGCCTCTCGGGGGAGGCGTGGGCCACGCAGGCGCTCGGACTGGTGCAGTTGGGGCACCCCGATGATGCACAGCGCTGCCTGGACCGCGCCTGGGACCGACAGGGTGTGGGGCCCTCGCCCTTCTTCCACGCAGTGCAGGTGCTGGTACATGCGGCGCAAGGTCAGATCGATGCGGCGGTGTCGTTGGCTGCCGAACTGTCGCAGGACCTGTCGGCCACGTACCTCGATCACGTGTACGCCGGACTCGGCGCCGCACTTGCACACGCACAGTCGGGTTCGCCGCGGGCCGTGGCGAACGCCCTCGATCGGGCTCATGCCGTTGCGCTGCGGACCGGCGACGTGGTGGCGAAGGCCATCATCGAGACGGCACGGATGTCACTGCACGATGGCGCACAACCCGAGAACCTTCCTGATGTGGATGTCGCACTGCATGGATGGCGTCGTCTGTTCGACGCCGCTGCGCACGGCTCGTGAGCGAGCAACCGAATCGCTGGCTCCGAGTCGGTGACGACGGAACAGCACGGTGCTGGTGGGGATCCGGGCCGGATCCGCTGTACGTCGAGTACCACGACCACGAGTGGGGGATGCCGGTCACCGACGATCGTCGACTCTTCGAGAAGTTGTGTCTGGAGGGCTTCCAGTCGGGGCTCTCGTGGATCACGATCCTGCGCAAGCGGGAGAACTTCCGCTCGGCCTTCGCCGGCTTCGAGATCGAGGCTGTTGCCCGTTTCGGCACCGCTGATGTGGAGCGACTCGTCACCGATGCGGGCATCGTCCGCCACCGGGGCAAGATCGAGTCGGTCATCAACAACGCCCGTCGCGCGCTGGATCTCATCGACGAGCGGGGATCGCTCGCCGCCCACGTGTGGTCCTTCGAGGGGCCGTCAACGTCGCGTCCGGCACATCAGGACCCGCCCATCCCGTCCACCAGCGCCGCCTCGGTTGCGATGTCCAAGGACCTCAAGCGTCGGGGATGGACGTTCGTGGGTCCCACCACGGTGTACGCCTTCATGCAGGCGATGGGGCTGACCAATGATCACCTCGAGGGCTGCAGCGCGCGTGACCGATGCGGGGCGGCACGTTCGGCACTGCGCCCGCCCCGATGAGCCGACTACGCTGACTGACGTGGGGACGAGTTGGCTCGAATCAGTGAGTGGCACTACCACCCGTGAGCTCACGGCCCTGCGGCCGGATCTCGCTGCGCTGATCGCCGAACTCGAGTCGAACGCAGCGGCCAATGTCGGCGAGCGCACACAGCAGTTGATGGCCATCCGCGCCGCACAGATGGTGGGCGACCCCGAGTTTCTTGCAGGTGCCGATGCGACGCTCGTGGAGCAGGCCACCAAATGGCCCACGCATCCAGAGGTCACGGAGTTCGAGCGTGCGGCGCTCGATGTGTGCGAGTCGTTCATCATGGACGCGCACTCGGTGACCGATGAGCAGGTGGTGCGGCTCCAACGCCTCGCCGGCGACGACGGTGCCGTCGGAGTGCTGCTCAATCTCGCTGTCATCGACGGCTTCACGAAGTTCCGCAAAGTGTTCACCCAAGGAGGACGTTGATGTCGACATCGCCCCGCCTGCGCGGCCCCGATGGCAAGCCCACCGATTCGCTCGGTGCTGCTCTGGCCCGTACACCGTTCCCTGCGCTGTACGCCCAGTTCTGGAGCCACGGGATCGTCGATCAACCCACCAAGGAAGTCACCCGTCTGCGTAATGCACGCATCACCGACTGCGGGTTTTGAAGGAACGTTCGCTTCGCGGTCGCGAGGCAAGAAGGACTCACCGAGGAACTGGCGTCATTCGTCGATGACGGGTGGCAGAGCACCGGCCTCTCCGAACGTCACAAAGCCGCACTGGTGCTTGCCGATGCATTCCTTGCTGCCGGCGGTGCACCCTCGGCAGAGGAGCAGTCGGTGATCCGCGCGGAGTTCTCCGAACCCGAGATCGCCGAACTCGGCATCGGGCTGGCGTTGTTCCACGGGTTCTCCAAGATGCTCATCGCGCTCGGACTCGAGCCCGAGCAGATGAACACCACCGTGCTGCCCACGCCGGGGAGCCAACCCGCCGCGTGATGTCGAGCCGGGTGACCGGCCCTGATCACGAGCACCGGATCACCAGTGGTCGTAGTGGACCACTTCCTCCACCGGGCGTCGGCTCACCGGCCCCGTGGGTCCGTCGGGGTAGCCGAGCGGAATCACGGTGCCGATGTACACCTCGTCGGGGATGCCGAGGATGTCGCGCATCTGGCGCTCACCGAGGTGGTGCAAGGTGGTGAAGGCCGCGCCCAAGCCGAGTGCCCGCGCCGCAACCACCAGGTTCTGGCTCGCTGCGTACATCGCCGAGTACATCATCGTCTCTTGTGGCTGATGTGCCGGGTACACGTTGCGCCCGCACACCAGCACGATCACCGGGATCTGGCCGAGGGTGGCACTGAGGTTGGCAGCGCCTTTCAACGTGCGACGGTCCACCTGATTGCCCGGGTCGGGGAAGCCCTTCACGCGTTCGGCCAGTGGCGCCACCACCTCGCCGAGGCGACGACGTTGCTCGGGGTCACGCACCACCACGAAGTGCCACGCCTGAGTGTTGTTGGGACTGCTTGCCCGGGTGGCCGCCCACAGCACCTTGTCCAGCAGTTCCTGGGGCACCGGATCGGTCTTGTAGAACCGCATCGCACGGGCCGTGTTCATCGCCTCGAAGACATCCATCGCTCTGCTCCCTTCGGATATCGGCAATCATGGTCTACGCCATGACCGAAGACCGCTATCGAACCGGACTCATCGTCGGAAGGTTCTGCCCCCCGCACCTCGGCCACCGCTTCGTGATCGGTTGGGCCGCACAGCGCTGCGACCGACTCGTCGTGTACGTGAACACCCGCGATGGCGAGGTGGTGCCCGGCGCATTGCGCGCGAGTTGGCTCCAGGAGATGACTCCTGAGGCCACGGTGGTGGAGGTTCACCATGATCTCGACACCGACTTCGGCGACGAGGAACTGTGGGCGCGATGGATCGAACTGTTCCGCTCGAAGTGGCCGCTCGAACCCGACGAGGGTGGACCTCATGCGGTGTTCTCGTCGGATTTCTACATCGACGAATTGGCGCGTCGACTCGGAGCCGAGCCAGTGGTGGTGGACCCGGATCGCAGCGCCGTACCGATTTCGGCGACGCTCATCCGGGAGTACCCGGCCGAGTACCTGTCGTACCTCGCCCCACCGGTACGCGCGTGGGTGGAGGAGCACTGGGTGCAGACCCCGGACGGGCCCGACGCTTCGGCCTAGCGGTTCGGTTGCTTGAGCACCCGCAGGTAGGGCTTCACCGTGGTCCAGCCCTGGGGGAACAGGGTCTTGGCCTCTTCGTCGGTGACCGCAGCGCCGATGATGACGTCGTTGCCGTCGGTCCAGTTCACCGGCGTGGCCACCTTGAACTTCGCCGTGAGTTGCAGCGAGTCGATCACACGCAGGATCTCGTCGAAGTTGCGTCCGGTCGATGCCGGGTAGGTGATGATGAGCTTCACCTTCTTGTCCGGACCGATGACGAACACCGAGCGCACGGTGAGGGTGTCATTCGCGTTTGGGTGGATCATGTCGTACAGGTTCGAGACCGCGCGATCCGGGTCGCCGATCATCG
>JAFMJD010000149.1 GCA_017853685.1 Actinomycetota bacterium | reverse complement strand
CCGAGAACACCTTGGTCACCCACCCAGCAGTGGTCGATGTCGCCGTGTTCGGCGTCCCAAACGAGGAGTTCGGCGAGGAGGTGAAGGCGGTGGTGCAGCCCACCGTCATGCCCACAACACCCGATGACGCAAAGACGCTCGAACGCGAGCTCATTGCTTACTGCCGCTCGCAACTCGCCGACGTGAAGTGCCCACGCTCGATCGATTTCCGAGCAGAACTGCCCCGCCACCCCACCGGCAAGCTGTACAAGCGGATCCTCAAAGACGAGTACTGGAAGGACGCGGGTCGCTCGATCTGAGCAGACCCGGTGCGTCGATCGTTGCTCCACGAACGGTCGGCGGGATCGTCTCGGTGATGCAGAACTTTCGTTTCCTCGAACACATCGGTCCGATTCCGTTCGCTCACCGCGGCGGCGCCTCTGAGGCGCCCGAGAACACCATGCCGGCGTTCGAGCTAGCGGTGTCGCTCGGCTATCGCTACCTCGAGACCGATGTGCAGGTCACCGCAGACGGCGTGCTCGTTGCGTTCCACGACAACGATCTCGAGCGCACCACCGGCCGCAAAGCGCGCGTGAGCGACCTGCCGTGGGCCGATGTTCGCACGGCCCTCGTCGACGGGCGCGAGCCGATCCCACTCCTCGAGGACCTCTTGGGTGCTTTCCCCGAGGCGCGCATCAACATCGATTGCAAGACCGATGCAGCGGTGGACGCGTTGGTGGAGACCATCGGGCGCACGGGCGCCATCGACCGGGTGTGCATCGGGGCGTTCTCGGCATCACGCTTGCGCCGCATCCGCGAACGGATGGGAACCTCGCTGTGCACGAGCCTCGGCCCGTCCGAGGTCGTCAGGTGGCTCACGGCGTCCACCACGGGTCGACGTTCGATGATGCCGCAGGTGCCGTGCGCCCAGGTGCCCGTTACGCAATCCGGATTGCCGATCGTCACGGAACGAACGGTTGCATTCGCCCATTCGTGCGGCACGCAGGTTCACGTCTGGACCATCGACGACCCCGACGAGATGCATCGTCTGCTCGACCTCGGTGTCGACGGATTGATGACCGATCGTCCGGCAACGCTCAAGTCGGTGCTGAGCGACCGGGGTCAATGGGGAACAGCACGCCCGGATTGAGCAGGTTGTCCGGGTCGAGGGCGGCCTTGATGCGACGCATGAGTGCGATGTCGGCGCTCGACCGTGTGAGATGCAACCACGGGGCCTTGGCGCGACCGATCCCGTGTTCGGCACTGATGGAACCGTTGGCGCGAGCCACTGCCGAGAGAATGCGCGCATCGATGGCGTCATCATCGGGCTGCGCACCCACCACATTGACATGCAGGTTGCCGTCGCCGAGATGACCGAAGACGAACAGTTCGAGTCTTGAGTCGATCGACGACTCGACCTCGTGCACGAAATCAGCGATCTTCGCGAGTGGTACCGAGACGTCGAACTTGTGCGGAATCCCGCGGCGCGCAATGGCCTCCGACTGACGGTCACGGACTGCGAGCAAAGCCCGGGGTGGCCCCACAACATGGGGATGATCCGCAACCGCGTCCACCAGTTCGGGCGGAGGCTCTCCGACGCCCGCCCACACCAACAACAGGGTGACTCCACTTGCGGGGACGGGCGCCTCGATACCGAGTTCGGATGCTGCGCAGCGGACACCCGCAGCATCGACCGCCTCGATCACCTCGATACCCGGAACCCGTCGCCTCACCGTTCCGGCGAGCAAGACCGCATCCGCCCACGTCGCGCACTGCACCGCCACGGCGACCCGGTCGGGTCGGGCGGGCACCAGACGGAGCAGACATCGAGTGATGACGCCGAGGGTGCCCTCGCTCCCGCACAGCAGACCTGGCCAGTCGTAGCCCGTGTTGTCCTTCACGAGACCCGACATGTGCGACACCACCGACGCATCGGCGAGTACGGCTTGGGCACCGAGCAGATTCGTGCGCATCGTGCCATCGCGCATCACCCGCGTGCCGCCCGCATTGGTGGCCACCATCCCACCCAGAGTTGCCGACGAGCGCGCCGAGAGATCGACGCCGAACTCCCAACCCGTACCCAACAGACGAGTCTCGAGGTCGCCGAGTGTCACGCCCGCGCCCACATCGGCGTTGCCGGCCAGGAGGTCGATGCCGAAGATCTGGTTCAGACGCTGTAGCGAGAGCACGATGCACGTTGCTTGTTGGCCGACCGGAACCGACCCGCCAACCAAACCGGTGTTGCCGCCCTGGGGGATCACACCGACTCGCTCACGGGCGCACCACTCCATCAGGCGGGCAACCTCCTCGACGTCGGCAGGACGGACGACAGCGAATGACCGACCCGAGAAACGTCGGGTCCAATCCACCTCGAAGCCCGCACGAAGGTCATCGTCCACCAGCACGTTTGCCGGTCCGACAACCGTACGGAGATCGTCGAGGTTCATGCGATCCACCTGGCGGGCAGCGCCGCTCCCGTCAGGAGGACGAGTGCGCCGAGAAAGGCAATCGTCACCCCGGCGTGGGACGGCAGCGGAACGGACCACGACACCGCACAGCCGCCGGTGACCACGATGCCGACTGCCGCGGCACACACGCGAGACGAGCGATCCAGTCGAAGCATGTACAGGGCGGCCGCAAGCGCAAGTCCCACCGGAACCACCGGCCATGCGCGGATCAGGGTTGTCGAGAAGAAGTCCTCCAGCAGATCCAACCGATCCAACACGGCCGCCAGTTGATAACTCGTTCGACGGGAGCCCTCGGCACCTACCCACGGAAGCATCGTCCCGGTGAAACACACCACGGCACCCACCGTGAGCAACGCCAGACGAGGCAGTCGTGAGGGCACGTGACGACGTTAGCCAGCCGACTTCACCGGCGAGCGCCATGAGGCGCTCGCCCGTGTCGGACCAGTACCGTTGCGGTCGATGCAGCGCATGGCTCTCTATCTCCAGGACAAACACCCGATGGCGTACGAGCTCGAGGTGGCCGAGTACGCCGAGTCACGCGGCTTCAGCGAGATCTGGCAGGCAGACACCCGCCTTGCCCGTGACTGCGTGGTGATGATGAGTGCACTCTTGACCCGCACCAAGAGGATGCGGATCGGCTCGGGTGTGCTTCCGATCTGGACACGTAATCCGGCCGTCATCGCTGCAACGTGGTCAACCATGTGGGAGCTGGGTGGCCTCACACCCGAGGGAGAGAGCCGGGTCATGTGTGGCATCGGCGCGTGGTGGGAGCCCATTGCGAGCCGTGTGGGAGAGGATCGCCGCAAGCCCCTCACTGCGATGCGCGAGCACGTCGAGGC
The DNA here is from genome assembly GCA_017853685.1 of Actinomycetota bacterium. Lineage (GTDB taxonomy): Bacteria > Actinomycetota > Acidimicrobiia > Acidimicrobiales > Ilumatobacteraceae > WLJO01. Next base: position 3,029 of record JAFMJD010000149.1, on the reverse strand, counting down.
GATTCGCCAGTTGTTCACCATGGAGGAAGTCACCTACCAAGGCGAGTTCGTCAAGCTCGATCGCGTCAAGCTCGACGTAGCGTTCGGCGACGCCTCTCCTCGCAACATCCCGATCTACATCGGTGCCACGGGCGACAAGATGATGGAGATGACCGGCGAGATCTGCGACGGTTGCGTCCTCAACTACGTGGTGCCCGTTCCCTACATCCGCGCTGCCGTCGACAAGTTGGCCACCGGCGCGGCCAAAGCGGGAAAGGCCATCGACCAGATAGACCGCCCCGAACTCTTGGTGTGCTCTCTCTCGGACAGTGACCCCAAGGAGGCGATCCGAACTGGAAAGGCATTGGTGGCCTACTACCTCGGAACCGAGCCCCACATCATGGAGGCGAGCGGCGCCGATCCCGATCTGGTGCGTCGTGTCCAAGAGGTGGTCGGTTGGCCCGCTACGGAGGCTGACTACCGGAAGGCAGCCGATCTCATCCCGGACTCCTTGGTGCGCAGTCTCATGGCGGTCGGCACGAGTCACGAGTGTCGGGAGAAGGTTGCCGAGTACATCGAGGCCGGAGTCACCTGCCCGATCCTGTTCCCGATGATGGACGACATCCACGCAGTGGTGGACGCATTCGCTGGATGGACACCGTGACCTCGCTCACGGTCGTCGACGCCGCAGTTGTCACTGCAGACGATTCCGACACGATTCACGAGCGCGGTTGGTTGCACGTCGTCGATGGCGTCATCGCCGCGCTCGGCCCGGGTGACCCCCCTGCGTCAGCACTGCGCGGGGCAGAAGTAATTTCCTCGCGCGGCTGTGCGGTGATGCCGGGGATGGTCAACGCTCACACCCATCTGTTCCAGACCTTCTTCCGCGGACTCGGTGACGACAAGTCGCTCCTCGACTGGCTGCGCGAGTACATCTGGCCGGCGTCATCGGTGATGACCGCCGAGGAGGCTGGCGCAGCATGCGCGCTCGGCATGGTGGAGAACCTGCGCACCGGCGCAACCACCGTGATCGACCATCAGTACATCCACCCGGGAGGCTCGCACGACGATGCAGCCTGCGAGGCCGCAGAACGACTCGGCATCCGTTACCTCCTCGCTCGTGGCTGGGCAGACCGCAACTACGAACCGCGACTCACCGAAGCCGCTCCCGACGTTCTCGCCAATCAGCAACGTGTCGCAGAGCGATGGCATGGTGCGGCTGAGGGCCGGATCCACACCGAGACTGCACCGCTGATTCCGTGGGGATGCTCCGACGAAGCCGTGCAGACCACCACCGCAGCATCACGCAGTTGGGGCGGTGGCATGCATGTGCACTGCGCCGAGACCGCAGTGGAGGTGGAGATGAACCTCGCCGAGCGAGGGATGAGGCACGTCCCTTGGCTCGACTCGCTGGGGGTGCTCGGCCCCGACGTGCAACTCGCCCACAGCGTCTGGCTCGACGACGACGAGATCGCCACGATTGCGCGCACGGGTGCAACCGTCGTGCACTGCCCGGTGAGCAACATGTACCTGGCCTCGGGCGTCGCCCGAGTGCCGGACATGCTCCGCGCGGGAGTGAACGTCGCCCTGGCGTCCGACGGACCGGGCAGCAACAACCGCCAGGACATGTTCGAAGCGATGAAGGTCGCCGTGCTGCTCCAGAAGGTCCACCACCTCGACCCCGTGATCCTTCAGCCAGAGCAAGCCCTTCGTATGGCGACACGTAACGGAGCCAGGGCAGCCTGCCTCGAAGGCCGTATCGGAGCTCTCGAGCCCGGTCGGCTCGCCGACTTCGTGGTGGTCGATCTCGACAGCGTGTTCGTCGCCCCGGTTCATCGCGTGGCGTCCGCCCTCGTGTTCAACGTGACCCCTCGCGAAGTGCGCCACGTCGTCGTGGACGGTCGGATCGTGATCCGCGATCGCCGGCTGGTCACCGCCGACGAACGAGAACTGCTGCGTCGGGCTCGACGGGCGTGCACCGACCTGTTCCGGCGGGCAGGTCTGCGCCCACCCGTGCCACTAGATTGACGGCTCGCGGCCGTCGGCGTTGCTGATCGTTCGACGGCCGCGCAGGTCAGCCGTTCCGCGGCTCAGCAGGAGGAACCAGTGCCCAAGGTCGTCGAATACCACCGACCGTCCACGATCGATGAGGCGATCGGACTGCTCTCCCGCCCGACCGCCACGGTGCTGGCGGGTGGAACGCTGGTGAACGCCACGCCGTACACCCACCCGGTCATCGCCGTGGACATCCAGGACCTCGGTCTGGACGGAATTGTCGAACTTCCCGGGGCGCGCCTGCGGGTCGGTGCTGCCACCACCCTGCAACAACTCGCCGACCACCCGTCGGTGCCTCCGGTGATCCGTTCGCTCGCCGAGCGCGAAGCCACGAGCACCATGCGCACTCTCGCAACAGTGGGGGGCACGGTGGCCGCAGGCGGCCCCGAGAGCGAACTCGTGACCGGACTCCTTGCGTGCGAAGCGGAGGTCACCCTGCGTTCTGCGAGCGGGCCGAAGACCATCGCACTGAGCGACCTCCTCGCGGACTGCGACCATCTCCTGTCGACACTCATCGTCGAGATCTCGTTCTCGACGGACGGAACGATGGCCGCCGGGCGTACCGGCCGCACGCCCGGAGACCGAGCCATCGTGTCGGCGGTCGCCCGTCGCTGTCCCGATGGATCCGTGGTGCTGGCGCTCAGCGGCGTCGCCCCGACTCCCCGACAGGTGACGCCCGGTGAGGACGTGGATCCGCCGGGCGACTTCCGCGGCTCGAGCGAATACCGGAAACATCTCGCAACGGTGCACTCCCGTCGGGTGCTGAAGGAGGTGGGAGCATGAACCCGATCTCCTTCACGCTCAACGGTTCGAACGTCTCGGTAGCCGTCAAGGCGTCGCTCACGCTGCGCGACCTGCTGCGCGAACAAGGATGTTTCAGCGTGCGCTTTGGCTCCGACGACGGCAGCACCGGCGCAGCCACGGTGCTCGTCGACGGACTGCCAGTGTCAGGTGACGTGGTGCTCGCCGCTCAGGTCGACGGCAAGACCGTGCTG
>JAFMJD010000026.1 GCA_017853685.1 Actinomycetota bacterium | reverse complement strand
TCTCGCCCTCGGCGACCGAACGGAACAGTGCGGCGGCGTCGGGGTATCCCTCGACGTCGGCCTTCTGCGCGAACCAGAGGTAGCGACGGTTCGCCTGGCTCTCACCGGCGAATGCGTGCTTCAGGTTGTCGTGGGTCTTGGTGCCTTTGAGGCCCATGGTTGCTCCTTTATGGGGTGGGTATGGATGGATTTGGGGGATGGACAACACGAATGGTCAGGGGTTCACACGGCACTGCGCACAGTGACCGCGGAACACCACTTGGGCGGAGGTGACGGCGAATCCTTGGGTGCCGCCCGTTGGCGCCAGCAGATCGGCGCCGGGAACATGAACATCGCGGATCTCACCGCACACATCGCACACGAGGTGGTGGTGATCATCGAGGTTCGGGTCGAAGCGTGCGGCGCCGGTGCCGAGGTCGAGCATCTGCAACTCGCCCATCTCGGCCAGGTCGTTGAGGGTCTGGTACACGGTGCGCAACGAGATCCCCGGCATTTGTGCACTTGCCACTGCGTACAGCGCCTCGGCGGTCGGATGGCTGGTGTTGGCCTCGAGCAGCCGGAAGAGCAGCTGACGCTGTGGGGTCACCTTGAGGCCGCGGCTGCGGAAGGCCTCGGTGAGCACGGCGGCGGATCGCATGCATCGAAGGCTAGGGAGCGATTGCTAAATTGCAACCTCTGCAGATTGGGAATAATTGCAAGGTGACCGTTGTTCGGGGTCGGATCTCCGTGCAGTCCCGACTGCGTTGGGTCGCCGCCGATCGTCCGCGATGCTGATGCACATGAGTGCTTCGAGCAGCAGGTTCGACCAGCACGCGATCCGCAGCGGTGCTGCCGTTGCGGCGATGATCGCTGTGCCCGTGCAGATCGTGGCCCGTCTGGCGGTCGACGAGGACGAGCGTTCGGGTTGGAGCTCGCTGCTCACGTTGCTGATCCTCGGCGCGCTCGTACTCGGCGCTGGTGTCGCCGCATGGCACCAGCAGCGCGGCACCCCGCTCAGCCACGGTGTGGTCACCTCGGCAGGTGTCTTCATCGCCGTGCAGACGGTGTTCAGCATCATCAAAGCCGTCCAGGGTGATTCGATCGCATGGGGCCGCATCATCGTGAGCCTCGGCCTGTCGCTCGTGGCCGGCGTGTGCGGCGGTCTGCTCGGATCGACGTTGCTCCGACGCGGCATGGAGCCGCGCCGGTGAACATGTTGCGCGGTCGCGTACTCGTGATCGACATCGGCACCACCGGCACGCGCGCTGCAGTCGTGGAGGCCGACGCAACCGTTGCGCATGTGGAGTACCGGCGCACTCCCCCGCTCACTCCGTTCGCCGGCCTCGTCGAGTTCGATCCGATCGAGCTCGTCAACACGGTGCGCGAACTGTGCGAGAGCGTGTTGGCGCGCGTCGACGGAGTCGATGCCGTGGGCATCACCAATCAGCGTGGATCCACCGTGGTGTGGGACCGCAAGACCGGTGAGCCACTCGGCAACGGGCTCGGGTGGCAGGACCTGCGCACTGTCGGCGAGTGCATCACGGCGAAAGCACAGCACGGCATGTCGCTCGCACCGAACCAGACCGCCACGAAGGCCGCTTGGATCCTCGATCAGTTCGATCCCCAACGCACACGTGATCTCTGCATCGGCACCATCGATTCGTGGGTCACCTGGAATCTCACCGAAGGTCGTGCGCATGTCACCGACCGGTCGAATGCCGGCATCACCGGGCTCATCGAGCCTGACGGTTCGGCATGGTCGCACGCCGTGCTCGCTGCGTTGCGTGTCGATGAGTCCATGCTTCCGACACTGGTGGACACCAGTGGCCCCATTGCACCCGCCACTGCACTCAGCGGCGCCCCGATGATCGCCGCCGTGGTGGGCGACCAGCAGGCATCACTCATCGGACAGGGTTGTGTTCGGCCGGGCACTGCGAAGTGCACGTTCGGAACCGGCGGCATGCTCGACATGGTGAGCGGCAGTCGCGCTCCCCGATACGCGGGCCGCCTCTCGGGTGGAACCTTCCCGATCGCCTGCTGGGGCCTCGATGGCAAGGTCACGTGGGGTGTCGAGGCGATCATGCTCGCTGCGGGCTCCAACATCGAATGGCTCCACGAGGACCTCGGCCTCATCGCCACACCCGCCGACTCGGCTGCGCTCGCAGCGAGCGTGCCCGACACCGAGGGCGTCGTGTACGTGCCGGCGCTCATGGGTTTGGGCACCCCGCGGTGGGATTACGGAGCCCGGGGCATCGTGCTCGGTGCCACGCGTGGCACCACCCGTGCCCATCTCGTGCGTGCCGTGCTCGAGGGCGTGGCCCATCGGGGCGCAGACCTCCTCGAGGCCGCCGAGGCCGATACCGGACTGCGGGTTCGCGAACTGCGGGTGGACGGGGGAATGTCCAACAACCCGGTGTTCCTGCAGTCGCTCGCCGACGCCATCGGACGCACCGTCGAAGTGGCCCCGTACGCCGAGAGCACCACGCTCGGCGCCGGTTTTCTTGCCGGACTCGCCGTCGGACTGTGGGCCGACCTCGATGCCATCGGCGAAACCTGGCGACCCCGGGCGCGGGTGGAGCCGGGGGCCGACACCCAGCGCAGTGCCGCACGGGACCGCTGGCGGGAAGCAGTCGACCGTTCTGCGGGCTGGATTCCCGCGTTATCGGCTCTGGACTTCTAGAGTTGTGCCGCTATCGCACGGCCGCAGTCGCCGAGCGACGGTTCTGAGAAAGGACACCTCCCTCCGTGGACAATCCGGACACGATCCTCCCGGCTGACGCCGCACGACCGAGCCGCCGTGGCATCTTCGCCGCACTCGGTCTGGCTGGCGTGGCCTCCGCAGTTGGCCTCGCTCCCCGCGCCGCTCGCGCGCAGGACGCCGAACCTGCCACCTCCGATGCCGCACCCACGGACACCGTCGGCGCAGCCGGCGGCAACGGTGGAGTCGGCGCAGCCGGCGGCAACGGTGGAGTCGGCGCAGCCGGCGGCAACGGTGGCGTCGGCGGCGCCGGTGATGGCGAGCCCATGCTGATCGCGACCGCTACCGCAGAGACCACGCTGCCACCCAAGAAGATCCAGCCCGAGGATCGCCCGCTCATCGCAGCAGCCAAGGTGCTGGAACTCACGGCTCACGCTGCGTACTCGGCGGCCGTGCCCCGCCTCGCAACACTCGGACTGCCCGATGCACAGGTGGCACTCGTCACTGCGATGCACGCACATCACCTGGCGTACGCCGAGGCACTGAGCGCGCTCTACGGCCCGGGCGCACCCAGTGAGCCGAATGCGGCGCTCGCCACCACGATCCGCTCCGATGCGTTCGCCAACGGCGACGCCGAGGCACTGCTGCTCGCCGCCTCGGACCTCGAGCACGCCGCTGCCGACACGCACCAGACCCTGCTCGGCCTGCTGCGCTCCACCGACGCTGCTGCCCTGGTGGCGTCGATCCAGAACGTGGAAGCCCGCCAGGCCGCCACGCTGGCATATCTCCGCACGGGCGCATACGGGGCCGACGAAGCCGCCATCGAAGACGCTGCGTCTGCACTCACCATCGATGCCATCACGGGAGGCAACTGAGCCATGACTACGAGCCGTGACGACATGAACCGCGACGAACTCCGTCGGGAGATCCGCGCCATCGATCGTGCCCAGCGGGAAGCCGCGGGTGCCGAGCAGGCACTCATCGAGGGCATCTTCACCGAGGTGCCCGCCGAGCAGCGTGCATCGATCATGCTGCCCAACTTCGATCGGCGCGGTTTCCTGCGCTTCGGCGGGATCGCCGTGGCGAGCACTGCGCTGCTCGCTGCGTGCCGAGAGGCCAAGCCCAAGACACAGATCCCGATCGCGGGCGAGAACCCCGGATTTGAGGCCCTCAGTTCCAAGCCGGTGAACGATGTCGTGATCCTGCGAACTGCATCCTCGCTCGAGTGGACGGTGATCGACGCCTACGACCAGATGATCGCCAAGGGCTACGTCACCGACCCCGTCATCGCCGATCTGCTCAAGGTGTTCTCCGACCACCACCGTCAGCACGCCGAGGCCATGGCTGCCGCCACCAAGTCGCTCGGCGGTACACCGTGCACCGGAGCGAACCCGAAGATCTCGTCGTACTTGGTGTCGCCGCTACTGGCTCGCATCGAGCAGTCCGGCGCCGAGCAGGGCGAGGACGCCAAGGCACTCGCGTATGCGCTCGAGTCACTCGCTGCCGCCACCTATCAGGGCGTCGTGCCCGTGCTCACCGCTCCCGAACTGCGCAAGGCTGCGATGTCGGTCGGCTCGGTCGAGGCACGTCACGCAGCGGTGCTCGGCGTGGTGATCAACCCCACATCGCTCGTCGGCACGGTGGAGGTCGCTGCACCTGAGCAGCCCGCCGACACCACCACCACCACGGTGGACGCAGGTCTGCCTACCACTGCCCCGGCATCCACCAGCACCACCATCGTGCTCGCCTCGGTGGCGAACGTGATCCACGCGGTACCCACCACGTTCGGTTCGCTCGCCCCGATTCCGCTCACCGTGGGCGCAGCGAACGAGTTCGGTGTGCGCCAGACCACCAACCTCGAGACTCCCAGCCTGAACTCGCTCATGTACGACGGCGAGGCGTGCTGACCACGCTGCTCGATCGGCTCGGCAACTTCGCCGACCGGATCCTGCTCACCGACGAATCCGGCGAGCACAGCGCACAGGATCTCCAACGTGCTGCGGCGCGCGTGCACGACCTGCTGTCCAGCCGAGGGGTGCAACCCGGCGACCGTGTCGCACTGCTGACCGCACCCGGCCTCCAGTACGCGGCCGGCATGCTCGGCACCTGGTCGCTCGGCGCCATGTCGGTTCCGCTGTGCCCCGATCACCCTCCGGCCGAGATTGCTTACGTGCTCGACGACTCGGGGGCCGCAGCAGTTCTGGTTGACGATGCACAACGAGCACTGATCGAGCGCGTCAGCGATCATCGGGCAACGGTGTTGCACCTCGATGTCGACGCGCTGACCAATACGGATCCTCGCAACGCCCTGCTTCGGCCATCTCGAGCAGACATCGACTCGCCTGCACTCATGCTGTACACGAGCGGCACCACCGGGAGACCCAAGGGGGTGGTGCACACCCACGCCACGCTCACCGCCCAGATGTCATCACTCATCGACGCCTGGGGCTGGACCGAGCAGGATCGCATTCTGCACTTCCTGCCGCTGCACCACTTGCACGGACTGGTGAACAAGTTGCTCTGTCCGCTCTACATCGGTGCGCGCTGCGACATGCTGGCCCGCTTCGACGCACGCACGGTGTTCGAGCGGATCGCCACCGGTGAGTACACGGTCATCATGGCGGTGCCGACGGTGTACGCGAAGCTCATCGACGCATGGTCGAACGCCGATCCCGATACTCGCGCGCGTTGGTCGCAGGGGTGCCGAGACCTGCGCGTGATGCTCTCCGGGTCTGCGGCCCTGCCGGTGCCTGTCCTCGAGCGATGGCGCGAGATCTCGGGTCACACGTTGTTGGAGCGTTACGGAATGACCGAGATCGGCATCGCGCTCTCGAATCCGCTGCACGGTGAGCGGCGGCCAGGATTCGTGGGCACCGCAACACCCGGCATGCACGTACGCGTGGTGGACGACGGTCGTGTGGTTGCCGGAGACGGTGCCGTCGTTCAGACCGATGGCGCTGCGGGCGAACTCGAGGTACGCGGCAGCAACGTTTTCGTCGGGTACTGGAACCGGCCCGACGAGACCACTGCTTCGTTCACCGACGACGGCTGGTTCCGCACCGGCGATCAGGTGGTGGTGGAGCAGGGCTCGTTCCGCATCGCCGGTCGGCTGTCCACCGACATCATCAAGAGCGGCGGATACAAGATCTCGGCACTCGAGATCGAGAGCGTGCTCACCGCACATCCATCGATCGCCGAGTGCACGGTGGTCGGCGTGCCCGATGACACCTGGGGAGAACGGATCGGCGCGGCGGTCGTACTGCGCGCAGGCACCTCGCTCGACCTGGAATCGTTGCGCTCGTGGGCGCGCAACGAACTCGCCGGGTACAAGTTGCCCACGCTGTTGCGCGTCGTCGAAGCGCTGCCGCGCAATGTGATGGGCAAGGTGCTCAAGCCCGAGGCCCGCACCTGGTTCCTCGAACACCCATCCGATCCCACGACGGGCGCTGCCTAGACTGCCGATGACGGTGAGTCACCCGGGTGACCGCGGCGCACGGTGGCAACACCGGACGCTGAGGAAGGTCGGGACTCCACAGGGTACGGAGCTGGCGAGAGCCAGGTCGGGGCGACCTGACGGACGTGCAACAGAGAGCAAACCGCCGATGGACCGTCGGCTCGCCAACGGTCACAGGCAAGGGTGAAACGGTGCGGTAAGAGCGCACCAGCGTCCGAGGCGACTCGGGCGGCTGGTAAACCCCTCCGGGAGCAAGGTCGAGCAGAGGGACGGGCGACCCGTCCGCCGTGGCAACACGGCACCCTCGGGTAGGCCGCAGAGATGGATGGTCACCGCCGGGAACTCCCGGTACAGAATCCCGCCTACAGGGTGACTCACCGTCACCTCAGCGCAGCATTGCTACTTGATGAGATCCGGCGGCAACGTGGCCGGATCGAACAAGCCGATGAAGTCCTTGGGCGAACCTCGCAACGTTCGCGCTGGGTTCCCCATGCGCTTGTCGAGCAGCACCGGCTTGCGCTCGGCGGTTCCGAAGCCCTTGAACGTGGCGAACTGCGGCCAGTTGCCGTTGATGTCGAGTTGCATCGCCATCTGGCAACCCATGTTCACCAGAGCATCGGCGAGCAGGTTGATGTCCACCTTGCCCATGGCGACATACATGAGCCAACCATTCGGGAGCCGACAGATGGCCGAGCGGTAGGTGAAGGTGACCTGATGGAAGTCGTCGCCCCAATAGGTGCCGGGGAACAGATCGATGCTCGGCTTGCCGTCCAGAACGACGGGCGGAAGGTTCTGGCGCAGCGACTTCCATGATCCATCGTCGGGCAACTCGCGCAGCCACGAACCGACCGCCAGCGTGCCGTCGCTGCGGATACCGATGGTGGCTTCGTCCTTGCGCATCTTGCGGATCACACGGCCTTCGGAGATGTAACCACCCTTGAAGTGCTCGAGTCGGAAGCCGCCGTTGAAGGTGGCCATGAGGGACGGCAGCGCCTGCTTGGTCACCTTGTTGGCGTTGAACCAGCCGCCCTTGCCCGGAATGTCCGGGCCGTTGAACAGCCCAGCGCTGAGTGTGCTGGGGTCGAACACTGCGGCGGTGGCTACCACCGAGCCGTACTCGGCGAGCGGACGGATGCTGGTTGCCCAGATGACGGTCTTGCCGCCGAGTTCGGAGATGGAACGCCACTGCCCCTCGCCCTTGAGGGCCGGGCTCAGCTGCGGGGTGAGCGCCGTCGGGGCCGGCGGCAGCGTGGTGGTGGGTGCTTGGGTCGTGCTGGGTGCCGTCACCCCCGCTGCCGTTGTGGAGGGTTCGGTGGGCGGCGGCGCCGAGGTCGCCGGAACCGAGTCGACCGCATCGGCCTCGAGAGCGAGAGCGTCAGCCGGCTTCTCCGACGGTGGCTTGCTGTAGCGCCAGCGCTCGAGACGGTTCACCACGAAGCCCAACCCGTGTCCACGGGCCCAGGTCGCCACGTTCTGATCGAAGGGATCAGCGCTGTGGTTCGCCACATAGACCGACAACGAGATGCCGGTGTAGAGCACAACCGCGGCGACCACCGCCGCAATCGACGACAGGATCTTGCGCTTCCGGGACCACGACCGGATCGCTGGCTTACGGAATCGGGGCAGACGGAACTTCACGATGCCGAGAGGCTAGGCCATCAACCCGAGCGTCTCGGGGCAACCCGAGCGTCTCGGGGCAACCCGAGCGTCTCGGGGCACCGGGCCATGCCCCCGACCTCGTGTCCGGCGGCGCCTACCACGCACCACCTCGGCGCATGCCCCGTCGGTGTGGAACAATGACGCCCGTGAGCAAGACCCGATACCTCGACCACCTGCGCAACGTGCCGATCTTCGCCCGTTGCACGAAGAAGCAACTCGACCATGTCGCGAGCATCGTCACCGAACTCCGGTTGCCCAAGGGCACCGAGGTGATGGCCGAGGGCAGCATGGCGCACGAGTTCATCGTGATCCAGACCGGCACCGCAACGGTCAAGCGAGGCGGACGCAAGATCGCATCGCTCGGCGCGGGAGATGTGGTGGGCGAGCTTGCGCTCATCTTGCACCGCCCCCGCAACGCGACGGTGATGGCCGAGACCGACCTCAGCGTGCTGGTGGTGGATGCACGTTCGTTCGAGCGTCTGCTCAACGAAGTGCCCGGCCTCGCACGCCAGTTGCTCACGACCGTTGCCGAACGGCTCGCCGACACGTCGAAGCCCACCGAACTGCTCCACTGAGTCTGCGTCGCTCGCAGCGACCCAGTGTCAGTAACAGCCCAGACTCAGGAATTCGGTTCCGGCAGGCGAGTTCGGGCGTTTCAGCGTCCGGGCGATATCAACTGAGGTGCGCTACCTCGTTGAACGACACCAGCGACGGCCCTTTCGGACCCACGGCGATCCGGCACACCGACGCTTGGTCGAGTCGGGATCTCCACGAGATCTCGACACCCACACCGAGCGCCCACGCAACAGCCGCCTTGATGGGCGACACATGGCTCACGACGACGATGTCTTGCTCACGTGCATCGTTCGCCAGATCCAAGAGCGCTGCGGTGGTTCGTTCCATGAGTGCCGCCAGTGATTCCCCGCCCTCGACGCAGTAATCGGGGTCGCTGCGCCAGCGCTCCCATTCGGCGCTCGGCACATCGGACTGCGGTCGACCCTCGTAGGCGCCGTAGGCAATCTCCTGCCACCGTTGGTCGATCTCGATCGAGTCGCTGATCCGAAGCGCGGTCTCGCGGGCACGGAGCAACGGACTCGAGATCACGCGCTCAACCCCGCCGAACGCCAAGCCCAATTGCTCGGCCTGCGTGACACCGACGGTGTCCAACGGCAGATCCATACGACCCTGCAGCAGACCGGCGGCATTGGCCGACGTACGCCCGTGGCGCACCAGGATCAGCACGGCTCGAGCACCCCGGTGCGCAGGAAGCGACGCCGGCGCGCACGGTCACGCAGTCCGAAACGACCGACTGCCCACCAGCACATCGCGAACCCGGCGATCTCCATCGGGATGTTCAGCACTCCGCGGTCCCACGTGGGCCATGGGGCGTCGTCGAAGGCAAATCCCCCAAAGGGCCACCAGAAGACCTCGGTGTTGGTGAACGCGCCGTCGAAGATCAGGTGCAGGAACGTACCGATCGGCAGGGCCAACAGACGTCGACGCAAGGGTCGGCGGCCCACCGTGGAGAACATCACCAGCACGAGTACCGCAACACTGCCGACCACCGAGTGCATCACACGCGCACCACCGAAGGGCAGGTCCACGATGTCGGGCGCCACCGCCCCCACCAACAGCCATCGGTAGTCGAATCGCGAGTCGTGGAACACGAACCACACGGCGAGCACGGCGGTGCCGACGAACCAGAGCAACATGCGAGGTGGAGCCTATTGATGCCGTGCGGAATCAGCGCACGAGGATCCGGGCGCATTGCGGGCACTCGGGGAGCACATCGCCCGGAACCGCCCGCAGTGCCTCGATCTCCACGCGGGACAGGTCGAGATGGCACCCTGTGCATCTCGTGCCCTGCAGGCGGGCAACGGCCACCCCGGCAAACGCAGGACGACGTGTGTCGTATTCGGCGAGCAGTGCGCTGGGCACATCGGCGGCAGTTGCCGTCCGGCGATCAGCGAGTTCGGCCACCTCGCGATCCAGCGTCGCATCGGCCACCGCGAGTGCCGCCGCTGCATCGGCTTCGGCGATCGACGCCGCATCGATCTGTTCCTGCAGCGCCGCTGCCTCGGCGGCGAGTTGCTCGTTCTCCTCCAGCACCAACAGACCGCGCTCGTCGTCGGCATCACGCTCGGAGCGCAACAGGCCGATTTCGCGCTGGATCGCCTCGGCCTCACGGGTCACCACCACATTGCGCATCTGACCCTCGAGACGGGCGATCTTGGTGTCGAGCTCCCTTCCGTGCGCTTCGAGCGCCGAGTACTCCGAATCGAGCGCAGCGCGGCGCTCGAGGTTCCGGGTGAGCGCTGCACGCGCCGCTGTGGTTGCTGCAGCGAGTTCCCGGTGATGGATCCGTTCGGGGAGATGTGACCTGCGGTACGCGGAGTGATCGAGTGCCGAATCGATCTCCTGGAGTTCGACCAGTCGTTCCAGATCACTCATGGGTCCACACTAGGGGCCGGGGCCACTCGTTGCGGGGGCGAGCGTGGACACCGTGCTGGTATCGGGCGCAGTGTCGACCACCGTGGTGGTCACCGCCGTGGTGGTGGACGACGATTCGGGTGATGCTCCCGAACACGGGTAGGCGAAGGTGTCGATCGGTGCCATGGGGAGCGGCCAGAGCGGATCCACCACATCGGACGGCACAGTGGTACCCGGAGGAACCGTTTGCACCACGGTGGCCACCGGGAGTCCGGTGTCGGGGTCGTAGTACACCGTGGTCTGACTCGGGTCCGGGTTCGTGGTGGGCACCGGTTCGCCGTCCGGACCGATCGACTGCGCGAGACAGTCGGTGCCGGGCAGGTACAACAACATCGGATCACGCCCGATGCCCGGCGCCTTGGTGAAGGACTCGATGGGCAGACCAATGTGCGCGGCATCCATGAAGTACTTCCAGATGCGTGCCGGGAAGGTGGCTCCCTGCACGGTTCGCACACCGACCTTCACGAATTCGGGGACATTCACCATCGGCACATAGCCCTTCGGGTTGCCGACCCAGACTGCGGTGGCGAGTTGCGGCGTGTACCCCACGAACCATGCGTTGGTGTTGTTCTCCTGCGTACCGGTCTTCCCTGCGGCCGGTCGCTTGCCGCTGCTGAGATACCCGATGCGTGCCGCAGTGCCACGAGTCAGCACACCCTGAAGAATCGCCGTGGTTCGATTGGCCGCATCGGCGGTGAGCACCTGCTCGCCCGCGTCGATGTGCTGGTAGAGCGTCTCGCCGGTCTCGCTCCGCGTGATGCGCTCCACGTAGTACGGGTCCTGCTGCACACCCTGATTGGCGAGCGTCTGTGCGCCCGCCGCCATGTCGAGCGGGCTGATCTCGTTGGCACCCGTCGCAAAGCTTGCATAAGAACTGAGTGGGCTCGTGACACCCATGCGGCGGGTGGTGTCCACCACGCGATTGAGCCCGACGATCTGCGACAGTCGGGCGAACGCGCAGTTGAGCGACAGCCACGTGGCCTCCTTGAGAGGACCGAGTTTGCCGGCAACACCGTCGCGGATCACGAAGGGCTCGCGCGGATTGCCCGGGTTCGGGAGCACACATCCCCGACGCCCATCGATCACATCGTCACCAGTGGCTCCTGCTTGTATCGCCGCGGCGAGGATGAAGATCTTGATCGACGAGCCGGTCTGGCGCGGTCGCAGCGCCATGTTGATCTCGCTCTGACCCGGACGGAACCCGCCTCCGCCCACCATGGCGCGCACCGCTCCCGTGCGTGCATCGAGCGACACGATGGCCGTGTCGAACCCGGCCGAATTCGCCGGGAGCCGCTTCAGACGAGCCTCCTCGGCGAAACCCTGCAGGCGCGAGTCCAGCGTGGTGTAGATCGACAAGCCGCCCCGGTACAGCGTGTTGTACCGCTCCTGCACGGATCCGCCCAGGATGTCGGAACCCTCCAGCAGGTAGTCCCGCACCGCAGCAGTGAAATACGTGGGTTGGTACGACTCACCGGGTCGTGACTTGAGGATCTCGGGAATCGGCCATTCGTCACCGAGTCGTTCCGCCTCCGGCGCCTCGATGAGCTTTTCATCGGCAAGGCGTGACATCACCACCTTGAAGCGTGCACGCGAGCGCTCGGGCCGCCGAATCGGGTCGTAGCCGATGGGCGATCGGATGAGACCGGCGAGGAACGCGCCTTCGGTCAACGAGAGACGGTCCACGGTCTTGCCGAAATACGCCTCGGCAGCCGCAGCGATGCCGTAGGCGTTGTTCCCGAAGTAGATCGTGTTCAGGTATCGCTCGAGGATCTGCTGCTTGCTCAGGCGTTTCTCGAGCATCACGGCGTAGCGCGCCTGGAGCAACTTGTACCGACCGTCGCGAGCAAAGCCGCCGAGGAATTCGTTCTTCACGACCTGCTGGGTGATGGTGGAGGCACCCTGGCCGGCCGATCCCGATGACACGTTCGCCAGCACGGCACGCACGAGGCTGCGCAGGTTGACCCCCTTGTGTTCCCAGAACACCTTGTCCTCGACGGCGAGGACCGAGGCGATGACGTGATCGGGAACCTGCTCGATACGAACCTGCTCGATGTGTTCGAGACGAAAGCGAGCAATCTGCTTGCCCGAGACGTCGTACACGTTGGTCTCTCGAGCAAGGCTCGTGAACTCGGGAAGTTCGACGGGAACCTGCTCATGCGCTCGGACGATGCCCACCACACGCGGCACGATCCCGGCGACCACCGCTGCGATACCCATCGCTGCCACGGCAATCGTGAGCACTGCCTTGCCGAACCATGTCACACGGTGCACCGAACGTGCAGGTTAGGTGTCGCTCCCGTGTTGCGGGTGTCACCCCGAACCATCGGACGCACGGGACCAAGCCGCTACGGTCACTGCCATGAGTCCGTTCCCTGTCCGACCGTTCCGTTTCGGCATCCAGGCCAACGGTGCCGCATCCCGAACGGCGTGGGTGGACCTCGCCCGCCGTGCCGAGTCGTGCGGATACAGCTGCCTCACGATGCCGGATCACTTCGGCGATCAACTCGCCCCGGTGCCCGCTCTGCAGGCGGCAGCCGATGCCACCACCACACTGCGGGTGGGCGCGCTCGTGTTCGACAACGACTACAAGCATCCGGTCGTGCTTGCCAAGGAACTCGCCACCATCGACCTGCTGAGCGAGGGTCGTCTCGAGGTCGGCATCGGCGCCGGCTGGATGATTCAGGACTACGAGCAGTCGGGTCTCGCCTACGACCCGGCTCCGGTGCGCGTCGACCGCTTCGAGGAGGGTCTGCACATCATCAAGCGTGCCTTTGCCGATGGAGCCTTCGATCACCACGGCACGCACTACACCGTCACTGCCTACAACGGCACACCCAAGCCTGTGCAGCGTCCGCACCCGCCCATCCTCATCGGCGGCGGCGGTCGACGCGTGCTCGGTATCGCCGCTCGCGAGGCCGACATCGTTGGCATCAACGGCACGATGACCGCCGGCGTGGTGGGGCCCGAGGTGATCGCCACCATGACTGCCGACGCAGTGGACGACAAGGTGCGCATCGTTGCAGAGGCCGCCGGAACCCGTGTTGCCGACATCGAGATGAACGTGCGTGCCTTCATGGTGAGCGTCACCGATCAACGTCGTGCCGGCATGGAACAGATCGCTCAGTTCACCGGCTTCACCACCGACGAGGTGGCGTCGTCGCCGTTCGCGCTCATCGGCAGCACCCAACAGATCACCGAGGATCTGCTCGCCCGACGCGAACGATGGGGGTTCTCCTACATCATCGTGGGTGAGGCCGACCTCGAACCCTTCGCCCCGGTCGTTGCCGCACTGGCCGGCCACTGACGCGCAATGTCTCGCCGCTCACGCAGTGCTCGCCGCGTTGCGATGTGCGGCGCAGGAATGATCTCGGCGGCACATGCGTCTGCGCTCGGCCTGCTCTCGATCCCCGTGGTGGCCGTTGCGTCGCGCACGCGCGAGCGTGCCGAGACCCTCGCCGCACGGGTCGGAGCGCGGGCCGTCGACTACGCATCGCTGCCCGCCGGGGCCGACATCGTGGTGGTGCAGACCCCGCCCGCTCGGCACTGTGCCGACACGTTGCAGGCACTCGCATCGGGCGCCGCGGTCATGGTCGAAAAGCCGCTGTGCACCACTCTCGCCGATGCCGACTCGATCGTGGCCGCTGCGCACAGCTCGGGCCACGGTGTCATGTACGCCGAGAACCTGGCGTACGCACCTGTGGTGCAGCAGTTCGTTCGCCATGTGCGGCGCATCGGCCCACTCACACACCTCGAGGTCCGGGCCTCCAACCCGCTGCCATCGTGGGGCGACTTCACCACCGACGACTGGGGCGGCGGCGTGTTGTTCGATCTCGGCGTGCACCCACTTGCCGCTGTGGTGCTTGCCGCGGCACCTGCTCGTCCGGTGTCGGTCCGCGCACGCCTCGAGGGGTCGCCCACACGCCGCCACGGCACCGACGAACATGCCGAGGTAACCGTGCGGTTCGACAGTGGACTCTCGGCCACCGTGATCGCCAGTTGGCGCGCGCCCGACTCCGGGCTCTGGGATGCCCAAGCGGCCAGCGCCAACGGGGTGGTGCGGGCCGAACTCCTCCCCCACCCATCGCTCGAGGTCAATGGTGAACCGATGGCCCTCGAGCCGGCGAGATCACGCGTGCCGGCCGTGGAGCACTACGGCTACCTCGGGCAGTGGCAGGCCTTCATCGATGACCTTGCGACGCAACGGCGCCCACTCATGGATGCCGACTTCGGACGCATGATGCTGGACATCGTGTGTGCCTCGTACGCCTCGGCGGCCTCGGGCAACGAGGAACGCACACCATTCAGCGGTCCACGAGACCGCACACCGTTGCAGTTGTGGCGAGGGCGGTAGCGCCGATCCCGAATCGGCTAGCCGACCCGTGCCGGCAACTGGCTGTCGATCCAGCGTTGCAACGCGGGTCCGCTCTCGAAACTGGTGATGAGTGCGTAGCGGGGCTCGTTGCCCGGGTGCACCACCACGTGCCAGAGACGCTGTGTGTCCACCACGAACCGCGCACCGCGGTGTAGCGGCACCCGGATCTCGGTTGCGGGATCGGGCAGGCCGTCGGGTCCGTTGTCCATGAGCAGCATGTAGCTGTTCGGATTGTCGGTGAGTTCCAGCCAACTGCGCACCACCCAACCGTCCGAGGTGGGGTTGAAGCGATTGTTGTCATCACGGTGGATGCTGCGGATCGCTGTCTCACGATCCTGGGGCTCCAACTTGATGATGCGCATCCGACCGAAGTTCACGCCCGTCCCTGCGATGTAGTTGCGCAGTGTGGGGCACTTGTCGGCATTCGAGGTGAACTTGGCGTCTTTGTCCGGGTGCTCGTTCTCCTTGGACCAGAAGCCACGACAGTCGAGTTCGCCGTCCATGGTGGCGATCGGCGCGAAGTTCGTGTCGCCGCCGCTCTTCCAGTCCATGTACTCGAGGCTCGTCCACTCGTGCTCGGGCACCGAGAAGTCGGCATCGGCGAGCTGAATGACCCCCGGGGTGTCGACACCGAGCAGCGGGAGCCGCGGATGCGCAGTGCGCAGCGGGATCGACACCGACCAGTGATCCTGGGTGGGCCAGAAACTCATGGCGTCAGTGTACGGAACCGTCTCGGCCGCATCGGCTCGGCACGGGCCTAACCCTTCACCGTCACGTCGCCCTTCACCGTCACGTCGTAGGTCACCGTGTCGACAGCCGGTGTGGTGGCCGGCTCGAAGGACCGCCGGTACTCGAGTGTGATGGTGGCGGTACCCGCCGATGCCGCAGTGAACGCAATGCGCTGGTAGCCACCGGCACCCGGCTTGACGTCGGCGGGCGGCAGGTACGTGCTTGCACCTGCGGTGACCACCGAAGTGTCGGAAACCTGAACCACCCACTCGTACCCCGTGGTGGGGTTCGACTCGAGTTCGATCGAGAACGTGGTGCCCGCAGCCACCGCAATGGGCGACTCACCACGCTGGTAGAGGCGACCTGCGCCGTCCCAGTGCGACCGGGTCAGCAACGGCAGGAACAACTCCCAGTCGGCGATGCCGCAGCCGTTGTTGCGATGGAACGACGCGTTCACCGCTTGGCCGCCGAGGGTTCCCGTCACCGTAGCGATGTCGGGCCCACCGTAGATCTCGGTGCACATCTGATCGGCAGGCGGGCCCTCCACGAGTCGCTTCACCACCGCCGGGTCGTCCAACAACGCGGCTGCGCTCGCTGCACGAGTGGACTCCGCGAGATAACCCGTGCCCGACGCTACGCCAGCGTCATCGACGGAGAGCGACGCCACCGTGATCTTGGGCTCTCCCTCGACACCGACCACGATCTCGAGCGCCGTGGTGTTGTCGGCCGGGAGTGTGGAAGGCACAGCCGACGTGGAGGGAACCGTGTCGGCGCCGGGGCTGTCGGCGGCGCACGCCGTGATGGCACCCACGAGTGCGACGCCCACGCACACCGCACCGATGGCGGTGGTGGACCGGACCGACTGCTGAAACTTGCCCCATCTGTGCATGACCCGAGCCTGTCACGGGTCATGCACAGATGTCAGGGCAACAAGTCCCGGATGTGCCCATCCGAGGACCCGACGTTGCCTCGGATCAGTTCGGCCCGAGGACGATCGTCCCGGTGGGCAACACCTGCAGGTCGCCGTACGAGAGTGTGTGGAAACAGTTGGGTTGCGACAGTTCCGAAAGGATGTACCCGAGGTAGCCCTCGGGGTCACCGCCAGGAAGCGTGGAGGGGTCGAAGCCGGGAACCACACCCGGAAGCGGGCCCTCCTCGGTGCAGGTTGCGTAGCTGTAGAAGTCGAAATCGGCCGGCCCGGTTGGGCAATCCGTGCATCCCGGCACCGGGATGTTCGCGTACGGTCCGCACAGCGCCGCAAAGGCAAAGCGGTCGCCACGGTCCACGTTGCGGTTGCCGTTCGAGTCGAACACCAGCATCGCTCCCACACCCACGATGTCCCCGCTGCTCGTCGAGCTCTTGGGAGCCGGTGCACCACTGCCGAGGAACGAATACACCGTGAGGTCCGCGTAGACCGCGGAACACGTGGGATTCGATGTGTTCGGGTATCGACGCGCGTCGCCCGACGAATAGGTGACGACTCCACCCCAGATCCGAGGTGTGGCACCGGACACGCCCGTGGCGCCATCGCAGGGATCTCCCGGGCCGGTATCTCCAGGACCGGTGGCGCCCTGAACGGCGCTTCCGATGGCGTGCACACGACGTGCCGGACCGGCAGGCGGCCCTTCGCAGTAGCTCGCCAGGCCCGTCGCGACACCGCGGTTGAAGTTGATCTTCACGCCGTACGGGAAGGCCTCGTTGCGACCGTCGTCCTTGAGCGATCCACTCATGCCGCCCCACGGCATCCCAAGTGACGTCGACGACTTGACCGAGATCTCGACCTTCTTGCCGACACCCGGCGACAACACCGAGTCGTGCTTGCCGCCGAGCTTGAGGTTCGCGCCGTAGCAACTGCTCAGCACCATTGCACCTACTGCAGCGACGCCCACCAGGGCCGCCACGCGTAACGATCGAACATTCACCTGAGTCCTCCTTCATCGGGGCGCCGGAGCGGGCCTCGATGCGGAGTACTGTAGGTGCTCTTCCTGTTCGCTCCGTCGATCATCGCCTTGCGAGGAGACGAATACTCGGAATCAACCGCAGTGAGCGTTGTGTGCATCACCGTTCGGGATTTTAGTGGGCACGACGGGACTCGAACCCGGGACCTCCACCGTGTCAAGGTGGCGCTCTAACCAACTGAGCTACGCGCCCTTTCGGGACACCGAAGGCTATCAGTGACCCGATCCGCTAGTGCAGGCGCAACGACACCTCGTTGGCCATGAGACGACCGCGGCGGGTGAGCACCACCCGGTCACCGCGCACCTCCACGAAGCCAACGAGTTCATCGGCGGGCAGCACACCGTGCGGCACGCCCTCACGGGTGCGCAGCGCCAATTGCAGGCCCTCGATCCGACGGGTCTCGGCGTCGAGGTGTTCACCGGCAGATTCGACCGACCGGCCGGCGGCAACGAGTTCGATGTACCGGTCGGGCGTGCGCACGTTCCACCATCGCCGACCTGTCTCGTGCGAGTGAGCGGCGCAGCCGAACCCGGCGTAGTCGCCCTGGGCCCAGTAGAGGCGGTTGTGCCGGGACTCATGTCCGGGCACTGCCCAGTTCGACACCTCGTAGTTCTCCAGTCCTGCGGCGGTGAGCAGGTCGTCAGCCAGTTCGTACTTGTCGGCCTGGTCGTCGTCGTCGGGCCAACGGGCTTCGTCGTCGGCCAATGGCGTACCGGCTTCCACCGTGAGGCCGTAGGCCGAGATGTGCGGAGGTTCGAGGGCAAGCGCGGCGCGCACCGTGTGTTCCCACTGCGCCACGGTCTCGCCTGCGGCGCCATAGATGAGGTCGAGGTTGAACGACGGTATGCCCACCGCCCGCGTGGCCTCCACCGCAGTCACCACCGCAGGCGGGTGGTGCGAGCGCCCCAATGTGTTCAGCACTTCGTTCACCATCGATTGCACACCGAACGACACACGGTTCACGCGGTGGCGCCGATACGTGCGCAGCAGGTCCTCCGTCACGTCGTCGGGATTGCACTCGACAGTGACCTCGGCGCCGTCGGCAATCGGGATCGCGTCCAGCACGCGGCCGAGCAGTTCGGGATCCACCTGTGTGGGTGTGCCACCCCCCACGAACACCGTGGTGGCCGTGCGCATGCCCCGTGCAACGGCGCGCTCGATGTCGGTACGGCAGGCCTCGAGGTATGCGTCGGCGAGATGGTGACGGTCAGTCCACGTGGCGAACGCGCAATAGTCACAGCGAGACGCACAGAACGGGATGTGCAGATAGACGCCGAACTCCACGCTGCACAGTGAAGCAGTCAGTGGATCGAACTAGTCGCGGTGGAACACGAGGTCCAGCGCCTCGAGCCGCGCCGTCACCAAGTCGACCGGGACGTCGAGCATCGCGGCGATGGCCCGGTGGTCGTCCTCACGGATGGTGATCACCTTGCCGTTGAAGTCCTGACGCTGCACCTGGATGAGGCGCAGGAAACGCTGCAGGGTCTCGAACGGTTGACCACTCAACTGCATCAACTTGGCGACGTTGATCGCCAGCTTCACCCGGGTGAGGTCCACCCCGTTGTCGCCGCCGCCGTGCACATCGTCCTGGGGAAGCAACTGATCGATCGGCACGCTGTAGAACGAAGCCAGTCGCTCGAGACGGGGCACCGAGATGGCGCGTTCGCCGCGCTCGTAGGCGCCGAGCACCGATGCCTTGAACTCGAAGTCCGAGTTCGCCTCGACGTCCTGGAGCGACAGGCGCTTCTGGCGGCGGATCGCACGCAGACGGTCGCCCACCTTCCGGCTGTACGCGGACAGTTCCTCATCGAATTCGTCCACTTGACGCTCCTTTGACCCTCATTGGCCTTATTGCGACCGAAACCCCAGCGATCGACCACTCAGACGGCTGGAACACTACTCGGAGTGGCGAACCTTTTCCATTCACACGGCACTCACGCGCCACCCGCACGCCGCCCACCTGGGGTTGAGCCGGGGTTCACCGGCCGCGCCGACGACGATCGGTCAGCAGCACCCCGGCCGCAATGGCTGCGGTCTCGGCCCGCAGCACGGTGCTCCCGAGGCCAACTATTGGTCCGGGCACACCCCGTTCGGCCTGCGACCAGCCACCCTCGGGACCCACCGCAATCACCGTGGTTCCCGGCAGATCATCGAGATCGGCCCCGCCGAAGTCGGCACGCGCCACGCCGGGGCGGCCGAGGAACTCCAGCGCTGCGGTCACCGGGTCGATCAGCGGGAACCACACCCGTCGACTCTGCAGCGCGGCCTCACGGGCGATGCGCCCCAGTCGCGCCACCTGGGTCTGTTCGCGCTCGGCATCCCATCGCACCACGGCGTGGTCGGTGCGCAGCGGAACCATCCGGTCGATGCCGAGTTCGGTCAACTTCTGAACAATCCAGTCGAGGCGATCGCCCTTCACGAGCGCGAACGCCACTGCGGTCTCGGGTCGGGGGGCCGCCACCCGCTCGATCGCCCCGACCGGGTCGATGCCGGCACCGGTCCAACGACACGTACGCCACGCACCCACACCATCGGTTGCGGTGACTACCTCTCCCACACGCAAGCGAAGGACGCGAGCAAGATGATGCGTGTCGGCGTCGTCGAGCTCTGGGGAGTCGAGGTCGGCCACCAACACATGCGCAGCCGACAACACGAGGTCGTTCACGAGAACGCGGACTTGATGCGTCCCAACAGCGATTGATCCGGATCGTTCACGTGCTCGCCGCGCTCTGCAGCGAGAGCACGCAGCAATTCGGCCTCGCGCGCCGTGAGCTTGGTGGGCACCTCGACGTGCAACTGAACGCGCAGATCACCACGCCCCGAGCGACGTTGCGCAAGACGCGGCACGCCCTTGCCGCGCAGCACGAACACCTTGCCGTGCTGCGAACCTGCCGGAACATCGATGTGCTCGTCGCCGTCGAGCGTGGGCAGGTCCACTCCGGTGCCGAGCGCCGCCTGGGCAACCGAAACACGGATCTCGGTGACGAGGTCGTCGCCGTCTCGTACGTAGCGATCGTGGGCAGCCACTCGCAGGTGCACGTAGAGGTCGCCCGCTGCACCTCGGCGTGGGCCCACGGCACCCCGGCCCGTGAGCCGCAACGTGGAGCCGTTGTCCACCCCGGCGGGAACGTCGACGTTGTAGGTCTTTTCCACCACGACGCGCCCCTCGCCGTGACACGACGGACAACTCGATGCGATGTGTTCACCCATGCCGCCGCATCGCTGACACGGACCGCTGGTCACCATCTGACCGAGGAGACTCTGACGCACGCGACGAACCTGCCCGGTTCCCTGACACATGTCGCAACGCGTCGGGGTCGTGCCGGACGCCGCACCACTCCCCTCGCACGGTTCGCAGGCCACCGCAGTGCGCAGCGTCACCGGGATGTTCGCACCGAACACCGCTTGCTCGAACGCGATGTCGGCCATGACCTCGAGGTCCTGACCACGTGGTGGCCCCGTTGGGCCCCGTTGCGCGCCGCCGAAACCGTTGCCACCGAAGAAGGCCTCGAAGATGTCTCCCAGTCCACCACCGCCGAAGAAGTCCCCCGACCCCGCGCCGGCGCCCGCACCGAGTCCGGCCTCGCCGAACTGGTCGTACCGGGAGCGCTGTTCGGGATCCGAGAGCACCTCGTAGGCGCGAGCGACTTCCTTGAAGCGGTCCTCGGCCGACGGGTCGTCGGGATTCGCGTCGGGGTGCAGTTCGCGCGCCCGACGTCGGTACGCCTTCTTGATGTCATCCGCGTTCGCGTCCCGACCCACACCGAGCAACTCGTAGAAATCGGCCATGCTCAGCCCTCCTCGAGCCTGCGGCCGAGTCGTTCGCTCACCACATCAACCGCGGCGAGCGCATGCGGGTAGTTCATGCGTGTGGGACCCACGACGCCCACGGTGCCCACCTGTTCACCCTCGGCCACCACGGGCGCAAGCACCACAGCGCACGACACGAGTGGTTCCACACCGTGCTCGGCGCCGATCGCCACCGACAGACCACGGTCCAGCACATCGTGCACGAGTGACACCACCACGTACTGCTGCTCGAGTGCCGAGAGCACCTGACGCACCGTGCTCACGGCATCGAAGGCCGACGCCATCGACGACGCTCCGCGCACGAACACCGACGACGGCGTTTCCGTGGTGTGATCGGCGAGCGCGTTCATGACGGAGTCGCACAGTAGGTCCACCGCACCGTCACCACTGGGCGGCAGAGGACGCTCATCGGTGAGCGGGTGACCCACGAGGTGGGCGGCGAGATGGGCGCCGGCGGCAGCGAGACGCGCATCGTTGTCGTCGACACCGATGTCGAGTGGTTCGCTGGTGACGGCGCCGTTGGAGAGCACCACCACCACCGTGGCGTGCCGTGGGCTGAGACCGACGATCTGCACACTGCGCACATTGGCGCGGTCCTGGGCCGGACCCACCACCACCGAGGCGTAACTCGTGAGGTCGTTCAACAACTGTCCCGTTCGCGAGAGCAGTCCCTCGAGAGCGCCGCGTGAGGTCTGGAAGAAGTCGCCGATCTGCTGACGGCGCACGTCGTCGATACGGCCCGGTTGCGCGAGGTGGTCGACGAAGAATCGGTAGCCCTTGTCGGTGGGGATCCGACCGGCCGATGTGTGCGGCTGCACGAGGTAGCCCTCTTGCTCGAGGACGGCCATCTCGTTGCGCACGGTGGCCGGCGACACCCGCACACCGGGCGCATTGGCAACATGGCCAGATCCCACGGGTTGCGCGGTCTCGATGTACTCCTGCACCACTGCGCGCAGGATCGCAGTCTTGCGTTCGTCGAGCATGTGCATCACCGGATCAGTCGAGCGTTGGGAACTCAGGTTACCGAGATCGCTGCCCGCCTCCGAAGCGCCTCGGCACGCTCGACTGCGTGATCCACCATCGGCGGAGCGAGATCGGGCCATTCGGCCACCCATTGGCGCACGTAGGCGCCGTCGGGGTCGAACTTCTCGGCCTGCAGCGTGGGGTTCATGATCCGGTGGTACGGAGCGGCGTCGGTGCCGCATCCGGCCACCCATTGCCAGCCGTGGTTGTTCGATGCGAGGTCACCGTCGACGAGCTGGTCCATGAAGTGACGCGCGCCCCACTGCCACGGCAGGTGCAGGTCCTTCACGAGGAACGAACCGACGATCATCCGGACCCGGTTGTGCATCCATCCGGTGGCCGAGAGTTGGCGCATACCGGCGTCCACGATCGGGAATCCGGTGCGGCCGGCCTGCCACGTTCCGAAGCGTTCGAGCGCAGCATCGTCGGTGTCCACCCGGATCCGGTCGAAGCGACCATCGAGGTTTCGCCACGATGTCTCGGGACGCTGGAACAGAATGTCGGCGTAGAACTCGCGCCAGCAGAGTTCCCGCACGAACGACTCGGCCTCGGGTGAACCGTCGCACTCGGCAATCAACTGAGCCGGGTGCAGCACCCCCCACCGCAGGTACGCCGACAGACGACTCGTTCCGTCCACCGCCGGCCGGTCACGCGCCGCGGCGTAGTCGGCGAGACCTCCGGCGACGAAGTTCCCCCACCGATCCCATGCCGCCGGCTCACCGGCAACGGGCAACGCAGCAGACAGGCCCGCACGTTCCGGCCACTCGAACGGGTCGCTCGGTGCCTCGGCGAGCGTCACATCGGGCTCCTGCCGTGACACGAGGGTGACACCCTCACCACCGCCGTCGAGCACCCGGCGCCAGGTCTTCCAGTACGGCGTGAACACGGCATAAGGATTGCCGTCGGGCTTCACGACGGTTCCCGGCGCCACGGCGTAGGGCGAGCCCACACCGCGCAATCTCCTGCCGGCCGCTGTGAGCACCTCGCTCACCGAGCGATCACGGGTGCGCCCGTACGGCGTGTAGTCGCGCGCGACGTACACCGTGGATGCGTTCACCTCTGCGGCCACGGCTGGCACCACCACCCGAGGGTCGCCCACCCGGATGACCAGTCGGCCGCCCAGTGCCGCATCGAGCGCGCCCAATGACTCGCGCAGGAAACGCAGCCGCGCACCGCCCGATGACGCAACCAGCACCGGGTCGATCACGAACAGTGCCAGCACCGGTCCTCGCGCCGCGGCGGCCTCGAGCGCAGCGTTGCCCGCAACACGAAGATCCCGACGGAACCACATCACCGATGTCACCGCTGACACACTCCCCTGCTCCACACGTTGTTCGATCGAGTCACGATGCCACGACCGCGGCGGTTTCGGTGTGCCTCGCGCGGGCAAACGACCACGCTCCCCACAGCGCCGCCGCACAGGCGATCACACCGCCATAGGCAAGGGCCCACCGCGAGCCAGCGATATCGCCCACGAGTCCCGTGATGGGGCCGCCGATCGGCGTGGACCCCAGGAACGCCACTGCCACCAGCGCCAGCATCCTGCTGCGCATGTCCCCGGGCGAGCGCATCTGTGAGAGTGCGTTGCCCACCGAGAGAAAACCGGCACCTCCCACGCCGAGCGGGATCGACAACGCAACGGCCCACCACACATTCGGCGCGAAGGCCATCGACACCGACGAGACCGCGAGCAGTGCGGTGAGCACGTAATAGAAGCGTTCGGTCACCTGGGCCCGACCGGCCACGTACAGCGCTCCGAAGAACGAACCGGCACTCACCACGGCCAGCAGCACGCCGTACCAGGCCTCGCCCGCACCCCACTCGTCCTCGATCACGAGCGGCAGCGCAACCTGATAGTTGAAGGCGAAGGTGGAGACCAGCACCATCACCACGAAGATTCGGGCGAGCGGTGGGTCGTGTCGAACGTGCCGCAACGCGTCGCGCACGGGCGTGCCACCTCGGGGGGCCGGCGCTGTGCGGTGCAACTCGTCACGCCGCATGGCGAACAGGCCTCCCACGATTGCGGCATACGAGATCGCGTTCATCATGAAGGCCCAGCCGAAGCCCAACGTGGGGATCACGATGGCGGCCAGTGCCGGACCGATGGCTCGTGAACCGGTCATCGTCGCAGTGTTCAGCGCCATGGCATTCACCAGGCCCGAGGGCTCCACCAGTTCGGTCACCACACCACGGCGAGCCGGATTGTCCACCGTGCCGATGATGCCGAGCACAAGCGACATGATGATGAGCACCGGGATGTTCGCGAGACCCGCAAAGGTGAGCGCTGCGAGCACGAACGCCTGCACCGCCATCACCGACTGGGTGATCACCGTGAGGCGCCACCGGCTCCGCTGATCGGCAAAGGCGCCGAACCACACGCCGAACAGCAACATCGGGACGAACTGGGCGGCCACCGAGACTCCCAGCAGCAATCCCTCCCACTCGGGCGGGGCCAGACGCTTCACCAGCAGCGCGGTCGCAACGGTCTGCATCCAGGAACCGACCTGCGACACCCAGAGTCCGGCGAAGAACAGGCGCGCATTTCGGTGCCGCAGCGCCCGGAAGGTTGCCCGCTCGCTGGTGCGTGACATCAGTCGTCCAGTCGCAACGCGTTGATGAAGACATCGCCGGGAACCTCCACCCGACCGATCGCCTTCATCTTCTTCTTGCCTTCCTTCTGCTTCTCGAGCAGTTTGCGCTTGCGGCTGATGTCGCCGCCGTAACACTTTGCGAGCACATCCTTGCGCTTGGCCTTCACGGTCTCGCGGGCGATGATCTTGCCGCCGATGGCTGCCTGGATCGGCACATCGAACATCTGGCGTGGGATGAGTTCGCGCAACTTCTCGCACATCTTGCGCCCGTAGTCGTATGCCTTGTCACGATGCACGATGGTGGAGAACGCATCGGCCGCAATGCTGTTCAACAGCAGGTCGACCTTGACCAGATTCGACTCCTCGTAGCCCGACAATTCGTAGTCGAGGCTCGCGTAGCCCTGGGTACGCGACTTCATCTGGTCGAAGAAGTCGATCACCACTTCGGCCAGGGGCACCTTGTAGTGCAGCTCCACTCGCTCGGGCGACAGGTACTCGATCTTCTGCAGTTCGCCGCGCCGCGTCTGGCACAGGTCCATGAGCGTTCCGGTGTACTCCTTGGGCGTGATGATGCTCACGCGGAAGTACGGCTCCTCGATCTTTT
>JAFMJD010000148.1 GCA_017853685.1 Actinomycetota bacterium | reverse complement strand
CTTCCTCCGTCCCGATGACGTGCTCGTGGTCAACGACACGAAGGTGATCCCGGCGAGGTTCCGTCTGGTGCGGGCCACTGGCGGCGCTGCAGAAGCGTTGTTGCTGGATCCGGTCGACACCGAACGTCGCGTGTGGGAAGCCATGGTCCGACCTGCTCGGAAGTTGCGCGAGGGTGAGGTGCTGCACTCGCCGGCCGATGGAGCCGAGGTGGTGCGGGTGCGTGGCCGGTCGGAGTCCGGCGACACGATGCTGGTCGAGCTGGTGGGCGACGGCGACCCGCTCGAGTTGCTGGCCCGGCACGGCGAGATGCCGCTGCCGCCGTACATCACGGCTCCTTCGTCGCCACCCGAGCGATACCAGACCGTCTACGCGCAGCAGCCAGCGTCGGCCGCGGCTCCGACCGCCGGTCTGCACTTCACTCCGGCACTGCTGCAACAGATCGCCGATCTGGGGGTGCGGATCGAACGGGTCGAGTTGGTGGTGGGCCTCGACACCTTCAAGCCCGTCAGCGCCGACGACCCTCGCGAGCACGTCATCCACAGCGAGCGGTATCGCGTTCGTCCTGAGGTGCTCGAGGCCTGCACTGCGGCGAAGCGGGTCGTCGCCGTCGGTACCACCAGCGTCCGCGCGCTCGAGAGCGCCGCCACCCTCGGTCGGCTCGAGGGGCGAACGACGTTGTTCATCCACCGCCCGTACGAGTGGAAGGTGGTCGACCTGTTGATGACCAACTTCCATCTGCCACGCACCACGCTGCTGATGATGATCGACGCATTCGTCGGCACTCGCTGGCGTCGTCTCTACGACGAGGCACTCGAACACGACTATCGCTTCCTGAGTTTCGGCGACGCCATGTTGCTGGATCGGAGTCTGAGCTAGATGCACACCATCCGTTTCGAGGAGTGGGCTCACGATGGAGCGGCCCGAACCGGCGTCGCCCATGCGGCACGCGGGTCGTACCGCACACCATGTTTCATGCCGGTGGGCACACGCGGGGCGATCAAGTACCTCAGTGCGGCCGACTACGAGCGCCTCGGCGCCGAGATCGTGCTGGGCAACACCTACCACCTGATGCTGCGCCCCGGTGCCGAGACGGTCGCCCGGTTCGGGGGCCTCGGCCGTTTCGCCGGGTGGAACGGGCTCACCCTCACCGACTCCGGTGGGTTCCAGGTGTTCTCCCTGGATCCGAAGGTCGACGACGATGGTGTGACCTTCAAGAGCACCTACGACGGGTCCACGCACCGGTTCACCCCGGAGATCGCCGTGCACACCCAGGAACTCCTCGGAGCCGACATCCAGATGGTGCTCGACGTGTGCGCGCCGCTGCCGTCACCGCCCGATGTCATCCGCCTCGCTCTCGAGCGCACCTCGGCGTGGGCCGCCCGGGCCAAGGCCGCTCATCGGCGTCCCGACCAATCGCTCTTCGGCATCGTGCAGGGCGGCATCAGTGCGTCGATGCGGGCCGAGAGCGCCCAGCGCACGGTGGCGTTGGGCTTCGACGGCTACGGCATCGGCGGGTTGAGCGTGGGGGAGACCCGCGAGGAGATGCTGCCGGCCCTCGCCGCAGCCATCGCTCATCTGCCGGCGGAGCGACCCCGTTACCTGATGGGGGTGGGCGATCCTGCCAGTCTGGTCGAGGCAGTGGCGCTCGGTGTCGACCAGTTCGATTGCGTGATGCAGACCCGGATCGGGCGTCATGGCACGGCGCTCACCCACGAGGGCAAGTTGCACGTCAAGAACGCCAAGTGGGCCCTCGACGACCAACCCATCGATGCCCGCTGCGGCTGCGAGGTGTGCCGACGACACAGCAGGGGGTACATCCGCCACCTGTTCCAGGTGGGCGAGCCCACGGCGGCTCGGCTGGTCAGCATCCACAACATCGCCTGGACCCTGCAGTTGATGGAACGCATGCGGGCGGCGATCAGCTCGGGCCAGTTCGACTCGCTGCGCCGCGAGGTCCTGGCCGTCTGGGGATGACGCCTGCCGTTCTGGTGGGTGTCTGCACGCCTGCCGGGGCGCAGGGTTAGACTCGCCAACCGGTCCGGAGGGCCTCTCCCTCCTCGTCTACGTCTGGTGCACACCCATGCCCTCGATCCTCATCGCAGCCAGTGAGTCCGGCAGCAGCGGCGCCGCAGCCATCACCCAGTTGATGTTGTTCGCCCTCATCGGTCTGGCCATGTACTTCCTGCTCATCCGCCCGCAGCGCAAGCGCCAGCGCGAGCAGATGGCGCTGCAGCGCTCGGTCGAGGTGGGCGACGAGGTCATGACCACCTCGGGTCTCTACGGCTTCGTGAACGCCTTCGAGGGCGACATCGTGTGGCTCGAGATCGACGACGACGTGCAGATCCGCATGTCCCGTGCAGCCATCCAGCGCAAGGTCGACACGTCGGCCGCACCGGCGGTCGCCCCGGCCCCCGAGGTCGACGGCGACGTCGACAAGGCCTGACCGGGATCCCCGCCGATGCGGCAGCGCCTGTTCCTCTCTCTCTTCGCGATCCTGTTCGTGGCCTTCGGCGGGTTCATCGCCGTGGTCGCCACCGGCACCCGTCCGGCCCTCGGTCTCGATCTGCAGGGCGGTATTTCCGTCACGCAGCAGCCCAAGAAGGGCAGCACCTACAGCACTGCAGCGCTCGATCTCGCCGTCGAGCGCATCCGCGACCGCGTCGACAGCCTCGGCGTGGCCGAACCCGAGATCCTTCGACAGGGTGACACCATCGTGGTGAACCTGCCTGGCGTGAAGAACCAGCAGCAGGCGGTCGATCTGGTGCAGGTCACCGGTCAGGTGTACCTGCGTCCGGTGCTCAGCGAGTGTCAGGTGCTGCAGACCGATCCCACCGCCACCACGACCGCAGACTCCGGAGCGACGGGCGACACCGCGGCCACGGGCGACAGCGCGGTCACGGGTGACTCGGCCACGGTGGACTCGCTGGCCACCTCCGACACCGCCACGGCCACGACGGCCGGAGGCCCCAGTCGGCCGGTCAGTGCCAGCAACACCACGGCTCCGGCCACCACCACAACCACAACCACCACCAGCACCACGTCGGCCGCTCCCACCACCACGGTGGCAGGCAGCACCACCAGCGGGCCGTCCACCACGGCGCCGACGCTCGACGAGAACGGCATTCCCGTGCAGGAGAGCGACCCGGCCCAGGCACAGTTGCTGCCGGTCTACGGCCCGGTGCCGCAGTACTGCTACGTGGGTCAGGCGCAGGGCACCGGCGAGGTGTTCCAGGACGACGCCGGGAAGAGCTTCGTGTCAGGCAGCGGCTGGGGTGTCACCGTGAGCCTTCGCGATGGGGCCGACGGCGAGGACGTGTGGAACAACCTCGCGTCGCAGTGTTACAGCAGGCAGGAGTCCTGCCCCACCGGGCAGATCGCGATCGAACTGGACGGAGTGCTGCAGTCGGTGGCCACCGTGCAGACCGCCAACTTCAAGGGGTCGGTGCAGATCACTGGCTCGTTCGAGGAAGGTGACGCTCAGCAGCTCGCCGATGTCATCAACAGCGGTTCGCTGCCGGTGAGCCTGGAACTGCAGTCGGTGCAGAACGTCTCGCCCACACTCGGCAAGGACTCGTTGCGGGCCGCCTGGATCTCGGGTCTCGTCGGTGTGGGGCTCGTGCTGCTGTTCATGGCGCTCTACTACCGCACACTGGGCCTCATCGTGCTGC
The DNA here is from genome assembly GCA_017853685.1 of Actinomycetota bacterium. Lineage (GTDB taxonomy): Bacteria > Actinomycetota > Acidimicrobiia > Acidimicrobiales > Ilumatobacteraceae > WLJO01. Next base: position 2,843 of record JAFMJD010000148.1, on the reverse strand, counting down.
TCGGTCTGAGCGTCTCCGGCACGCTGCTCTGGAGCGTCATCTCGCTGCTCTCTCGCACCGAGGGCCTGGCCCTGTCGCTGTCGGGCATCGCCGGCATCATCGTGTCGGTGGGCGTCACCGTCGACTCGTACGTCGTGTTCTTCGAACGGTTGAAGGACGAAGTGCGGGCCGGACGCACGCTCCGCAACAGTGCCCAGCGTGGTTTCACCGCTGCGTGGCGCACCATCGTGATCGCGGACCTCGTGTCGCTCATCGGTGCGTTGGTGCTCTGGTACCTCACCGTGGGTGCGGTGCGAGGTTTCGCCTTCTTCCTCGGTCTGTCCACCGCGTGCGACCTGATCGTGTCCTACTTCTTCACCCGGCCCATGGTCATGCTGCTCGCTCGCACCAAGTGGATGGAGCGCCGCAAGGTGATGGGTATCGAAGTTGCTCCCCAGGGAGGTGCGGCGTGACCGTGATCGACGAAGCCACTGGCCACGTGCGCCGCAGCGCTGCAGGTCGTCTCTACCACGGAGAGACGGCGATCGACTTCTACGGTCGTCGTTGGTGGGGCCTCGGTGTGTCGGCCCTGTTGCTGTTGGTGAGCGTGGGTTCGTTGCTGGTGAGCGGCATCGAGCGCAGCCTCGACTTCAAGGGTGGTGTGGTGTGGGAGATCGAGTCCCCTGACATCACCGAAGCACGGGTTCGCGAGCTGCTGAACGAGAACGATCTCGATGGTGGCACCGCCAAGGTGCAGGTGCTCACCGCACAGGACGGTTCACGCACGGTCGAGGTGCAGGTCGCCCCCCAACCCGACGAGGTCCGCACCAAGATGCAGGCCGTCTTCGCGAACGAGATCGGCGCCACCCCGGAGGACATCAACTCCGAGTCCGTCAGTTCCACCTGGGGCAAGACCATCACCAACAAGGCCATCTTCGCGCTCGCGGTGTTCCTGGTGCTGGTGGCGATGTTCATCGCGTGGCGTCTCGAGTGGAGAATGGCCATCTCGGCCATCGTGGCGATGCTGCACGACGTGTTGCTGAGTGTGGGCTTCTACTCGGTGTTCGGATTCGAGGTCACACCCGCCACGGTGGTGGCGTTCCTCACGATCCTCGGCTTCTCGCTGTACGACACCATCGTGGTGTTCGACAAGGTGCGTGAGAACCAGACCCGGTACATCGCCAACCGCATTCCGTACTCGGACGTGCTGAACGTGTCGATGAACCAGGTGCTCATGCGGTCGTTGAACACCAGCCTCGCTGCGGTGCTGCCCGTGCTGTCGCTGTTGGTACTGGGTTCCGGCATCCTCGGGGCCGTCACGCTGCGCGAGTTCGCTCTTGCGCTGCTCGTGGGCCTGCTCACTGGCTCGTATTCCTCGGTGTTCATCGCCTCGCCGCTGATGGCGGTGCTGAAGGAGCGTGAGCCTCGGTACAAGTCGCTCCGCGGTCGCCACGCCACCGGTGCCGACCTCGAGCGTCTGGTGCTCGGAGCAGCGCCACTGGCCCGCGGCACCAAGTCGGCTGCAACCAAGCCGGCAGAGGGATCCGAGGCCAAGGTCCCGGTCGCCTCGTCGGCGAGCGACGTGCTGATGCACGCCCCACGTCCGCGCAAGAAGAAGCGGCGCTGACCCTGCCCCCGTCGTCCGACGGGTGCCGGTACCATTGGCCCATGGAGCCGCACGACCACTGGATGAAGTGTCTGGTCCGTGACATCGCCGACTACCCGACCCCGGGTGTGACGTTCCGCGACATCACGCCGCTGCTGGGCGACGCCGACGGCTTCGCCCGTTCGATCGACGAACTGGTGGAGCGCTTCGGTGACCTGCAGGTCGACCGGGTGCTCGGCATGGAGGCCCGCGGCTTCATCGTTGCGGCGCCGGTGGCCCACCAACTGCATGCCGGGTTCATCTCGGTGCGCAAGGCGGGAAAGTTGCCGTGGGCGGTGATCCGTGAGGAGTATCAGCTCGAGTACGGGCGGGACAAACTCGAGATCCACCGCGACGCCATCCGGCCCGGTGAACGGATTCTCGTGATCGACGACGTGCTCGCCACGGGAGGTACTGCCGAGGCCACCTGCCGGCTCGTCGAGGCACTCGGTGGCACCGTGGTCGGGCTCGGTTTCCTCCTCGAACTCGACGGCCTCGGTGGTCGGGCTCGACTCGGCGACCGGCGCATCGAGAGTCTCGCGAGGTACTGATGGCTGCGGTCGACCGGGTGCTTCCCTGGCGACGCCACCAGAACGCGGCGGCCGAGGAACTCACCCCGCTGCTCACCGCGTACCGGCGTCGTCACCCGAAGTCGTCGGTGGCGCTCATCAACCGGGCCTACGAGACCGCCAAGGAGGCGCATCGCAACCAGATGCGCAGCAGTGGCGAGAGCTACATCAACCACCCGCTCGAGGTGGCCCGCATCGTGGCGGACCTGGGACTCGACGAGATCTCACTCGCCGCTGCGTTGTTGCACGACGCCGTCGAGGACACCGAGATCACCCTCGGCGATGTCGAGTCGGGTTTCGGTGCCGAGGTGGCGCAGATCGTCGACGGAGTCACCAAGCTCGAGCGATTGCAGTTCGACTCGAAGGAGGCCCAGCAAGCGGCGACCATGCGCAAGATGCTGGTGGCCATGGCACGCGACCTTCGCGTGCTCATCATCAAGCTGGCCGATCGTCTGCACAACATGCGCACCATCGCGGCGATGCCGTCCGAGAAGCAACAGCGCATCGCTCACGAGACGCTCGAGATCTACGCACCGCTCGCACACCGACTCGGCATGCAGGAGGTCAAGCAGCATCTCGAGGACCTCGCCTTCGCGTCGTTGTATCCCAAGCTGTATGCAGAGCTCGACCACCTGGTGTCGTCACGGTCG
>JAFMJD010000147.1 GCA_017853685.1 Actinomycetota bacterium | reverse complement strand
GCCTTGTCGTTCAGCGGCTTGGCCAGCGTGTCAACAATCTCCTGACGATCGAGACACAAGGCAAATGCCTGACGCACCTTCAGATCCTTCAGGAACTCGTTCTGTGCGTTGAGGTCGTAGTGCTCGAAGGAGGCTCCTTGATCGGCCGTCACGGTGACACCCTGCATGCCCTGCAACTGCTTGAGCACATCCACACTGGGCTGCGGCGCAATCACCTGCACGTCACCGTTCTCGAGCGCCTGCGGGTGCGTGGAACTCTCGGGGAGGAGTTTGAACACGATCCGATCGATATTCGCCGGGGTTCCCCAGAACTTCTCGTTCTTCTCCAGCGTGAGGCTGACGCCGGGCTTGAACTTGGTGATCTTGTACCACGCACCCGAGAGCGCGAACTTCTTGTCGAAACCGACGAAACCGTTGTTCCACACGTCGGCCACGGCAAGCGTCTGCTCGGGCGTGAGCGTGGCGGTGAGGTCGGCGACGCCAGCCTCGTCCTCGACAACGTGAGCGGGCAGGAGTCCGCCGAAGAGGCCCTTCCAGTCGGCGTACGGCTTCTCGTACTCGGCGGTGATCACGCGACCGGTGTCGTCACAGGTGACCTTGGCGATCTGGTCGTAGCCGGCGGTGCCGCCAGCGTTGAACACCGGCACCGGATAGCCATCGGTATCGACCTCGTCGGTGCCGTCGGCCTGCTTGCGGTTGCCCGCCTTGCCGTTGCTGGACAGCCAACTGAGGTAGAAGTCGTCGCAGTCGATGGGCTCACCATCGCTCCAGACGGCCTCGGGCCGCACGGTGTAGGTCACCACCATCGGTGACTGGCTCGTGAGATCGACCGAGGTCATCAGGTCCTCGGAGACCACGAGGGTGCCATCGGGGTTCACGCCGAACGGGCCGGGAAGGGTCATGTTCAGCACCAGACCGTTCGCCACGGTGATCTGGTCGTAGGAGCCGTTGTTGTAGGAGGTGTACTCCTGATCCACCGCCACGGTCACCGTGGAACCCGACCTGCCGGAGCCGGAACATGCGCTGAGCGCAGTCAGCGACACCCCAACGACCGCCCCGAACAACACAACTCCTCGTCGTCCCACCGCGATGCCCCCTGGATCCAGCGAGCCCGTGGGCCGCTTCACGTCAACTGATGAATCAGTATGACAAATCGGGCTGGGGTGATCAGAGATTGCGGTACTGGACGATGCGCGCGAACTCGTCGGGATCGAGACTGGCACCACCCACGAGTGCTCCGTCGATGTCGGGCTGCTTCATCAGCTCGGCAATCGTGCCGGCCTTGACCGATCCGCCGTACTGAACCCGTACCCCCGCAGCGGCATCGGCCCCGAACAGCTGGCCCACCTCGCCGCGGATGGCGGCGATCACGGCCTGGGCATCCTCGGCCGTGGCGTTGCGGCCCGTACCGATGGCCCAGATCGGCTCGTAGGCGATCACCATCGAGCCCACCTGGTCCGCCTTGCGTCCCTTCAAACCCGCACGCACCTGGCCGAGCACCTTGGACTCGGTGTTTCCTGCCTCACGCTCCTCGAGGGTCTCGCCCACGCACATGATGGGGGTCATCCCGTTCGACAGCACGGCCGCAACCTTGCGGTTCACGTCGTCATCGGTCTCGCCGAAGAGTTCACGGCGCTCGCTGTGGCCCGCAATGACGTACTTCACGTTGAGCTTGGCGAGGAACACCGGGGCGATCTCGCCGGTGTAGGCGCCCTTTTCCTCCCAGTGACAGTGCTGCGCACCGAGGTTGATGGGAAGCTCATCTGCGTCGAGCACCGTCTGCACCGAACGGATGTCGGTGAACGGCGGATGCACACTCACATCCACTGCGGCGTAATCGTCCTTGCTGAGGAGGTAACTCAGTTTCTGGACGAACTGGATGGCCTCGAAGTGATTGAGGTTCATCTTCCAGTTGCCGGAGATCAGCGGCTTGCGTGCCATGGGAGTCACCTTGCTGCGTTGGGGGCGGAACGGAGAGCGGCGAGGCCCGGAAGATCGCCGAGTTCGAGGAGTTCGAGCGATGCACCGCCTCCGGTGGACACGTGGTCCACCTCGTCGTCGAGGCCGAACTGCGCAAGTGCCGCAGCGGAGTCGCCACCGCCCACCACGGTGAAGGCTCGGGTGTCGGCCATCGCCTGGGCAAGGGTGCGCGTGCCTGCCTCGAAGCGGGCGTCTTCGAACATGCCCATCGGACCGTTCCAGAACACCGTGCGGGCATCCATCACCACATCGGCAAAGGCGGCCGCAGATCCCGGGCCGATGTCGAGTCCCTTGGCCCCTTCGGGCAGCGAGCGACCGAAGGTCTGCACCACGCCGTTCGCATCGAGACCCCGGATGTCTTCGGGCAGGTGGATCGGCTTGCCGCGTGCCAGCAGCGCTCGGCAGGTGTCGATCTGGTCACGCTCGCAGATGGAGTCGCCCACGCCGTACCCCTGGGCGGCGAGGAACGTGAAGCACATGCCGCCGCCGATCACCAGTGCATCCACCACGTGGAGCAGCGAGTCGATGACGCCGAGTTTGTCGCTCACCTTGGCGCCACCCAGCACTGCGACGAACGGGCGCGATGGCTTCTCGCGCAGACCCATGAGCACGTCGACCTCTTGCTGCAGCAGACGACCTGCGGCCGACGGCAGTGTGCGCGGCGGGCCCACGATGGACGCGTGTGCGCGGTGCGCCGCACCGAACGCATCGTCGACGTACAGATCGATGCCCTGCACCAGTCGCTGGACGAAGGCGGGATCGTTCTTCTCCTCACCTGCGTCGAAGCGGAGGTTCTCGAGCAGCTCCACACCCGGCGCCAGTTCGGCAAGACGGGCACGCACGGGCTCCATCGAGTACTTGGGTTCGGGCGCGCCCTTGGGTCGCCCGAGGTGCGAGGCACACACCACGGTGGCGCCGTGCTCGGTGAGCCAGTTGATGGTGGGGAGCGCCGCACGGATACGGAAATCGTCCGTGATGCGCCCGGCCTCCATCGGCACGTTGAAGTCGGTCCGCACCAGCACGCGCTTGCCGCGCACGTCGCCCAGGTCTTCGAGCGTGGGGATCTTCCAGGACACGCCGGGGGTCACTTCTTGCGCTTGGGCAACTTGGTACCGAGGTAGAGGCACATGTCGACCAGTCGGTTGGAGTAGCCCCACTCGTTGTCGTACCAACCGAGCACCTTCACCAGCTTGCCCATGCTCATGGTGAGATCGGCGTCGAAGATGCACGAGTGCGGGTCGGTGACGATGTCGCTCGACACGATGGGGTCCTCGCAGTAGCGGAGCACGCCCTTGAGGGGTCCGCTGGCGGCCGCCTTCTTGAACGCTGCGTTGATCTGCTCCACCGTGGCGGCCTTCTTCAGCACGGCGTTGAAGTCGGTGATGGATCCGGTGGGCACCGGCACGCGCAGCGAGGTGCCGTCGAGCTTGCCCTTCATCGACTCGAGCACGAGGCTCGTGGCGCGGGCCGCTCCGGTGGAGGTGGGCACGATGTTGATGGCCGCACCACGGGCACGGCGGAGGTCCTTGTGCGGGCCGTCCACCAACTGCTGGTCGCCGGTGTAGGCGTGGATGGTGGTCATCAGGCCCTGCTCCACGCCGAATGCGTCGTCGAGCACCTTCACCATCGGCACGAAACAGTTCGTGGTGCAGCTTGCGTTCGAGATGACCTGGTGCTTCTTGGGGTCGAAGTCCTTGTGGTTCACGCCGTAGACGAACGAGGCGTCGGCGCCGTCGCACGGGGCCGACACCATCACGAGCGGGGCGCCGGCAGCGAGGTGCATTGCTGCCTGATCGCGCTTGGTGAAGATGCCGGTGGACTCGATCACGAGGTCCACGCCGAGCGACGACCACGGCAGTTCCTTGGGGTCACGCACGGAGAGCACACGCAACTCCTGACCGTCCACCGAGATGCCGTTCTTCGTGGCCTTGATGGTGTTCGGCAGCACACCGAGCACCGAGTCGTACTTGAGCAAGTGCGCCATGGTGTCGAGGCTTCCGAGGTCGTTGACCGCCACCACCTCGACGTCGGCGCCGCGTCCTTGCACGGCTCGGAAGAAGTTGCGGCCGATCCGGCCGAATCCATTGATGCCCACGCGTACGGTCATCGCGGAGGGGTCCTTTCGGTGAGGGGACGAGCGAATCCCAAACTAGTGGCTGGCAACGGGGTCTCCGGACTCCGATGCGGTCACCTGCGACGATCAGCGGGCAGAGCGGTGCAGGTCCCGGTGGGTGATCCGAGGCGGGTACCCGCTGGAGCGCAACCACCCCGCCAACTGCTCGATCACCGCGACGGAACGGTGCTGGCCACCGGTGCAGCCAATGGCGATCGTGAGGTAACTCTTGCCCTCGGCGGCGTAGGACGGCAGCAGCTGGAGGAGCAGGCTCTGGAACGACTCGATGAACGCCATCGCCTCGCTGCGCAACACGTAGTTGCGTACCGGATCATCGAGGCCGGTGAGCGGGCGCAGGCTCTCGTCCCAGTGCGGATTGGGCAGGAATCGCACGTCCATCACGATGTCGGCGTCGAGCGGGAGACCGTGCTTGTACCCGAACGACATGAGCGCCACCTGCAGGGTGGGGCGATCGGGTTCGGGAGGGAAGTTGGCAACGAGACGCGCTTTGAGTTGATGCACGTTGAGATCGGTGGTGTCGATCACCAGATCGGCCTCACCCTTCACGGCGTCGAGGACCTGTCGCTCCATCTCGATGGCGTCGAGGAGCCGCGTCTTACCGGTGTCGAGCGGGTGCCGACGACGCGTGGCCTCGTACCGGCGGACGAGCTCGGGGGTCGATGCCTCGAGGAAGAGGATTTGTACGCGGTGGCCCGCTGCTTCCACGTTCTCGATGGCGGTGAGGATGTCGGACTGGTGCGCACCCGTGCCGACGACGAGCGCCAGTTTGCCGAGTGTCGATGCCGGGCCGCTCGCGAGGTCGACGATCTTCTCGACGAGCGGCGTCGGGAGGTTGTCCACCACCGACCAACCCAGGTCCTCCATCACGTCCGCGGCCTGAGACCGACCTGCGCCGGAGAGACCGGTGATCAGGAGGACATCGATCACAGGGCGAGACTACCGGGATGGGGTTACCGGGGCGGGACGAGACACCGCGCCGTCGGCGCCCCGCCCCGCCTCACGGCGACCTCAGTAGAACAACAAACCTTGAAGGTTCTTCGCTGCTGCAGCGCCGGCGTCCTCGACGACCGTAACGAGGGAAGTTGTCGTCTGCTCAGCAGGCATTATGAAGGCCTCGTTCAAGCCCGTATTTGCGATGAGGTTTTCTCCTTCTGTGGCAACGGTATCTCCTCCTTCGATGAGGGTTTCTCCTTCTGCGATGAGGGAGTCTCCTTCTGCGATGAGGGTTCCTCCCCCTTCGGTGGCCGCTCCTACCCCTTCGCCGCCCGCTGTTACCGTTTCGACGCCCGCGAGTCCGAGGGCCTCGGCAACCACGGGGGCCAAGACAACCGTGACAATCACCGTCACCACGATGAGGGCGACGATCGCAATGCCGATTCCGACGGCCTTCCAAGGGTGGCTCTTGATCCATAGTCCCGTGTGGGTCCTCAGGGCAAAGGTGCACGACGTCGTCGCGGCCCCGGGCCCGTCAAGAGGCCCCTCGAGCTTGCCGACCTTGAACCCGGCAGATTTGCCGTCGATATCGTCGCTCAGCGTGACCGTGTAGTCCCCTCCGGATCCGACACTGACCGTGCGCTTGCTGCACGACTGCACCCCGTCAGGGTCCCACTCCCAATCCATGAGGTGGACGGTGCAGCCCATGAAGCACTGCTGCTTCGTGACCTTGAGGTGAAGGGCCGATCCCGCCTCAGGGTTGATGTACACCACCGTCTTGCGTTCACCCTGAGCGAGGCTCACCTGCTGCTCTGGCCATTCGTCCTTTGCGCTGTCGTAGGGGCCGATGGGGATGTAGACAAACAGGTCGTTCGTCGTGTTGTTGACCAGGGCGACGGTGTGATTCAGGAAGCCTGTTGCCCGGACACTGTTGCTGTAAGCAAGATCCGTGAGCTTGTTGTCGACCCTGGTCGCGGCCCTCAACCGGACCTCTTGCGGGCCAAAGAAATAGGGGCCCACCGCTAAGGTTCCGGTGATTTCCCCGCTCGCATTCACCGAGATGTCGACTCCGTCGACAACAAACCAGAGATCGTTTTCCCCCTTCACCTGGAGTCCTACGGCCACCGTGTCCTCAACCACGTTTGGCGGCAATTTGGCCCGCAACTGATAGGTCTTGTTGATCGCATAGGCGGCCACCTGTGTGCCGTCGGCCGCCGGAATGGTGGTGAGCGGTGTGCCGTCCGGCTTCAGCATCTGGAAACCCCAGTCGCTGGTGGTGGCTACCACAGTTCGCGACGTTTCGAATCCTGTTGCCTGATACACGTTGCTGTAGGCGACGACTTGTTCCGGGTACTTGTTCTGCGCCCTCAACCGGAACTCGTGCGGGCCGAGGAACGCTGCGCCTGCGCCGAACTTCCCTTCGGCGGTCCCGCTCGCATTGGCCGGGAGCCTCATGGGGGCCCCGCTCGCATCGA
>JAFMJD010000146.1 GCA_017853685.1 Actinomycetota bacterium | reverse complement strand
CCGTGGGTGGATCTGCCCGGTATGGCGATCACGCTCGAACGCGAATAGGGGCCAGTTCGGGCCTTCGCGCCGTCGGCTCTGCTTATTTCCACAAATTGTCGGTCTGACTCTGGGTCGATACTGTCTGCTCGGACAGTCGAATTGCGGGGGGAACGCGTGAGCCAGTTAGTGGCCTATTTCGATCAGAGCCCGATGGAAGCGGCAGGTGATTTGGGGATCAGCCAACTGCCGAAGTCGGCTGCGTCGGCGATCCGGGCAATCAACGGCGAGATCCGGGCCGGTGTTGTGTACGTCCGACTGCTGCGAGCGACGGGCGCCGTTCACGTGCCTTTTGCCGAGTACGACGAGTGGTCCCTGCGTGACCGGTACAACGAGGCACTCCGCATCATGAACTCGCTCGGGGCCACCTCGATCAAGTGTGAGACTTTCGGCGAGTCGAGCAAGATCCGCAGCCTCGGTGCACGCCTCGGTCCGAAGACGGCTGCGTTGGCGCAGCAACGGGTGAAGAACAGCGCGTTCGACTACCAGACCACCGCGACGGGCAGCAACCCCCGTGACCCGCGACCGCTCAGCTGGCCCGATGAACCCGGCTTCGATGCGGCTGTCTCGAGCGTGCTCGACAATGGGGCGACCGAGGTGGAGCTCAACGTTCGCTGCAGCCGTTCGCACGAGTTCGACGGTGCCATCGGTACGCAACTGCGCAAGGTGGGGTTCGACCTCGGGGTGAAGACGCAGAGTTCCGGGGTCACGAATCTGCACATCGTCGCCACCTTTGACCGGAGCAGACGGCGCTGGCGCTAGACAGCGGTCTGCCGAGCCGCGTGGCAAACCACGCCGTGAGTGGGATGGGTGACCATGGGCTACCCGACGAAGTCGTCGAGGCGCTTCGGGAATGACTGCGAGGGCTGGATAGTGAGTCGTACGGTTCCCTCGACGCTCTCGTGCGCGACTTCGTTGGCCCTGACCGATTCGCCGCACTGGACCGACACATGCCGCCTCGTCCTCGCGGCGTCCGGCCGCACCTCGTGGCAGCGACCTTGAGGCGATCCGCGCGGTTCGGCGTCGTCGCCCTTCGCGTCACACTTTCAGTCCCTCCTGCCGTTGCTTCAGGTGTGCCGCACCCGGCGGCCACGGAGGCACCGCACCATGACGACGCTCAGGAAATCGATTCAGGACTGGCTCGCCGAGTACGAGGCCGAGACGAATCTTCCGCTCGAGGAGCTCGGGCCGATGTTCGCCACGCTCACGAACGACCTCTCGGGCACCTACGACCTCAACGGGGTCAAGACCCAAGTCACAGTCGACTCGTTTCGGCCGTGCTTCGCCATCGATCGGCCTGACGAGTACGTCTGGGACCTCTTCCTCCCGGCGGGCCCCTGGACCTCCGGAGGAATCCGCTTCGAAGGGCTCGTGCTGCACGTCCCTGCTGACGGTGAGCCCATGCTCACCGATTGGGCGACCATCAGAAGCCGCACGGAGTTCCGGGTGCGACCCCAGACCTGCATGGCCTGGCTCGACCTCGGCCACCCCGAGCATTACAACGCTCCGGTCCGGCTGCACGGCCCAGCCTGGGATGGCACCGTCGATGGCTATGACGACGCAGACAGCATCTGGACCAGTTTGATCAACGACGAGGGCGACATCATCCATCCCGCAACTGCAATGTTCGCCTACGACGACGACTTCACCGGGGGGTTCGCCGAGGGGGTCCTCCTGGAGATCGCGACCTCACAAACCTTCGCAGACGACGAACTGCGCAACGTGATGATCGAGGTGAACGATCAGGGCGGCGTGACCGTGAGCGACTACATGGTCGTCAACACGTACTTCGGTCGGGTGCACGCATCGACACCGCTCGGCGAACTCGTCGAGCGCGGGGCGCCCAGTTTCCTGCCGGAGAAGGTCGACTTCATCGAGTCGAAACTGCTCGACAGCGACGGAATGCGGCCGGTCCTCCAGTGGCTGCAGCGCCGGGACCCGATGTTCGATCCCGACGACTGCCTGGTCCGGTGCGTTGGGTTTGAGGGCAGTGTCAGCGCGCTGCTCCTGAGCCCATCGACTCATTCGGAGGGTTGACTCGGTCGCGCAGCTAATCGAGGCGGTAGTCCACCCGAAATGGTCGGTAGCAGCCATCGGCCGAGTTGGGCGTTGGCACCCCTAGTTCCGGCTTGCAGACTGAAGGCGTGCCAAACGTGTTGATCAGAGACCTTCCTGCCGACGTTCACGCAGTGCTCGTGCGTCGTGCTGCGGCTGCCGGCCAGTCACTCCAGCAGTTCCTCGTCACTGCTGACGCCCAACTGGCCGCACCTCCGCGCGCAAGGTGTGCAGTCGAGGTCCTTACCGACTGACCCTTGCTCGGGGCAGAAAGGCGTTCGGCCACCGCTGGAGCATGCCTAAGGTCTGCAAACAGGAGTCACGGCCATCGAAGGAAGGTGGTTGCGACCCACTGATCGAGCGGCGCGAGGAAACGGATGACGAATCGACAAGGTGGGGGAGTCCCTGGCGGGCGGTTGGTGCTGGGGACTGTCGGCAACGTGATCTGGCTCCTGTGTGCCGGGATCTGGTTGATGTTCGGCTACGTGATCGCCGGTCTGCTGGCCTTCATCACCATCATCGGCATTCCCTTCGGCGTGCAGGCCTTCAAGCTCGCCGGCTATGCGCTCTGGCCGTTCAACCGAACGGTGGTGCGCAATGAGCAACGCGACATCAGTCTCTCGATCGTGGGGAATGTGATCTGGCTGATCGTCGGGGGTTGGTGGCTCGCCGTTGCCCACGTCTTCTTTGCGCTCTTCCTCGTCATCACTGTGGTCGGCGCTCCGCTGGCACTCGCGTCGCTGAAGATGGCGGGCCTCGCCCTGGCGCCGTTCGGGAGAGAAGTCGTCCCGCGCTAGAGGCGGTCCTGAACGGCTCCTACGACGAGCACGCAGTCTGGCGGCCGGCTCGCTCAGGCCACGAACGTCGTCTGGGTTGCTTCACCAGAACCAACGGCGTTCGTGGCGCGCACGCGAACCTCGTACGACACCCCGGGGGTGAGGCCGGTCAGGGTTGCGGTCCGATACGTGCGAGCAGAGCGCCATGCACCCCAGGCCTCGGCGCCCACCACGCGCACGGCGTACTCGTAGCGACGAATTGCGGCACCGTTGGCTGGTGCTGCACCCCAACTGATGTTGATGCGCCCGGCGGTGCTGGTGGGCGTAGCGGTGACCGTAGTGACCGTTCCGGGCACGGTGGCGGCAACACTGCGAACCGAGAGCGAATTCGCCCCGCGTCCCTTTGCGTTGATGGCCGCGGCGCGGAACCAGTACGCAGTGCCGGGCGTGAGTCCGGTGACGGTGCACACGCGGCTGCGCACGGGGCGCGTTGCACAGGTACCAGCAAGCACCGGTGTCCACGGTCCGGTGGGGGAGGTGGCGTAGGTAACGAGGTGATCACGGATCGCAGCGCCGCGCGTTGCCGCCGCAGCCCAACGCAGGGTGACGCTGCGGTCGCCGATCGATGCAGTCGGCCGGCCTGGTGTGCCCGGTGTCGAGCATTTGCACGGCCCCACCGGCACGAGCGGATCCACGATCACGCCGTTGGCGGCACCGTCTGCGTCGCCCCATCCGCCGTCGGTGAGGCGCACCGTGAATCGGTTGCCGATCTTGGAGATGATCCGGTCGGGCGGCGCTGCTGTCCACCCATTGTCGACGATCTTGCCGATGTGGCTCACCGTTGCACCGCTCGGCAGCGCAATCGTGACATCCACGGATGCACCGGGGTCCACGTCGGTCACGGAGTACTCGATGTCGCCGGCCAAGACATAGGCGCCCTCGGGCACTCCCTCCGGCTCGATCACCGGAGAGGTGGTCAGGTCATCGAGCACCGTGTCGTCGGGAGCCGTGATGGCGATGTCGCCGAACAGCGAACCCGCGGAGTCGATGGTTGCAAAGTTGTCCGACTGAATCGTGACCGTCGCGTCGCCGGACTCGGTGTTGATGGTCACCAGATCGGCGATCGACTGGGTGTAGCGGAAGCCGTTGATGGCTGGATAGCGCACACTGCCGTAGGTGACGATGGGTGGTATGCCGTTGGCCATCGTGGTGAAGCTGCCGGCGTACGACCACCGGGTGGCGTTCCCGAGTGCATTCGTGGTGCGGTAGATCTCGCCCCGGATGAACGGGAGGTTGAGATTGCGGTTGCCGCCCAGCGCTGTTTGCTCGAGCCCAAAGTTCACCCCGTCGGCGAGCGAGAACCCGGTGGCGGTCCCGGTGGGCGACAGCGTCGGCTCGGCGCCTGCGATTGGGTTGTCGTCGGCATCGGCAACCCTGATGGTCACCTTGCGCAGCGGTGGCAGCGTGAGGTTCAACACCCGGGAGTCCAACAGCGAGAGCGGGTCGCTACTCGTGAAGGTGGATGCCGGCAGCACGACGGTGCTCGTGCCCGTTGCGCCGGTGAACCCAGATCGCACCTTCAGTTCGAAACGGGCAGCGGCACGCACGAGGAGGAAGTACGCACCATTCGACTTCGTCGTCATCGACGCGGTGTTGGTGGGGTCGTCGAGGTCGGTGAGGATGATGTCGGCGATCGTCACCGGCTTGCCATCGGCAGCACGCAGCACGCCCGAGAAGGTGGCGAGTTCGGGTCGCTGAACGTTGATGACTGCGTTCGCACTCGACACGTCGATATCGATCGGGTCGGTGATCTTCTGTTCGTAGCGGAAGCCGAACACCGACGGGTACCGCACGGTGGCGTACACGAACGGCGGCACGCCGGTTGCCGGGGTGGAGAAGTTGCCGGGGTATGACCAGCGAGTGGTGGTGCCGTACGCGCTGGTGGTGCGATAGATCTCGCCGCGGATGTAGGGAATGGTGAGGTTCCGGTTTCCGCCCAGCTCGCGCTGTTCGAGATCGAACGCAACGCCCGGGGAGAGTTCGGCTCCGGTCACGGTGCCTGCGGCAGCGATGCGCGGCTCGGCACCCTTCACTGCATTGCTCTCGTGATCAGTGATGTTGATGGTCACCTTGCGCAGCGGTGGGAGCGTGAGGTCGAGGCTGCGTGAGTTGTCGAGTGCGAGCGGCGCACTGGTGGTGAACGTTGCGTTCGGCACGATGATCGTGTCGGTGCCGGCCGCTCCCGACACGCCCGATCGGATCTGCAGACGGAAACGAGACGCCGACCTGACGCGCAGGGAGTACGCGCCGCTCCGGTTCGTCCACACCGAGCCGGTGTTGGTGGGGTCGTCGAGATCGGTGAGGATCACATCAGCCAGATGCACGGGCTTGCCGTCGGCGGTGCGGAGCACGCCCGACAAGGTGGACAGCCTCGGTCGCTGGATGTTGACGGTGGCGTTCCCGGTAGTCGCATCGATCGTGATGGGACTGTTGATCTGCTGGGTGTATCGAGACCCGTTGATGGGCGGATAGCGCACACTGCCGTAGGTGACGATGGGAGGCATGCCGCTCGCCGGAGTGGTGAAGGTGCCGGGGAACGACCAGCGAACGGTGTTGCCGAGCGCGTTGGTGCTGTCGTAGATCTCGCCGCGGATGTAGGGGATGTCGAGGTTGCGGTTGCCGCCGAGCCAGCTCTGCTCGAGGTCGAACGAAATACCGTCGGCGAGTTCGAACCCGGTGGCGGTCCCCTCGGTGTTGAGCAGCGGCACCGCCCCCTGCACCGGGTTGTCGTCGGGATCGGTGATGTTGATGGTCACCTTGCGCAGCGGGGGGAGCGCGAGGTTGATGCTGCGTGAGGCGAGCATGGCGAGCGGTGTGCTCGTGGTGAACGTGGCGGTGGGCACGATGATCGTGTCGGTGCCTGCTGCACCTGAAATACCCGATCGCACCTGGAGTCGGAAGCGCGATGCGGCGCGCACGAGCAGGAAGTACGCGCCGCTCTTCGTGGTCCAGACCGACGCAGTGTTCGTAGGGTCGTCGAGATCGGTGAGGATCACATCGGCGAGGTGCACGGGTTTGCCGTCAGCGGCGCGCAGCACACCCGAGAGCGACACCACATTCGCTGCGCTCGCGCTGTTCGGGGCGAACACCGAAGCCACGAACACCGAAGCGACCAGCACGGCGATAGCGACGAGCGGGGACGAGCGAACGATGCCTCGGAGTTCTGTGCCCTGACCGTTGCGTTTCACCCCAATGGGCCTCCGAAGTCGATCCGTCGCCGAAATATAACGAGCGGACTCGGGGTCTGAGTCACCGTGCATGTCGAACTGCCCGGACCTACCCGGCCCACCCGGCCTGCCGGGAGACTCAGGATTCGGCTGTGCGGTGCTTGCGCCTTCGGAACATCGTCCAGGTGGTCACGCACAATGCGAGTGCGCCAACTGCCGCGATCACGATCCACACCGTTGCACCGGACGAATCACCCGTGGGTTCAGATGCGGCAGGACTGGTGGACGGAGCCGGCGCTGCGGTGCTCGAGGGAGTGCTCCCAGGCGCGCTCGACGACGTACTCGACGATGTGGGTGTCACCGCGCCCTCGCCGTAGGCACGCACGAACGCCTCGCCGCCGATGTTCTCCACCGCATTGCCCGGCACATAGCCGGACTGGCCCACTACGA
>JAFMJD010000145.1 GCA_017853685.1 Actinomycetota bacterium | reverse complement strand
CGCGTGCCGCACGCATCTACGACGGACCCGATGAGGTGCACAAGGTCACCGTGGCGCGGCAGGTGCTGAAGGACTACCGACCGCACGAGGTGCCGAGCGAGCACGTTCCCACACGCCGCAAGGCAGCGATCGAGAAGTTCGCCGAATACCTCGAGGGCGTCGACGCCTGACCGGCGACGTGTGGTCGAAGTCGCCTAGCCGGCGACGTGTGGTCGAAGTCGCCTAGCCGGCGACTTTGCCACTGTCGCTGGCGGACTGGACGGTTGCCTCGCCGATGGCCTCGAGCAGGGTGTCGGCGTCAACACCATTGGTCAGTTCGATGGCCCGGTCGAGGGCGTCGACCTCGAACAGGTACGTGTGCGTGCTGCCAACGGGCGGACATGGACCGAAGTAGCCGATAGTGCCTTTGGAGTTCTTGGCCTGGATCGCTCCCTCGGGAACCTCGCCCTCGCCGATGCCGCCGGCTTCGGGTCGCAACCCGGCAATCACCCAGTGGGTGAAGTTCTCGGACTCGAGGTCGATCACCTGCACGGCAACCTCCACGGTGCCCTCGGGCAGGTTGTCCCACGTGATGGCCGGCGACACGTTGTCGGCTGCACACGTGAACTTCGCCGGGATCGGACCGTCGGAGGTGAACGGCACGGTCATCGTCATGCCGCCCTCGCCCTCGATGGCGTCCTCGCTGGGCAGCGTGTCGTCGAACTCGACGCCGTCGTCGAAGCCCTCATCGGGGTCGGTCACCTCGGTGGCCTTGATGATCGACTCGTTGTTGTTGTTGGGCGGGGCGAGGCTGCGCCCGTCGCTCGAACATGCAGCCAGGGCCAGCACGATGGTGGCGGCAAGAGGGAGGGTGATTCGACGCATCGCATCGCACACTAGGGCGCGTGCCGCAGTGACTGGTGTCGCACGGGTAGCCTCGCAGCGATGCAGCACGAAGTGCCCCTGTGTGTCCTCACCGTGCATGCGCACCCCGACGACGAGGCCTCCAAGGGGGCGCCCACCCTCGC
The DNA here is from genome assembly GCA_017853685.1 of Actinomycetota bacterium. GTDB lineage: Bacteria > Actinomycetota > Acidimicrobiia > Acidimicrobiales > Ilumatobacteraceae > WLJO01. Next base: position 5,545 of record JAFMJD010000145.1, on the reverse strand, counting down.
GAAGTACAAGGCGGAGGGCGTACGGACCGTGCTGGTGTGTTGCACCGGCGGCGAGGAAGGCGACCTGCAGAACCCGTCGTTGCGCGAACCCGGCGCACCGTTCCACGGTCTCGAACCCGAGCAGGAAAAAGCGGTGCTCGCTGCACTTCGGCCGGCCGAGCTGGCAGAGTCCGCACGCATCATCGGCTTCGACGAAGTCGTGATGCTGGGCTATCGGGACTCCGGTATGAAGGATTCGCCTGCCAATGAGCACCCCGAATGCTTCCACCGTGCCGATCTGGACGAAGCCGTGGAGCGACTCGTCACCGTGCTGCGGCGCGAGCGCCCGCAAGTCATCATCACCTACTCCGATGACCAACGGGGCTACCCGCACCCGGATCACGTGAAGGTGCACGAGGTGTCGGTGCTCGCGTTCGAGCGGTCGAGTGACCCTCAGTGGTATCCGCATGCCGGCGACCCGTGGAAGCCGCTCAAGATGTACTACTCGGTGTGGGCCAAGGCGCGCCTCGTGGCTGTTCACGAAGAGATGATCCGCTTGCGTGGGTCGTCGCCGTTCGAGCAGGCGTGGCTCGATCGTCCGGGTCAGGACCACCGCATCACCACCCGACTGCACGTGGCGGAGTTCCTGTGGGCGCGCTCTGGGGCGCTGCGTGCGCATGCCACACAGGTCGATCCGTCCGAACCGTGGTGGTTCGGCCTGAGCGACGAGGAACTCGCTGGCGTGTACCCGTGGGAGGACTGGGTGCTTGCTCGCTCGCACGTGGGATCGCCGGTCGAGGGTGAACTCGAAGACGACCTCTTCGTCGGGATCCGTCAACGCGTAGGACTCACGTGAGCGCCTCGGTGCAGTACCGCGTGGCGTTCGGCCGCAAGGACGAAGCGGTGGACGGCCCCGATGATGCCGCACTGGTGATCACCATCGATGCGCGTGATGCAACGGGTGATCTCACCGAACTGTTCATGCTCGGCCGACTCAAGGCGGCCGGTCACACGGGCGTGCTGTTCGATGTGCTCCGTTCGGGCGAAGCGTCGGCGGTTCTGGCGCGCCTCAGTGCGCGCGCATGACCTCGCGCAGTTGTCGGTAGCCGATCAGGCGAGCGCCGGCCGCCTCGAGTGCCTCGATCACCAGCGCGGTGTCGTCCACCATGAGTCGGTAATCGTCGATCCAGTGTTCCGAGTCGTCGGAGATCGCTCGCACCTCAGGGGTATCCACCACGGGCTGTACGTGGATCTCGGTGACTCCGGGTTGCAGCGCAGCGATTGCCTCGAACACGCGGTCACGGCTGCCGGGTCGCCAGTCGTGGTCGAACCAATCGGGGAACACCACACCGTCCTCGGCGGCCAGTGAGCGGAAGGGGAAGCCGGCCTGCTCGCTGGTGACGGTGGACGGCAAACGGATGGGCAGACGGAACTCCACGGCGAGATCGAGGTAGATGTCGAAGAACTCGGGCCGCAGAGTCATCGAACTGAGGTGAGGTGCAAGGTGGGTCACGTCGATACCCCATGCCATGGCACGCTCGATCTGTGCGCGGCACTCCCGGCGAACTTCGTCGGAATCTGCGTGTTCCCAGAGGTCGTCGATGGTCGAGGGAAAGCCGCCGCCTCCCGAGAGCAGCGATGGCGCCTGGGTGATGGGGCCCCATCGATAGAGCGGGTGCTCGGAATTCAGCGTGAGGTGCACGCCGATGTCGTCGCCCTCGTACATCTCGGCGGCGTGGTGGGCCCACGGCGCCGGAATCATGATGGACGCGCAGGTCGCTGCGCCCTCGCGCAGCGCTGCATAGACACCGACGTTGGCTGCGTGCGAGGAGCCGAGATCATCACAGCTGATGATCACCAACTTGCTGTCGGCGGAGTACCCGAGGCGCTCGGCGAGGCTGGTCACATGGGCACCTTACCGGGGGCACGCGGACCACAAGCCCCGTCCGGCTGACTCGGCAGCGCGAGCGGCTGTACCGAACTCGGCGGCATGTGCAGTGTTCGGCTCGATCCGGAGCGGAACGGCATACCCGCCGATCACGAGTGCGAGGTTCACGAACGTTCCGTCGTCGGTCCGGTACACGTAGCCGAGCAGTCGTCCGTAGTCGTCGCGCGGTTCGACATCGCGCTCGACACGCACCTGGGTACCCGGTGGCAGCAGCGCCTCGGTGCGCGCCTTGGCGTTGGGGCCGAAGCACTCCACCGAACGGCGCGGGTCCACCGTTTCGGGAGTGTTCACGCCGATGAGGCGCACGCGGACCCGGCGGGTGCCGATGCGAAGGTCCACGGTGTCGCCGTCCACTACGTGCACCACCTCGGCATTGCCGGAAAGCACTGTTGCGGCGGGAGGCGACTCGACCGAACCTCGGGTGCCGCGTTCGAGTCCGCCGCATCCGGTCACCCCGAGTCCTATTGCGAGTGCGAGCACACTGCCCCATGTCGTCGTGTGCACCGCTCCCATGGCTCTGGTTCTACAGTCGGACCGTGGGTTCGGCGCCGTCGAGGACGATCTGGTGGGAATCAGATGACGTAGATGCACCTGTTGCGGTGATCGACCAACGAGTGCTGCCGCACGAACTGCGCATCGACCGCTGGGCCGACGCGCACGATGCAGTGATGGGCATCGCCGACATGACCGTGCGTGGTGCGCCGCTCATCGGTGTGGCCGCTGCCTACGGCCTCGCGCTGGCGGCACGGGTCGACGCAACCGACGACGCGTTGCGTCGAGCGGCCGAGGTACTTGCGGCAACCCGACCCACCGCGGTCAATCTGGTGTGGGCGTTGCGTCGGTGTGTTGACAGTGCACTCGGAGTGAGCATTGCCGAGCGCCCACCACTGCTGAGGGGCCTCGCCGAGCAGATCGCCGATGAGGATGTGGAGCAGTGCCGACGCATCGGACTCGCTGGGCTCGCGCTCATCGAGGAACGTCACCGTCGCACGGGCCAGCCGGTGCAGGTCATGACGCACTGCAATGCCGGGCGACTGGCCTGCATCGAGTACGGGACTGCTACTGCGCCGGTATATCTCGCGCAGCAGGCAGGGATCCCGGTGCACGTCTGGGTGAGCGAGACGCGGCCGCGCAATCAGGGTGCGGCGCTCACGGCGTGGGAGTTGGCCGACCGTGGCGTGGACCACACGTTGGTGGTGGACAACGCTGCGGGTCATCTGTTGATGCACGGATCGGTGGATCTCGTGATCGTGGGCGCAGACCGTGTTGCCGCCAACGGTGACACGGCGAACAAGATCGGCACGAGTCTCAAGGCATACGCCGCTTCCGTCGCCGGAGTGGGGTTCCATGTCGCACTGCCGTGGTCCACGTTCGATCCGAGCTGCCCGACGGGTGCCGCAATCCCGATCGAGGAGCGGGATCCATCAGAGGTGCTCCGATTCCATGGAGCCGCAGTGGCACCGGCGGCCACGCCGGCCCGCAACTGGGGTTTCGACGTGACGCCGAGTGCGTACGTCACGTCGTTCCTTACACCCCACGGAATCGTGGACCCCGGCGAGATGCTCACGGTGTTCGAGCGACATCACCCGCGGGTGTAGCCAACTGCGTCAGTTCGGCGCGAGGGTCGCCGGCGTTGTTGCGGTGGTTGTACTGCTGGTGGTCGTAGTGGTGGGGGGCGACTGCGTGACTCGCACGTAGGCGCACCTGAGTTGCCGCGTGCTCAGTCCGGCGCCGATGCCCGAGGCATAGACGCACACGCGGTGTCGACCGCGAGGCACCGTGATCGTGAACTCGGCTCCGTGGTACGGACCGTTGCCGGGATAAACGGCAGCCACTCCGGCATGCTCGGCGTTCGCCAGCACCACCGCACGCGTGCGGCCGTTCACGGTCACGCGCACACGGATCGGCAGTGTGGTCTCGGGATCGAGTGCCCATCCGCGCACGGTGATGGTGCCCGGTCCGGTGACGCGGATACTCCACCGCCCGATGGGGTTCGCGCCCGGAGCCTTGGGCACGGTGAGTGCCGGTGTGCGCAGACCGCGGAAGTGGCTTGCATCCTCGTAGCCGATGGCGAAGAACACGATCCCGGCGAGGCCCTTGGCGAGCGCTTGTTCGAGTTTGCGGGACGAACTCACGGCGTCGGGGTAGTACACGGTGCGCGTCACGGTGCACAGCAGATTCGGTGGCGGCAACGTGGTGGGGGGCGCAGTCGTGGAACTGTCGCTCGTGCTCGGGTCATCGGCCGGCGGATCGGTGATGACGACATCGGTGGTGGTCGTGGTGGTGGACGGCGGTGTGGGCGTCGACTCGTAGTACGGCACGGTGTAGGTGAACACCATCTCGCCGTGGGTTCCCCGCTGTGGCTTCACACCCTTGGCTGCAGCAAGCGCAATGGCCGACGACGTGATGATGCTCACCCGGCCCGACGTGGTGGCCCCCGCTGGGCACGTGCCGCTCACGCCGGTGACCCAATCGCGTCCGTACAGCGGAACGCCGAGTTCCACCTTGGACACCGGCAGGTTGGCTGCTGCGTAGTCCACGATCTTCTGTGTCCACGACAGCGGAGCATTCGGTCCCACGCGCGAGTACGCCCAGTCGTAGGCCATGATGCGAATGCGGTCCACATGAGGAGCGATTCCCACCAGGTTGTAGACCCAGTAACCCGAGCCACTTGCCTGTGCGTTGTTGTAGGTGGGTGGCACCGTGACGAACAGCATCTTGGCGCGCGCATGCAGAGCAGCGCCGAGTTCGGCGACGAACTGTGTCCAGAGAGGCTTGGTGGTGGACCAGGTAGCCGAACCATCGCGGTACGCAAAGCTCTCGTAGTCGAGATCGATCCCGGCGAAGTTCCCTTCCACCGCGAGGCGCACGAGCCGATCGATGTGCGCAGCGCGTCGGATCGGGTCTGCGAGTATCGCCGCCATGTTCCCCTTGCCGGTGGAATCGGTGACGGTGGGAACCAACGGGATGCGCGCCGCTGCAGCAGCGCGCCGCACTGCGCCACTCGAGTCCAGCGAGGTGAGGCGAGCGATCGAGGTGGTGCCGGTGGCGGCGTAGGCGAACGACGACGTGGAGCTCGCAAGTGCAGACATTGCAGCAACACCTGCGGGTCCGGTCTTGGTCTTCCAGTACGGCACCCAGCCAGACAGCACGCGCATGGGGTAGCGCGGTGTGGTGGCCGGCGCACCGGTGGGTCCCAGCGCGCTGGCGAGCACCGCAGCGCACATCGCCACCGCACACGCGGTTCGCCCGCCCCGTCGACGACTCAGGCGGGTGGCGCGCCGCAACCACACACTCACCGCGTGGCGTGTGTGTTCCACCGCTGAATGTGGCGAACGGCCGGGCACGGCCCAGAAGCCTACGGGAGTCGGACGGACTCCACGGGTCGCCTCCGGTCCTCGAGGATCAAGTCGGCGGCTCGCCAGCCAAATGCCATCGCCGGGCCGTTGGTGTTTCCTGACACGAGACCCGGCATCGCAGCGCAGTCGACCACTCGCAGGCCCGACACGCCCCGAACCCGGAGCCGACTGTCCAGCACGCTCGTGGACTCGCGGCCCATCGCTGCGGTGCCGACTGCGTGGAGTCCGCTGGAGAGGCCTCGGTGCACGGCGTCGAGGA
>JAFMJD010000144.1 GCA_017853685.1 Actinomycetota bacterium | reverse complement strand
GGTGGTGCCGAGATCGATTCCGACTGCTTTGGGCATGGGGGGCCTCCAGGGTGCTGGACGGGGGGATTTGGGGGAACGGTATCGGCCCGCTCCCGACCTCCACAACACCGCAGTGAGAAAACTTGAGTCGACATGACTCAGGATCAGAAACTGCTCGGCTCGCCCCGAATCCGGCACGTTCACCCTCGTCTCCTGGGCTGCTGTGGGGCACAATGCAGGAATGTTCGATCTCGTCATCCGTGGGGGAATGGTCGTCGATGGCACCGGGGCACCGGCTCGCCGGGCCGATGTGGGGATCTCGGGGGGCCGCATCACCGAGGTGGGCGCCAACCTCGCTGGTTCTGCCCGCCGCACGATCGACGCCGACGGCAGTCTCGTTACGCCGGGGTTCGTCGACATCCACACCCACTTCGACGGTCAGGTGACGTGGGATCCGCTCCTCGCACCGTCGTCGGTGCATGGCGTGACGTCGCTCGTGATGGGGAACTGCGGTGTGGGCTTCGCGCCTGCCAAGCCGACGGACCACGACTTCCTCATCAGCATGCTCGAGGGCGTGGAGGACATCCCGGGTACGGCGCTCGCCGAGGGGCTCACCTGGGATTGGGAGACCTTCACCGAGTACCTCGATGCGCTGGACCGCCGTTCGTACGCCGTCGACGTGGCCACGCAGGTGGCACACGCACCGCTGCGCGCCTATGTGATGGGTGAGCGCGGTGCCGATCCGAACGAGGCGCCCACCGCCGACGAACTGGCCGAGATGTACCGACAGGTGAAGATCGGCATTCAGGCAGGTGCGCTCGGATTCACCACGAGCCGCACCTACATCCACCGCACCAAGGAGGGCGCTCCGCTCGGTACGCGTTATTCCTCCGCCGACGAACTCATTGCGCTCGCATCCGCACTCACCGATCTGGGGCAGGGCGTGATCCAGATGATCTCCGATGCGTACCAGTCGCCCGACGAGGACTTCGCTCGCGCCGAGCTCGAGCTCATGGCACAACTCGTTCGCACCGTGCGTCGCCCGCTGTCGATGACCGTGCAGCAGCCCGAGTTCCTCCCGGATCGCTGGCGAGAGATGGCCAACTTCGCCAACTCGCTCACGGGCGAGGGCTTCGACGTGAAGAACCAGGTGGCACCGCGTCCCATCGGTGTGCTGCTCGGCCTCACTGCATCGATCAACCCGTTCATGACCGGTGGCACGTACCGCTCGATCGCGAACCTTCCGCTCGCCGAGCGCGTTCGCACGATGTCGGACCCCGATGTGCGCCGACGGATTCTCGAGGAACATGCCAGCGACATGCGCGAGGGCATGGTGCACGAACTCACCAAGGGCTTCCACAAGATGTTCCCGATGGAAGACCCGGTGAACTACGAGCCGTCACCGGAGCGCTCGGTTGCCGGTCTCGCCGCAGCATCGGGTCGCACGCCCGGTGAGGTGATCTACGACCTCTTGCTGCAGCGTGACGGCAACCAGTTGTTCTACATGCCGCTGTTCAACTGGGCGCACCAGAACCTCGACGACGTGCGCGAGATGCTGCTCGCACCCCGTTCGCTCATCGGTCTGTCCGATGCGGGAGCGCACTGCGGCGCCATCTCCGACGGTTCGTTCTCCACCACGATGCTTGCGCTGTGGGGTCGGGATCGTGACCGCGGCGAGCGACTGCCCATCGAGTTGCTCGTGCACCACATCACCCAGCGCACGGCGTCGCACGTGGGCTGGAACGACCGTGGTGTGATCGCTCCCGGAATGCTCGGCGACATCAACGTCATCGACATGCAGGCACTTGCCGCTCATCCGCCGTCGATCGTGCACGACCTGCCGGCCGGCGGACGTCGCCTGATGCAGACCGCAAGCGGCTATCGCTACACGGTGAAGACCGGCACGGTGACCTTCGAGAACGGCACGCACACGGGCGACTTCCCCGGACGCTTCGTGCGCGGCGCCCAGAACCCGCGCTGAATCACACCGAACGTGCGCTGACCCGCACGGCGCGCGTCAGTGGCCGTTGAAACGCTGCGCCAGCGGCGCCCATGCATCGAGTTGACGCAGATGCTCATCAGCACTCGCCGGCCACAGCGTGAGTGCTGCTCGTGTCACGCCCTCGGACTGCAGGCTCTCGAGCCCGGCGGGATCGTCGGTAGCGCCCATCACGGTGATGTCCATCGCGGCAAAGTCACGACCCGCGCGTTCGCATGCCTCACGCAGCGGATCCAGACGCTTACCGAGACTCGCGCGGGCGGTGATGGGCATCCAACCATCGCCCCACTCGGCAATCGATGCCATGAGCCGCGGACCGAATCCACCGCCCAGCACCACCTTGGGCCCGCCGGGCTGCACAGGCTTGGGACGAGCGAGCGACGGCGCGATCTTCACGAACTCGCCGTCGAAGGACGCGACTTCGTCGGTCCACAGCGATCGCATCGCCAGCACCCGTTCGCGAACGATGGCCCGACGGTTCGTCCAATCATCACCGTGATTCTCCAGTTCCTCACGGTTCCACCCGTACCCGACACCGAGGATCACGCGACCGCCTGAGAGGTGATCGAGCGAGGCCACCTGTTTGGCGAGCCAGATCGGATCACGTTGCGCCACGAGCGTGATCGACGTGCCGAGCAGGATCCTGGACGTGACGGCGGCCGCCATCGACAGGGCCACGAACGCATCCTGTGAACGCCAGTAGTAATCGGGCAGCGGTTCGCCGGAAAGACTTCCGGGCCACGGCGACGTGCGACTGGTGGGAATGTGACTGTGCTCCGGGAGCCACAGCGAGTCGAAGCCGCGCGCTTCCACGGCGCGGGCGAGGTCCACCGGATGAATCGTCTCGTCGGTGCAGAACCCCGTGATGCCGATACGCATGCGCTGTTTCTAGTCCGTCGCTGGCCCGGGTCGCATCACCCGGTACCGTTTCGGGAACCATGACCGGCACGCTCGTCATCCTCCGCCACGGCGAGAGCACGTGGAACCAGTTGAACCTCTTCACGGGTTGGCACGATGTACCGCTGTCGCCCAAGGGTGAGACCGAGGCTCGCCAGGCCGGCCACACGCTTGCGGCCGAGGGACTCTCGTTCGATGTGGTGCACACCTCGTTGCTCACCCGCGCCGTGATGACGGCGCACCTCGCCCTGAGTGAACTCGGTCAGGTGTGGCTGCCGGTGCAGCGCACCTGGCGACTCAACGAGCGTCATTACGGAGCACTGCAAGGGTTGGACAAGAAGGCCACCACCGAACAGCACGGTGAGGCCCAGACATTGTTGTGGCGACGCAGTTACGACGTTCCGCCGCCGCCGGTCGACACCACGAGCAGCGAACACCCCGCCAACGACGCTCGCTACCGGCGACTGCCCGCCGATGTACTGCCCGGGTCCGAGTGCCTCAAGGATGTGGTGGCGCGGGTGCTGCCGTATTGGCACGACGTGGTGGTCCCGCAGTTGCAGGCCGGTCTCGACGTGCTCGTCGTTGCGCACGGCAACTCGCTGCGCGCACTGGTGAAACACCTCGAACACATCTCCGATACCGACATTGCCGAGTTGAATATTCCCACCGGTGCCCCGCGCCGGTACACCTTCGATGCTGCACTGCACGCAACCTCGGCTGCGTATCTCGGTGACGCAGAGGCCGTCGCTGCTGCTGCAGCCGCAGTGGCCGCTCAGGCATCGAAGCGCTGACCGCGCGCCGCATTGCAAACCGGCGGCGTTACTGGTGCGGTACCGCGAATCCGTCGGGGCGCCGCTGGCGCCACTTCCACTCGGACTCCATGATGGCGCGGATGTCACGCACGGGTTCCCACCTGAGCAGCGCACGCGCACGCGAGATGTCGGCGTAGAGCTCGACTGCGTCTCCCGGTCGGCGCGGTGCGGTCACGTGTGGAACTGGCGCACCGATCACTGACTCAGCGGCGTGAAGGATCTCCCACACCGACGAGCCGCGCGAGGTGCCGAGGTTCACCGCCGTACTGGCTCCACCGCGTTCGAGGTACTCCACGGCCTTCACATGTCCGGCCGCGAGGTCTTCGACGTGCACGTAGTCACGGATCGCCGTGCCATCACGGGTGGGATAGTCGGTCCCAAAGATCTCGAGCGGACCGCGTCGGCCGAGCACCGACTTCATGAGCACCGGCACGAGGTTGGTGCTCTGCGCGAAATCCTCGCCCACCTCGCCGTCATCGGTGGCACCGGCTGCGTTGAAGTAGCGCAGGCTCACACTCCGTAGTGCATGGCAGGTGTCGTACCACCGCAGCATCTGCTCCACGATGAGCTTGGATTCGCCGTAGGGGTTCTCGGGATGCTTGGGTGTCTCCTCCGAGATGGGCAGCAGCGTGGCGTTGCCGTACACCGCCGCCGATGACGAGAACACCACCCGGTGCACACCACTGCGTACCAGTGCCTCGAACAACGTGTTCGAACCGGCCACGTTCTCGGCGAAGTACCGGCCGGGTTGCACCATCGACTCGCCGGCCGCTTTCTTCGCGGCGAAGTGCACCACCACGTCCACCCGGTGACTCGACACCGCGCGCTCGATCGCCCCAGCATCATGAGTGGAGCCGTGCACGAACCCGACCCCTGCAGGGACGGCCTCGCGGAATCCGGTGGAGAGATCGTCGAACACCACCACATCGCGGCCGGCGCGCACGAGTGCCCGCACGGTGACCGAGCCGATGTATCCGGCGCCACCCACCACCAACACGGTCATGGCCGGCGACACCCACATGCGCTCATGACGCTTGAGCGTACGGGTGCCACAAGCACCTCGCCGTCACCCGTCATATGATCCGCCCATGGCCACCAAACGGGAATCGCTCGAGCACCTGCGACGCGTACCTCTGTTCTCCAACTGCTCCAACAAGGATCTCGAACGGGTGCTCAAGGCCGGTGACGAGATCTCGGCGGCGGCCGGTCAGGTGCTCATCGATCAGGGCCAGATGGGTCGCGAGGCCTTCGTGCTCCTCGCCGGAACCGCCACGGTGCGCCGGAACGGCAAGAAGGTGGCCACCATGGGCCCGGGCGGGATCCTCGGCGAGTTGGCACTGTTCGATCACGGGCCGCGCACCGCCACCGTGGTGTGCGACACCGAGTGCCGCCTGCTCGTGATCCCCCAACGGGAGTTCCTCGCCACGGTCGAGGCGGTGCCGGCGCTCAACCGCAAGATGCTCGAGTACCTCGCCGGGCGGATTCGGGACTTCGACCGCCAGTACTACGGCTGACATCTCTGGAAGGCGACCCGGCGCGCTAGCGTCCGTGGGCGTCATGAGCACGCACGCCTCAAACGACTCGCAGGAGGCCGGTTCGGCTTCCGGCGGTCCCAAGCGCCTCCGCCCCCACCAGATCGTCCTCGCCATCGGCGTCTTCATGGGCCTGTTCACGGTGGTGTCGGGCATCCTCCCGCAGATCACCCACTGGCACAACGAGAACGACGTGACCCGTGAGCCCTTCGGCGGCATCCCGGGGCCCCTCCAGATCGCGTTCTACACCGTGGTGCCGATCTTCCTCGTGTGGGGTGCCTGGGCGTTCGCACAGCGCATGCGCAACTGGGAGCGCGGCGGCCCGGACCGCCGGCGCACCACTGCACGCAACCTGGCTCACCGCCTGAAGGACTTCCGTGCCGGCGTGTACATGCAGACCCTGCTGCGTGACTCGGCCGCAGGCCTCATGCACTCGATGATCTATTTCGGGTTCCTCGTGCTGCTCGGTGTCACCACCACCCTCGAGATCGACCACCAATTGCCCGAGAGCGCCAAGTTCCTCCACGGCAAGACCTACATGGCGTACTCGTTCATCGCCGACCTCGCCGGCGTGGTGTTCATGGTGGGCATCATCTGGGCGATCCTGCGCCGCTACGTCCAGCGCCCGTATCGAATCCGTATCAAGACCAAGCCCGAGCATGCGGTGATCCTCGGCACGTTCTTCCTCATCGGGGCCACCGGCTTTCTCGCCGAGGGTGTGCGTATCGCTGCCGAGGGCACGGAGTCGCACGAGAAGTGGAGTTTCGTCGGGTACCCGATCGCCACGTGGTTCGACTCGCTCCAGCTCGACACCCTCGAGCGCTGGCACCAGATCTTCTGGGTGTCGCACGTGGTGTCGTTCCTGCTGTTCCTCGCGATCCTGCCGGTGACGATGCTGCGACACATGTTCACGTCACCGCTGAACATGTACCTGCGCAACCGTGAGCGCCCCAAGGGCGCCATGAAGCCCATGCCGAATCTCGCCGAGACATCGCTCGAGTCCTTCGGTGCAGCGGTGGTGGAGGACTTCACCTGGAAGCAGTTGCTCGATACCGATGCCTGCACCATGTGCGGCCGTTGCACCAGCGTGTGCCCGGCCCACGCAACCGGCAAGCCCCTCGACCCGCGTGAGATCGTGCTGAAGACCGGTGAGGTCATGGCAGCAACCGCCACCCACGCGCACATCACTCCGCCCATCGGTGTGGACAAAGAGATCACCATTGCGGCGAACTCGCTGTTCGAGCGCGTGAGCGCCGACGAGGTTTGGAGTTGCACCACCTGTAAGGCATGCGACGAGATCTGCCCGGTGAACATCGAGATCCTGGACAAGATCCTCGACATGCGCCGCTACCTGTCGCTCATGGAGAGCAACTTCCCC
>JAFMJD010000143.1 GCA_017853685.1 Actinomycetota bacterium | reverse complement strand
CCTTGGTGGCCGTAGCTCAATTGGTAGAGCGACAGGTTGTGGTCCTGTAGGTCGCGGGTTCGATTCCCGTCGGTCACCCCAGTTCGACCCCAGACAGATCACCTGATGCTCCGCGGTGTACCGCTAGCATCGGCGTTCCTGCCTCTCTAGCTCAATGGTAGAGCAACGGACTCTTAATCCGCAGGTTCAGGGTTCGAGCCCCTGGGGAGGCACCACACGGCCAGCGCTCTGCGCTGGCCGTTCGCATGAGCGGGCCAAGCGCAGTGTTGGTTCTCTGGCGCACCCGGCCCCACCGCGAGAGCATGTGCAGCGTGCAACGACTCATCTCGCGCGCGGAAGCGCTGACGTCACTCACCGCACCCGGCGAACCTTACGAGCTCGTCGACCTCGTGCGGCCAGATCGAACGCTCAAGGTGTTCAAGAACGCACCAGCAACGCTTCGAGATCTGTACCTCGCAACGGCCACCGACGCAGTGTTCCTCGTCTACGAGAACGAGCGTTACACATTTGCAGAGACCTACCGACAGAGCGCACGGCTCGCCCACCTGCTCGCACACGACTACGGCGTTCGCAAGGGAGATCGGGTGGCCATCTCCATGCGGAACTTCCCCGAATGGGTCTTTGCCTTCATGGCGGCTACGTCCATAGGGGCAATCGCCGTTGCGATGAATGCGCTCTGGACCCCTGACGAGATGGAGTACGGACTCACCAACTCCGGTTCGAACGTGCTCGTCTGCGACCAGGAGCGAGCGGACCGCATCGCTCCACGCATCGAGGCCTTGGGTATCCGGGTGCTGGTGGCCCGGGCCTCACACGCCCCGCTGGGTGCCATCACTCTCGGCGACGCGCTCCGCACCACCGACGACGTCGCCATGCCGCCGGCCAACATCGCGCCCGACGATCCGGCCATCATCTTCTACACCTCGGGATCCACCGGCCACCCCAAGGGTGTGCTCTCGACGCACCGCAACATCATCTCGGCACTGCTGTCGTGGGAACTCGATGGTGCAGCCTCTGCACGCGAGTTCGGGATCACTCCCGCACCACCTACGTCGCAGCCGGCCACGCTCATCGGCATACCGCTGTTCCATGCAACGGGATCGCACGCAGTCTTTCTCCAGAGCTACCGCGCGCAGCGAAAGATGGTCTGCATGTACAAGTGGGATCCCGAGAAGGCCGTGGAGCTCATCGAGCGCGAGCAGATCAGCAACTTCACCGGACCGCCGGCGGTGACACACGATCTGGTGGAGGCCGCCAAGCGAACCTCACGCGATCTGTCGTCGCTGCGTCTGGTCGGAGGTGGCGGCGCCGCCCGCGCACCCGAGCAGGTTCGCCAGATCGACCGCACGCTCACCTCTGCCATGCCCGCCACCGGCTGGGGAATGACCGAGACCAATGCCATCGGCGTCTTCATCGCCGGACCCGAGTACGTCGAGCGGCCCGCGAGTTCAGGCAGGTGCTCGGCCGTGATGGAGTTGAAGATCGTCGACGACAACGGAAATGCCCTCGCCGCCAACGAACGCGGCGAGTTGCTCGTGCGGGGCACCGCGATGTTCGTGGAGTACTGGAACCGACCCGATCTCGCCGACTCCACCTTCGAGCCGGGCGGTTGGTTCCGTACCGGCGATGTGGCCTACCTCGATGATGACGGCTACCTCTTCATCGTGGACCGGGTGAAGGACCTCATCATCCGGGGCGGCGAGAACATCGGCTGCGGAGGCGTGGAGGCAGCCCTGCTGATGCATCCACAGGTCCGAGAGGCAGCCGTGTACGCCGTACCCGAGGAACGCCTCGGGGAGGAGGTGGGCGCAACGATCTACACCGATGGCGACATCGACCTCGACGAACTGCGCACCTTCCTCGGTGCACACCTCGCGAAGTTCGAGATCCCGCAGCACTTCGTGATCGCAACCGAGCCACTGCCGCGTACCGCCTCGGGCAAGATCCTGAAGCGGCAACTGCAACAAGAGGCACTCCACCGACCTCGTTGAGGCCGGTTACGCCTCCCCGAACGGCGGCAGATCCGCACTCACGCGCAGGCTCCAGCGCGGCTCGCGCTTTTCGAGGAACGCCGTGATGCCCTCGACGGCGTCGGCCTGCTTGCCCAGCCATTCGAATGGCGGGGTCTCGCGACGTGACATCGCTCGAAGATCGGGAGCAATGTCAGACCAGATCATCTGCTTGGTGAGTGCCACCGAAACGGGAGCGGCATTGCGCGCTACATCACGCGCCCATTCCAACGCCGCAGGGAGAACCTCCGATGCCGGCATCGTTCGATTGGCGATCCGTAGTTCGCAGAGTTCACGGCCACTCACCATGCGCCCGGACAGCAGGAGATCCGCAGCCACCGAAACTCCCGCAACTCGGGCGAGCAGGACGTGCGCAGCGAGCTCGGGCATCATCCCGCGTCGCACGAAGGCGAACTGCACCTTGGCGTCCTCGGCAACGAAACGCACGTCGGCGCACAACGGCAGGGTGATCCCGACGCCGACTGCGTGACCATTGATTGCGGCGATCACGGGCTTGCGGATCTGCCACGGCAGAACGAGTTCGCCGCCCACGGCCTCATCACGCTCTCGCTCTGCAGCGTTGAAGGTTGCGCCACCTGTGGACAGATCGGCCCCTGCGCAGAACGCCCGACCCGCACCCGTGAGCACCACCACCCGCACCGCGTCGTCGACATCGGCGCGACGGAGCGCATCGGACATCTCGGCGCCCATACGCGCGGTCCAGGCATTGAGCTGCTCGGGTCGAGACAGCGTCAGCACCATCACCCCGTCGTCGACCGTGACGTCGATCTGTTCGTATCGCATCCAACGACATTAGGGCGGCGGAGCCGGGTGGCACCTCGGCGCTGGAGCCACCGGATTGACGTGGGTCGACACGCGCCTCATGGCATGATCCACAGCGTGGTGATCGGAGAGCCTTCATTCAGCGCGCCCGAACCACCGGGTGAGTACTCCGACGGCCTCTATCGTCCGGCACCACGAGCGCACCGCCCCGCACCGCTGCGTCCGGGCAGCGCCGCATCCCCCGGCTACCGCGAGCGTCCACAACGGCGCGCCGCTCCGCGCCGCCCCGGGCGCACCGACTCATCAACGGGAGCATTCCGCAGCGATATCGAGGGACTGCGTGCGGTCGCCGTACTGCTCGTGCTGCTGTACCACGCCGAACTCGGCCCCTTCCACGGTGGTCTGGTGGGCGTGGACGTCTTCTTCGTGCTGTCGGGGTTCCTGATCACGTCGTTGTTGCTGCGTGAGGTGGAGAGCACCGGCACCGTCTCATTGCCGAACTTCTGGGCGCGCCGGGCAAGACGACTGCTGCCCGCCTCGGCGCTCGTGATACTCGCAACGGTCGTGGCGGCACGCTCGATGCTGTCGCCGGTCCAACTGCGCAGCCTCGGTCACGATGCGATTGCCGCTGCCGGATTCGTCATCAACGTCGTCTTCGCCGGCCGGGAGAACGACTACCTCGGCGCACAGATGGCCGATGCGCTGCCGTCACCGCTGCTGCATTTCTGGTCCTTGGCGCTCGAGGAACAGTTCTATGTGATCTGGCCGCTCGTCATCCTCGCGCTCGCACGTACCCGTGCGTTCATGCGGTCGGCGGCCCTCGCAGTGGGGGCACTCGGCCTTGCGTCGCTGCTTGCGTGCATCTACTTCACCGAAACCGCACCCGTGTGGACCTTCTACCTGCTCCCCACCCGGGCATGGGAGCTGCTCGCCGGTGCTGCACTCGCAATTGCGGGCAACCGGATCCTGGCCCTGCGCGAGGACATCCGGGTACTCCTCGGGTGGGCCGGCATTCTCGGCATCGTCATCGCATCGCTCGTCATCAGCGACAACACCACCTTCCCCGGTCTCGCTGCATTGCTCCCCGTGCTGTCCACTGTTGCGGTGCTCACTGCGGGCGGATCCATCACTCGATACGGGCCCGTGATGCTGCTGCGGGCCCGCCCGCTGCAATGGATGGGCAAGCACTCGTATGCCATCTACCTGTGGCACTGGCCGGCGCTCATCCTGGCCGATGCGAAGTGGGGGCCGCTGTCTGCCGCCCAGCGTCTGGGAGCGATTCTGTTGGCGGTGGCACTCTCGGCGGTGTCGTTCGCCATCATCGAGAACCCGGTGCGACACGCCCACTGGTTGTCCACCAGTGCGCGTCGCAGTCTGGGTGCCGGTGCAGCACTTGTGGCGCTCGGCCTCGGCGCCGGCATGGTCACCACCCGCACCGATGTGAGCGCAGGCTCTGGTGCCGAGGTGGCTGCGCCCGATCTGAACGTGGACGTCACCGATCCGCCGGGAACGCCCACGAGCGATAGCGCGAACCCCACCGAGACGACGTCGCCGGTGTCCACGCCACCCACCGACGCTGGCAGCCAGGAACCCGAGCGTTACGACCTCGCAGAACTCACCGCCCGCAACGCCAAGATCGTCGAGGACTCGCTGCGACTCGAGAGCGTTCCCTCCAACCTCACCCCGAACTTCTCCGACATCGACGATGACCTTCCGAAGTTGTACAGCGACGGGTGCCTGCTGCGCCCCGGCCAGGTGAAGGCCGGTGAGTGCATCTACGGCGACCCGAACGGTTCAGTGCGCGTTGCACTCATCGGCGACTCGCACGCCGCACAATGGTTTCCGGCCGTGGAGAAGGCGGCGATCCGTCGGGGGTGGCGACTCCTGATCCTCACCAAACAGGGCTGTCCGCTCGCCGAGTTCGTCACCTACGACGAGGCGAACCGCAAGCGCACCGAATGTGCGCCTTGGCGCAACGACGTGTACCGCCGTCTCGAAGCGGAGAAGCCCGACCTCGTCTACGTGGCGATGTACCGCTATCGCCTCACCAACCGACCGGCGAAGTCCGACGCCCGACAGGTGTGGGAGCGAGCCCTCACCCCAGTGATGAAGAAACTGCGACCGCTCACCGACGAACTCGTGTTCCTCGCCGACATCGCACACCCCGAGTCGTGGCCCGCTACCTGTCTGTCGAGAAACCGTTCCAACCCCTCCAAGTGCATCATCACTCGCAAGCAGGGGGAACGGCCGCCCCTCGTGGCCGCTGAGCTTGCCGTGGTGAATGCGACGGATTCGAACTACGCCCGCGTCACCGACTGGATGTGCAACAAGACCCAGTGCGCGGTGATGCTCGGCAATATCCAGATGTACCGGGACGACAACCACATCGGGGCCACCACGGCGCAGTACTTCGCACCGTTCATCGAGGCGATCGGCGTCTCGCTGCTGAAATCCTGATGAACAATCACGCCCCCGAGGAACCTCTGGACACCGCCCAGCGCGCTACTCCGCCCACTCCGAACTCGTTCCGCGCCGACATCGAGGGGTTGCGCGCCATCGCTGTGCTGCTCGTGGTGGTGTACCACGCAGAGATCGGCCCCTTCCACGGCGGACTCGTGGGCGTCGACGTCTTCTTCGTCGTGTCCGGCTTCCTCATCACCTCGCTGCTGCTGCGCGAACAGGAGCAGACCGGGCGTATCTCGCTCGGGAACTTCTGGGCTCGGCGGGTACGACGTCTGCTGCCTGCGTCGCTGCTGGTCGTCGTGGCGACACTCATTGCGGCCCGGAGCATGCTCTCGCCGATCCTGCTGGAAGGTCTCGGCCGTGATGCCCTTGCGGCAGTGGGGTTCGTCATCAACATCGTCTTCGGCTACCGGGCCAATGATTATCTCGCTGGACAGATGGCCGACGTTGCGCCGTCCGCGCTGCTCCACTTCTGGTCGCTCGCAGTGGAGGAGCAGTTCTATCTCGTCTGGCCACTCATCGTCTGGGGGCTCACTCGCTTCGCACTCCGTGCACGCACGATCGCTGCAGTCGTCGGCGCCCTCGGCGTCGCATCGCTCGTGGCATGCCTCGTGCTCACCCAGTCATCGCCGGTCTGGGCGTTCTATCTGCTCCCCACGCGGGCATGGGAGTTGCTGGCGGGTGCCGCACTCGCCCTCGCCGGTGCGAGGCTCGCTGCCATTCCCCAGGCTGCGCGCAGCGCCATCGGGTGGACCGGGATCGCAGGCATCGTGGTCGCATCGCTGGTCATCAGCGATACCACCTCGTTCCCGGGTTATGCGGCGCTCCTTCCGGTGCTCGCCACTGCGGCAGTCATCGCAGCCGGTGCGGCACCATCAGCGTTGGCGCCGGGTCGACTCCTCGGGATGCGCCCGCTGCAATGGATCGGAGCACGCTCGTACGCGATCTACCTGTGGCACTGGCCGGCACTGATCCTCTCGGAGGCCAAGTGGGGTCCGCTGGATGCACCCGAGCGCACTGTTGTGATGACGGTCGCCGTACTGCTCGCCGTGCTCGCCCACGCGTTGGTGGAGAACCCCGTCAGACACTCGCGCTACCTCGGCGCACGCGCCCGACGCTCCTACGCGCTCGGAGTTGCACTCGTCGGTATCGGACTCGCGGCCTCGGCCATCACGATCTCCGCCGACACCGAGATCACCGGTTCGGGTTCGGCAGTTGCGCCCACACTCGTTCCTGTCTCATCAGCGACACCGTCGACTGCTGTGCCGGCAACAACGGAACCGGATACGCCCGGTTCATCCGACCCGGGACTTCCGCCCGAGCCGACCACCACGACACCGGAACCCACCCTCGAAGAACTGTTGGCACGAATCGAGCCCCTCGTGGCCGACGCAGTGCGAACCGACGCAGTGCCGTCGAATCTCGTTCCACCACTCTCACGG
>JAFMJD010000142.1 GCA_017853685.1 Actinomycetota bacterium | reverse complement strand
GCGACCTACAGGACCACAACCTGTCGCTCTACCAATTGAGCTACGGCCACCAAGGGTTCCCCATTGTGGCATGGCGCCCTGCCATCTCCACCGCTCGAGCCGTGCAGTGCGCAAAGCACGCGCACGGCCGTGACCGTGGGCCATGCTGGCCGGGTGACATCGACCGCGCTCCGCCATGGGTTCGTGTCCATGGCCGCTCAGGCGCTGTTGCGCCGGTGCCCATGGTGTGCCGGGCGAGGTGCGTGGTTCCTCGGGTGGTTCCGGCGTGCCGAGCGCTGCCGCACATGTGGACTGCGGTGGAACCGCCGACAGGACGGATTCGAACTGGGCGCCATGACCGTGGCGACGCTCATCACCGGGGGTTCGGTGATGATTTTCTTGATGGTTTCGATCATCGTGACCTACCCCGAAATCGCCGTGCTGCCCGTGGCGATCGGGGGCGCAGCGATAGCGCTCGGCATGCCGGTGCTCACGTATCCGTTCACCTACACGCTCTGGTCGGCATTCGATCTCGCCGTGCACCCACCCACCCGGGACGAGTTCGCCCCGGACACCCCCGAGCACCTGTTGCCGCCCGTCACCTCGCCGGCGGTGGCGGCCCGGGAGCGGTCCAACTGGTCCAGCGGACCGAGGTAGGGAACGCATGTTCGTGGAAATGCTTGCCACGAACGCCTGTTCGGAGTTACCTTGCTGTCATTCGTGGTCGGCGAAACCCTGCAACACCCCATTCGTAGGGTCCCGCTCATCGAATCGAGACCGGCCACACCGGAACTCCAGGAACAGCACAGATCCGGCACCGGCCGGAAAGGGAAAGGGACAGCGATGAGCACAGACCGTGAGAAGGCGCTCGACATGGCGCTCGCACAGATCGACAAGCAGTACGGCAAGGGCTCCATCATGCGGATGGGCGAAAAGACCTCCATGGGCATCGAGGCCGTGCCCACGGGTGCGCTGGCACTCGATATTGCACTCGGCATCGGCGGTGTCCCCCGTGGCCGGGTGGTGGAGATCTTCGGTCCCGAGTCCTCGGGTAAGTCCACCCTCGCCATGCACGTGGTGGCCGAGGCACAGCGCAATGGAGGCATCTGCGCCTACATCGACGCCGAGCACGCCATGGACCCGGTGTACGCCAAGGCCATCGGCGTGGACATCGACCAGCTGCTGATCTCCCAGCCCGATACGGGCGAGCAGGCCCTCGAGATCGCCGACATGCTGGTGCGCTCGGGTGCACTCGATGTGATCGTCATCGACTCGGTGGCGGCACTCACGCCCAAGGCCGAGATCGAGGGCGAGATGGGCGACAGCCACGTGGGTCTGCAGGCACGCCTCATGTCGCAGGCGCTGCGCAAGCTCACGGCGAACCTCAACAAGACCAAGACCATCGCCGTGTTCATCAACCAGCTCCGCGAAAAGATCGGCGTGATGTTCGGCTCGCCCGAGACCACCCCGGGTGGCCGTGCGCTGAAGTTCTACTCGTCGGTCCGCCTGGACATCCGTCGCATCGAGTCCATCAAAGATGGCGCCGAGGTGGTGGGTTCACGTACCCGCGTCAAGGTCGTGAAGAACAAGGTGGCGCCGCCCTTCAAGCAGGCCGAGTTCGACATCATGTACGGCAAGGGAATCAGCCGTGAGGGGTCGGTGCTGGACCTCGCAGTGGAGCTCGGCATCGTCAAGAAGTCGGGTGCCTGGTTCACCTACGAAGGTGAACAGTTGGGTCAGGGGCGAGAGAACGCCAAGGGCTTCCTCGCCGACAACGCCGAGATCATGGTGGAGGTCGCCGAAAAGGTGCGTCTCGCCTCAGGTCTCGGCGAGCAGGACGAGGCGTTCACCGACGCTGACGACGAACCCATCGACATCGACTGATCGCGTCCTTCCACCGGAGACATCCGTGGTGGTGATGGCCTGACCGTGCGCCTCGCGGCACGCGGTCAGGCCGTAGCCTGTGGGGTCTATGGCCCGGAGCTTCGTCGTTCGCACCTTTGGGTGCCAGATGAACGAGCACGACTCTGAGCGCATTGCGGGGTTGTTCGAGGCTGACGGTCTCGTGCCCACCGAATCGGAGGACGACGCCGACGTCGTGGTGTTGAACACCTGCTGTATCAGGGAGAACGCCGACAACAAGTTGTACGGCACCCTCGGGCACCTCAAGACATGGAAAGACGGCCGTGACGGTCGCCAGATCGTGGTGTCCGGTTGCCTCGCACAAAAAGATCGCGATCTCGTTCGTGACCGGGCTCCCTATGTCGACGTCGTGCTCGGTACGCACAACGTGCACCGAGCTGCCGAGTTGGTGGACTCCGCGCGTCGCCATGGCCCGATCACCGAGATCCTCGACGCCGCGGTGCTCGATGATCACGCGCTGTTTCCCTCCGCGCTGCCTGCACGCCGCGAGACGAGCTACAACGCGTGGGTCACCATCCAGATCGGGTGTGACAACAGTTGCGCGTTCTGCATCGTTCCGGCGGTGCGTGGTGCCGAGATCAGCCGACCCTTCGCTGATGTGGTGGCCGAGGTGGAATCCCTGGCGCATGACGTCGTTACCGAGGTGACACTGCTCGGCCAGAACGTGAACAGTTACGGGCGCGATCTGCAACTGGCGGCGCGTCAGGCCGGCGACGACACGGCGCGCCTGCGCCCCCTGTTCGCCGACTTGCTGGTGGCCGTCGGAGACGTGGCCGGAATCCGGCGGGTGCGCTTCACGAGCCCGCACCCCAAGGACATGCGCCCCGAGACGTTCCGCGCCATGGGTGCGACGCCCTCGGTGTGTGAGCACCTGCACTACCCGCTCCAGTCGGGGAGCGACGATGTGCTGGCTGCGATGCATCGCGGCTACACCGCCGATCGCTACCTCGAGCGTCTTGCGCAGGCCCGGCGCGACGTGAGCGATCTTGCGGTATCCACCGACATCATCGTGGGTTTCCCGGGCGAGACCGAGCGGGACTTCGTGCAGACCCTCGAGGTGGCCAGTGCTGCTGAGTACGACTATGCGTACACCTTCATCTTCTCGCCGCGCCCGGGCACCGAGGCTGCCGAGATGCAGGACCGCTTCATCGATCCCGCCGTCGCTGCCGAACGATTCGCACGCCTGCGCGTGGTGATCGAACGCTCTGCGCTCGCCAAGCATCGCGAGCGGATCGGGCGGGTGGAAGAGGTACTCGTGGAGGGGCCCTCCAAGAAGGATCCTGCGGTCCTGAGCGGGCGCACCCGTCAGAACAAGTTGGTGCACTTCACGCCCGACCGCCCGCTGCGTGCCGGGTCGTATGCGCTCGTGGAAGTCACCCACGCTGCACCGCATCACCTCATGGGCGTGCTGCGCGAGGTCACCCACGAAGCGACCCACAAGGTCCGGATCCCCGTCGCATCGTCATGACCCACCCCGGTCCCGACGGTGTGCACACGGTGGCCATCGTCGGTGCCACCGCATCGGGCAAGAGTGATCTGGCCATGGCCGCCGCTCGTTCGCAGACCGGCACCGAGATCATCGCGGTGGATGCAATGCAGGTGTACCGGCACATGGACATCGGTACTGCCAAGCCCACGGCGCAGGACCGGGCGCAAGTTCGGCATCACTGCATCGATCTCGTGGACCCGGATGCCACGTTCACCGTTGCCGAGTTTCAGCACGCCGCCGACGCTGCGCGACATGACATCGGGACCCGGGGTGGTAGCGCGTTGCTGGTGGCGGGCACCGGGTTGTACCTCGCATCGCTCGTGAACGGCCTGGACCTTCCCGGCTCGTGGCCCGATGTGCGTGCGCGCCTCGAGTCGGAGGCCGACACGGCGATGCTCTTCGAACGTTTGCTGCAGTTGGATCCCGACGCCGCAGCGCGCATGGAGCCGGGGAACCGTCGCCGAATCGTGCGAGCGCTCGAGGTCTGCGAGGGGAGCGGGAGACGATTCTCGTCGTTCGGCCCCGGGCTCGAGACCTACCCCGAGACATCCATCGTGCAGATCGGCATCCGGTGGCCCCGAGATGTGCTGGCGGCGCGCATCGAACAACGGGTGATGCGCATGATGCAAGCGGGACTGCTCGCAGAGGTGGAGCAGTTGCTCGGCTCGTACCGACTCTCTCGCACAGCCGCGCAGGCCCTCGGCTACAAAGAACTCATCGACCATCTGGAAGGTCGTTGTTCGCTCGCCGCAGCGGTGGACAACATCGTGGTGCGCACGCGTCAGTTCGCCGTTCGTCA
This sequence comes from Actinomycetota bacterium, assembly GCA_017853685.1. GTDB lineage: Bacteria > Actinomycetota > Acidimicrobiia > Acidimicrobiales > Ilumatobacteraceae > WLJO01. The sequence goes on along the minus strand of JAFMJD010000142.1, from coordinate 2,588 downwards.
GGATCGTTGGTTCCGTCGGGACCCGCGCATACGCTGGATCGACCTCGAGCACGACCCGATGGAAGCGCTGTCGGCGGTGGTAGGGGCACTGAACCGATGAGCCGCACCGCACACCTCTCCAAGCACCACGGACTGGGCAACGACTTCCTCGTGTGGCAGGGCGGCGACGTATCGCTGGGCGCTGCGATGGCCCGGCGGTGGTGTGACCGTCGCCGTGGTGTTGGTGCCGATGGTCTGCTCGTTGCCACGCCACGCCCCGACGCGTCGTGGGAGATGGTGTTGTTCAACGCCGATGGCTCGCGGGCCGAGATGAGCGGTAACGGCATTCGTTGTTTCGTGCAGGCGATCTCGGGCGGTGTACCCGGTTCGTACCGCGTGCACACCGATGCCGGTGAGCGCATGGTGGAGGTGCTGGCCACCGACGATCCCCAGACCGTGATGGCCAGCGTGCACATGGGGCCGGTTCGCTCGGGTCGACCGTCGGTGTTCTGGGCCGAGGTGGGCGCGCACCCCGATCGTCCTGTGGCACATCTGGACCTCGGCAATCCGCACACGGTGGTGGGCGTGGACGATGTGACCGTGGTGGACCTGTCGCTCATCGGAGGCCAGGTGCCCGACATCAATCTCGAGATCGTGCATCCGGGTCCGGAGGCGACTGCTATCACCATGCGCGTCCACGAGCGCGGTGCGGGCATCACCGAGGCATGCGGAACCGGTGCGTGTGCAAGCGCGTGGGCGGCGGTGCAGTGGGGTCTCGTTCCGGCTTCGGTGGCCGAGGTGCTGGTGCACATGGACGGCGGCGATGCACGCGTGCTGCTGAACACGCCCGAGCCCGGGCACGTCACGTTGGTGGGACCCTCGGTGTACATCGCATCGGTAGATCTGCCGATCGATGCATCGACGGGCACGGCCACCTGATGCCGTACAACGAGGCGCTCGGCACCACGCTCATCGAGCGTGCGTTCCGTGAGCGCATCGTGCTGGTGGGCGTCACGCTCCCGCCGAACGATGAGGCCGACACCGACGCGTCGCTCGACGAGTTGGCGTTGCTGGTGGACACCGCTGGCGCCGACGAGGTTGCCCGACTGACCCAGAACCGCGATCGCCCCGACCCGCAGTACTTCATCGGCAAGGGGAAGGCCGAAGAACTCAAGCAGGTGTGTCTGGCGCTCGACGCCGACACGGTGGTGTTCGACAACGAACTCACTCCGGCGCAGCAGTACAACCTCGAGCAGTTGTTGGGCCGTACTGCACTGGACCGCACAGCGGTGATCCTCGACATCTTCGCCCAGAACGCCCACACCCAGGAGGGAAAGGCGCAGGTGGAACTCGCCATCTTGCGGTATCGACTACCGCGGCTGCGTCGAGGCGCCAAGGCGAGCATGTCGCAGCAGGCCGGTGGTATCGGCACCCGTACGCGCGGCAAGGGCGAGACCAAGCTCGAGGTGGACCGACGCGCGATCCAACGCCGCATCGATCATCTCGTGCGTGACCTCGCCGAGATGCAGCGCACCCGAACGCTGCAACGCAAGGGGCGCAGTCGCAGTGGTCTGCTGAACGTGACCATCGTGGGCTACACCAACGCCGGCAAGTCGAGTCTGTTGAACCGACTCACCAGCGCGGGCGTCCTTGCCGAGGATCGACTCTTCGCCACGTTGGACCCCACCACGCGACGCCTTGCGTTGCCGGGTGGTGAGCCCGTGTTGCTCACCGACACCGTGGGCTTCGTGCGGCGCCTGCCCCACGGGCTCGTGGAGTCGTTCAAGAGCACCCTCGAGGTGGCGAGCAACGCCGACTATCTGGTGCATGTGGTGGATGCGAGCGCGCCGGACCCCGAAGGCCAGATCGATGCCGTGCACGAGGTGCTCACCGAGATCGAGGCGGCGGCGGTCCCGGAGCTGCTGGTGTTCAACAAGGCCGATCTCGATCCCGAATCCGCGGATCGTCTGGCAAAGTTGCACGAGGGATCGGTTGCCATCAGCGCACAGACGGGCGCTGGTATCGGTACCTTCCTCGACACGCTGTCCGATCGACTCCGGGCGATGGCCCGGATCACCGAACTGCTGGTGCCCTACGACCGGGGCGACGTGATTGCGGCCGTGCGCCGGGAGGGTGAAGTGGTGTCCGAGGAGTACACAGACGACGGGGTGCGGATCCGGGCACGGCTCGGAGCGGCATCGGTGGGGCGCCTCGGTGCCTATGTCGTGGCGTCCGGAGCATCCGATCGGGCAGCATCGGAGATGTCATGAGCCCCGCCGACCCCGCTGGCTTCGTACCGCCGCCGTATCCGTACGACCGACTCGACCGTTTCAAGCCGTTCGCCTCCGCGATGGAGGGCGGTCTGGTGGACCTGTCGATCGGTACACCGTGCGACCCTCCGCCGCCCGCGGTGGTGGCTGCACTGGCCACCTCGAACGACGAACGCGGGTACCCGCCGTCGATCGGCACCGACGCGCTCCGCACCGCCATCCGCGGTTGGATGCAGCGCCGCTTCGACATCGAGGTTCCACTGGGCCAGATCGCTGCGTGCATCGGTACCAAGGAGTTCGTTGCCACCCTGCCGCAGTGGCTCAAGTTGCGCACACCGA
>JAFMJD010000025.1 GCA_017853685.1 Actinomycetota bacterium | reverse complement strand
GTGGCCAAGGCTCCGGCCAAGAAGACAGCCGCCAAGAAAGTGGCGGCCAAGACGGCAGTCAAGAAGACAGTCGCCAAGAAGGCAGTCGCCAAGAAAGCGGTGGCGCGTTCGACGGGACGCTCCACCCGCTGACCGCACGACGCGTCGGGTACGGTCGCCGCCGTGCGTCTTGCCACATGGAACGTCAACTCGCTCAAGGTGCGTCTGCCCCGTGTGGAGGCGTGGCTCGCCGAGGTGCAGCCCGATGTGCTGGCGATGCAGGAGACCAAACTGGCCGACGACGCATTTCCTGCGTTGGCGTTCGAGGCGATGGGGTACGAGTCGGCCCACTTCGGACAGGGACGTTGGAACGGTGTTGCGCTGCTGTCCCGCGTCGGTCTCACCAACGTGCGTGACAACTTCGCCGATGGCATCGAGCCCGATCATGAGGCACGCATCATCAGCGCCACCTGTGGCGGTGTGCGCGTGAGTTCGGTGTATGTCCCGAACGGCCGCTCGCTCGACGACGACCACTATCGCTACAAGCTGGACTGGATGTCACGTCTGCGCCGCCACGTGGACACCGAAGGATCGCCGTCGGATGCAGTGGTGGTGATGGGCGACTTCAACATCGCCCCCGATGACCGTGATGTCTGGGACCCCGCCGCCTACGAGGGTGCCACGCATGTCTCGCAGCCCGAGCGAGACGTTCTCGAACAGCTCGAGGGGTGGGGCATGGTGGATCTGTTCCGCAAGCACCACAGCGCAGGCGGGTTGTTCTCGTGGTGGGACTACCGAGACGGCAGCTTCCACCGTGGCCGGGGCATGCGTATCGATCTCGTGCTCGGTACCGACAGCGTGGCGCAGCGGTGCTCGTGGTCCGTGGTGGATCGCAACGCGCGCAAGGGTGAGCAGCCGTCGGATCATGCGCCGGTGCTGGTGGATCTCGATGACTGAACGGTCATTCGACGCGGGGTATCTCGATCCGGATCGGCCGAGTCCGGTGATGCGTGAGGCCTTCACGGCCCGCCCCGAATACACCGATGCCGAGGAGGCCAAGGTGCTCCTGGCGAGCGCCACGCGGCGCATCATCGACGAGCAAGTGACCACCGCAGCCGATGCCGCAGCGATCCTCGAGGCACAGCGATTGGTGCGTCAGGCAGCAGACCTGCTCGCAGGTGGCGCTCACGGCCGACCGTACAGCGAGCCGGCCGAAGGATCCTTCGAGCGCCCCCAGACTCGCTCGTTCCCGAGTTACAGCCCGTTCCTCGGTCTGTTGAACCCGATGGCGCCACCGATGTCGATCGAGTGGGGGAACGATTCGGTGGTGGGCACCGCTTCGTTCGGCCTCGCGTACGAAGGGCCGCCCGGTTGCTTGCACGGTGGGTTCATCGCGGCCTGTTTCGACGAGATTCTCGGTCTGTCGCAAGGCTTCTCGGGTCAAGTGGGCATGACGGGTCGGCTCACGGTGCACTACCGCTCGCCAACGCCGCTCTTCACCGCGCTCGAGTTCCGTGGACGTCTGGTGCGAGTCGAGGGTCGCAAGGTGTTCACCGAGGCCACCTTGCACGCCGGCGACACGCTGTGCGCCGAGGCCGAGGGCCTCTTCATCTCGATGAAACCCGAGGTGTTCGAGCGTCTCACCGCGATGCGCGGAGTTACCCGGCCGCCGAGCTGAGCGCTGCGAGGATCCGCTCGCCGAACCGGCGCGCAGTCATTGCTCCCACCCCGGCCACTGCAGCGAGTGACCCTTCGTCGTGGGGTGCTGCATCCACGATGCGTTCGAGTGTGGCGTCGTCGAGCAGGAAGGTCTCGGGCAGGCGCGCGGCTCGCGCATTCGCCGATCGCCAGAGACGAAGCCGTTCGAGGGCGGCATCACGGGGCGACACTTCGCGCCCGGGTCGCTGCACCGGAACATGCGCCGGTTCCTCGGGTGCCGCTTCGCCCCGGCGGGTGGCGTTCAGTACCGCGAGCAGTGGACTGCGTGTGGCTCGCGAGCCGTTGCGCTCGGTGGCCCACGTGACGGCCAAGCGGTCCTGCGCTCGGGTGAGCGAGACGTACAGCAATCGCACCTCTTCGGCGCGCGCTGCTGGGCGATTGGCGCGCGGTGTGGGAAATCCCACGGTGTCCACGGCGGCCACGATCACTGTGGGCCACTCACGGCCCTTCGATGCGTGCATCGTCACGAGGTGCACGGCGTCATCGTCGCCCGAGGCGCCCACATGGTTGAGCTCGAGCCACGCCTGGAGTGCTTTGCCGTCGCCACCGCCGTCGGCCTCGAAGGCGCGTACTGCTTCGAGTGCCACGCGCTGTGGTGTGGTGGGTGCGGTGGGGGCAGCGGGTTCATCGCTGGCCCTGCTGTCGAGTGCCGGGGCGTCGACGGGGATCTCCGCATCGGCGTCGGGATCGATGTCGTCGGGCCATTGGAGGTCCACAGCGACGCGGTGCACTTCCATCGGGTCACGCGCGGATCGTGCCGCACGCAGCAGATCGGTTGCGGCGTTCTCGCCGTCTCGCTGCCGGGTGACCACGCGGGTGGGAACGCCGGCATCGGCAAACGCCTGTGCGAGTCGGGCCAACGTGTCGTGCGTACGGGCCAGCACCGCAACCGTTGACCACCGCGCACCGGGCTCGCGCAGGGTGCGGGCGAGGCGCACCACTTCGCGTGCCTCATGCGATTCGTCGGTGGCTTCGAGGGTGATGACCGGTTCGCCGGTCTCGCGGTGCGCCCGATGATGCGCGATCTGGCGATTCGATCGCAGCACGTGATCGCCGGCAGCAACCACCTGGGGAGTGGACCGGTAGTTGGTGGGCAGCGTGATGGTGATGGGGAGCATCGGGCTCTGCGCGAACTGTTCGAGCAGTTGGGGATCAGCGCCGTTCCAGCCGTAGATCGCCTGTGCAGGGTCGCCGACCGCAAAGAGGTCGCCGCCGCCGTGACGCAGCGCGTCGACGAACGCGAACTGGAGCGGGTTGATGTCCTGGAACTCGTCGATGTGGAGATGGCGGTGCCACCACGCCACCGCCTCGGCCGCGCCGGGGCGGGACAACTCGGTGATGCACTCCGACAGCAGGTCGTCGAAATCGAGGAGACGCTTCTTGCGCTTGTACTGCTCGAACGATGCGTACAGATGCGCCACACGTTCGGTGTCGATGGACGGACGCCGACCCGCATCGGCGGCGCGGCGCACATAGAGGTCGGGAGTGACGAGTCGGGCGCGGGCCCACTCGATCTCGTTTGCCACGATGCCTGCCACGCGGCGGTCTCCGCCGAGTTGTTCGGTGAGCACCGATACTCGGTGTGTGGCGAGCGTGGGCACCGAGGTGCGTCCGCGGTCGGCCCATCGGCGCCGGAGGATCCGGTAGGCCACGCTGTGGAAGGTTCCGGCCACCACCCCGCGGCCGACACCGAGCGAACTCAGCCGGCGATCCAGCTCTGCGGCTGCGTGGCGCGTGAAGGTGAACGCAACCACGTTGGCGGGTCGGGCCGAACCGGTGGCGATTCGATAGGCGATCCGACTCGTGAGCACACGCGTCTTGCCTGATCCGGCGCCGGCCACCACCAGCACCGGCCCCGGTGGTGCGGTGACCGCGGCGCGCTGGTCATCATCGAGGCGGCGCAGCAGCGCGTCGAGGTCGATGTCGCTCCCGGTGTCGGGTTCCGAACCGGGAGTCTCGCCCCGAGCGACTTCGTGCCGAACCACCGAACCACCCTACCCATGGGTCGGTATACAGTTCCGCCGTGGCCTTTCCGCGGCGCCTGCTGAACTCGTTCGAGACCGTGAAAGTCGACATGCACCCGCACTGGTGGTACCTCACGCCGTCGGTCACGGCGCTTGCAGTGTCGGTCGGATTTGCCGGGTGGGCGCTCTCGCTCGACGACTCGGGCACCGACAAGGCGCTCAAGGTGATCGGTCTCGTCATCCTGATTGCGAGTGCGCTCTGGACCCTGATCCGTTACACGCGTTGGGTCACCACCTATTTCGTGGTGACTTCGGATCGGGTGATCTTCCGCCAGGGTGTGTTGCGCAAGATCGGGGTGCAGATTCCGCTCGAGCGCGTGAACAACGTGAACTTCGAGCAGACGATCTTCGAGCGCATGCTGGGCGCCGGCGACCTCCTCATCGAGTCCGGTGGGGCCGACGGACGTCAGACCTTCGAGGACATCCGCCATCCCGATCGGGTCACCAACGTGATTCACGAGGCGATGGAGGAGAACGTGGCAAATGCATCGGGCTCCGCGCGAGGCACCGAGATCGATGACGTTGCGGGTCAGCTCGAGCGACTCGAGGGTCTCGCACAGCGCGGCTCCATCACGTGGGACGAGTTCGAGGCGCAGAAGCGCCGTCTGCTCGGCTGAGCACCACCGCAGCGCGTCGATCCCATGCGTGTCGTCTCCCTCGTTCCCTCGGTGACCGAGACCCTGCTCGCGTGGGGTGTGGAGCCCGTGGCGTGTACCCGCTTCTGCGAGCAGCCCACGTTGCATCATGTGGGTGGCACGAAGGACCCCGACATCGACGCGATCGTTGCGCTGCGCCCCGATCTGGTCGTGGTGGACCGCGAGGAGAACCGGCGTGAGGACGCCGAGGCACTCGCCCGCCAGGGTGTGGCACTGCACGTCACGCACGTGGTGTCGCTCGACGACGTTCCCCCGATGTTGCGCGCGCTGTGTACTGCCGTGGGTGATCCGGTGGCCGATCCCTGGTCGGGCCCGCTTCCTGATGTCTCGCCGACGTCGAGGCGATCGGCATTCGTGCCGATCTGGCGGCGCCCCTGGATGACGATCAACGGCGATACCTACGGCGCATCGGTGTTGCAGGCATGCGGGGTGGATTCGGTGTATGCCGACGATCCGGATCGCTACCCGACGGTGTCGTTCGACGCCGCTATCGGTCGTCGCGCCGACCTGGTGATCCTGCCGAGTGAGCCCTATCCGTTCACCGAGCGACACGTGGAGGAAGCGGCCCGCATTGCGAGCGACGTGCGCCTCGTGGATGGCCGTGACCTGTTCTGGTGGGGTGCGCGCACACCCGGTGCTCTCGAACGACTGCGAGCGGTCCTCGCCTGAGTAGTCGCTGGACTCAGGGGCGACCCGCGCGTGCCGCAGGTGCCCGATAGGTCTCGATCTTCCCGGTGCGCTCCTTGGAGGCGATCTCTTCGACCGACGATGCGGCCGTGAGTGCGAACAGGGTGCGCCCGTCGTCGCCACCGAGCATGCACGCGAAGCACGGCTGCGATGTTTCGACCACTTCGGTCACGTCGCCGCCCTCACGCACCCGGAACACTTCGTTCGCCAACGGGTTCGCCACCCAGATCTGGCCGTCGGCGTCGAGGCAGATGCCGTCGGCGGGTCGACCGCCGAGCGATGCCCAGACGCGCCGGTTGCTCAGCGAACCATCGGGTGCGATGTCGAACGCGGTGAGCGCAAAGCCCATCGTCTCGCCGACGATCAGGGTGCGTCCGTCGGGAGTGATCACCGAGCCATTCGGGAAGTGCATGTCGGGTGCCGCCACCGACACCGAGCCATTGGTCTCCACCCGGATGAGGTTGGCTGTGGGGTGGTTGGCGAGGATGTCCTCCACGGCGCGTGTGTGGAATGCCTCTTCCAGGTCGAAACCGAAGTTGCCCACGTAGGCACGCCCGGTGGCATCCACCACCATGTCGTTGCAGTGCCACGTGGCGAGCGAGGACAGGTCGGCGTGCTGCACGAGCGTGCCGTCGAGTTCGCGTCGCAGCACCTTGCGGTCCTGCATCGAGACGATCAGCATCCGGCCGTCGGGCAGCCATCCGAGACCACTGGGGCGATACGGCGTGTTGAACTCCACGCGCACCTCGCCCGCAGAGGTACAGGTCTTGACTGCCTGGTCGAAGAAGTCGGAGAACCACAGTCGGCCGTCGTGCCAGCGCGGTCCTTCGCCGAAGTGCAGTCCGCCGGTGAGCAGTGTGGTGCGTGCCATGTGATCCCCCTCGAGACACCCGGTAGTGGCCGTCACGCTAGACCACCGGTGCGGTTCGGCGCTCGGCCGTCAGGGCTCCACCACTGCGGCACCCGCCGCTGCACGCACCACCCATGCGCCCGGAATGTGCACACCCGGTTCGGTGAGGGCCACCACGCAGCCACCGAAGCCACCGCCCGTCATGCGCGCTCCGTACACACCGCGCACTGCGCACAGGTCGTCGACTGCACGGTCCATCTCGGCGGTCGAGGTGTCGAAGTCGTCGCGCAGCGAGCGGTGACCGTCCACCATGATGGAGCCGGCTGTGCCGAGGTCGTCGTGCTCGAGTGCTGCGGCGAAGGCACGCACCCGTTCGTTCTCGCTGATGACATGACGCGCACGACGACGCACCACGGTGTCCTCGAGCCGGTCCAGCAGTGCCGCGTCGGCGAGCCGCAAGGGTCCGATGATCGCCTCGGCAGCAGCGCACTGGGCCACGCGTTCGGCGTAGGGCGAACCGACGAGGCGGCGATGAGCAACGAATCGCACCTGCACCTGCGCGCGATCCGACAGGGCCACCGGTGTGCGCTCGAGGGTGTTGCAGTCGAGGCGAAGTGCGTGTCCCTCGACACCGCAGATCGACGTCAGTTGGTCCAGAATCCCCGACGGCAGGCCGGTTGCCCGGTGTTCGGCTCTCTGGCACAGCTGCGCGAGGCCGAGCGGCTCGGGATCCGCGCCGAGCGCAAGCGCGGTGGCAACCTCGAGCGCGGCACTCGACGAGAGTCCTGCCCCGATCGGAACCGTGGTGGAGACCGTTCCGGTGAAGCCGCCGATGGCTGCTGCAGACGATGAGTGTTGCGCAATCTCGTGCGCCACCGCAGCGCAGTACCGACCCCACGCCGGTTGCACCGCGCGCGGGTCGGGTGTCGGCAGGGCGATGTCGAGCGCCTCGGCGTCGTCGTGGCTGCGCAGGCGGAGGCGGTCACCGCCGGGGTGACCGGTCACCTCGGTGAAGCGGTCGATCGCCATGGACAGCACGAGACCGCCCGTGTAGTCGGTGTGATCGCCGATGAGCACCACACGCCCGGGTGCGCGTGCGGTCACCACGGCGTGCTCACACGAGTCCGAGTGCTGCGCTGAACCGTTCGATCTCCTCGACACGGATCGGCGCACGCAGCGCGAGGTTCACCTGATCGGCCCCGGCCGAGACGTATTCACCGATGCGATCGATCACCTGTTGTTCGGTACCGGTGAGCACGCCGGGGCGCACACCCTCGGCGAGTGCGCCGAACTGTGCCTGCAGACTGTCCTCGGTCCATGCGATCCCCACGTTGACCGCGCAGCGCACCTCGGCGGGATCGCGGCCGATGCTCTCGCAATGACGGTGCAGCACACCACGCTTGGCCGCGAAGGTCTCGGGGCTCACGAAGGGCACGTTCCATGCGTCGGCGTACTTCGCGGCGATCTTCAGCGTGCGCTGCTCACCTGCACCGCCGACCCAGATGGGCAGACGCGACTGCACCGGCTTGGGTTCACAACGTGCATCGGTGAGCGAGAAGTACTTGCCGGCGAAGTTCGATACGTCCTCGGTGAGCAGACTGCGCACGCACTGGATCGACTCCTCGAGGATGTCCATGCGGTCCTTCACGCCGGGAAAGTCGATGCCGTACGCGTCGTACTCCACCTTGGCCCATCCGGCGCCGATACCGAAGTCGCAGCGTCCGCCCGAGATCTGGTCGATGGTGCACATGGCGTTGGCCAGCACCGCCGGGTGCCGATAGCCCGCGCAGTACACGAGCGATCCGCAGCGCACGCGAGAGGTGTCGGCCGCCAGTGCCGCGTGGGCGGCGATGGCTTCCTGGCAATAGGCGTCGTCGGCCTTGAAGGTTGCGGCGTAGAAGTGATCCCAGATCGAGATCCATCCGAATCCGAGGTCCTCGATGCGTCGCCAGAGCGCGCGCAGTTCGGGCATCGAGATGTTCTGCAGGCCGGTGTGTACACCAAAGACGGTCACAACGAGAACCGTAGCCCGCGGGTGGGGCCGCACAAGATGGCAAGCGTTCGGAGCGATGCGTAGAGTTCGCCCAACGACACACGGGGGTGCACATGGCCACGGCACGGGTCTCCACGGGTATGGATATCGAGTATGAGACCTTCGGCTCTCCCAGCGACCCGGCGCTGCTGCTGGTGATGGGATTCACGGCGCAGATGACCACATGGCACGAGCGCTTCTGCGAGGGCTTGGCGGGCCGGGGTCACTTCGTGATCCGCTTCGACAACCGGGACTGCGGTCTGTCCACCAAGTTCGACGGCGTCGCCGTGGACACCAACGCCGTGATCACCGCGGCGCTCTCGGACCAACCGGTGCCACCGGTTCCCTACACATTGTCCGACATGGCAGCCGATGCGGTGGGCCTGCTCGATCATCTCGGCATCGAGCGAGCACACATCGTCGGAGCGTCGATGGGCGGCATGATCGTGCAACTCATGGCAATCGAGCATGCGAATCGCGTTCGCTCGGTCACCTCGATCATGTCGCAGTCGGGCGAACCCGAGTTCGGCCAGGCTGCGCCCGAGGCCATCGGGGCGTTGCTCGCACCGCCGCCAACCGAGCGCGAGGCCTACATCGAATCGTCACAGCGCTGGTCGGTCTGGGCGTCCAAGAAGTACTGGGACCCGGCCGAGGCGCGTCGTCGTGCTGCCCGTGACTACGACCGTTCCTTCTACCCCGAGGGCGCGTCACGCCAACTCGCCGCCATCTACGCGAGCGGGCGGCGTACGGCTGGTCTGCAGGCGCTGCGCGTACCGATGTTGGTGATCCACGGCGCCGACGACACCCTCATCACGCCGAGCGGAGGTCTGCGCACGGCAGAACTCGTGGACGGCGCCCACCTGCTGATGCTGTCGGACATGGGTCATGACCTCCCCGAACCGCTGTACCCGGTGCTGTTCGACGCCATCAGTTCCCATACCCGTCTCGCCGACGCGCGAGCCTGAGCCGCCCGTCGACAGGGCCGGTCGACGGGGCTGGTCGACACGGCCCGGTGCGGGGTCGGTCTGACAGACTCTCTGCGGGCCGCGCGGCCCGAACCTCGACAACCCGAGCATCGACAACAGGGGAGCAGACATGGCCGGACCGCTCACGGGATACCGCATCATCGAGATCGCAGGCATCGGACCGGGTCCGTTCGCCGCGATGCTGCTCTCGGACATGGGTGCTGAGGTCATCCGTGTGGAGCGTGCACAGGCAGTGCGCGGACCGGCGCCCAGCTCGGCGAACCCCGATGTGCTCCAGCGCGGGCGGCGCAACCTTGCCATCGACCTGAAGAATCCCGAGGGTGTCGAGACCTTGTTGCGTCTCGTGGAGCGCGCCGATGCGCTCATCGAGGGGTTCCGTCCCGGTGTCATGGAGCGACTCGGAGTCGGACCCGAGCAGTGCGCCGCCCGCAACGCCAAGTTGGTGTACGGCCGTATGACCGGATGGGGCCAAGAGGGTCCGTACGCGCAGGCCGCCGGACACGACATCAACTACATCTCGCTCGCCGGTGCACTCGCGCACTACGGGCGCGATGGCGAGGATCCCGTACCGCCGCTCAACATGGTGGGCGACTTCGGTGGTGGCGGCATGTTCCTCGCCTACGGCGTGGTGTGCGCACTGCTGGAGGCTGCACGCAGCGGCAAGGGCCAAGTGGTGGACACCGCCATGGTGGACGGCACCGCAGTGCTCATGAGCATGTTCTGGGGCTTCAAGCACGCAGGCGCATTCGACGAGAACCGCCGCGGCACCAACCTGCTCGACACTGGAGCGCATTTCTACGACGCGTATCGCACCAAGGACGGCAAGTACGTCAGTTTCGGATCCATCGAGCCGCAGTTCTACGCCGAGATGCTGCGTCTCACGGGCCTCGAGGGCGATGCCGAGTTCGCGAAGCAGATGGACAAGGGCAACTGGCCGCACCTCAAGGACCGCATGCGTGCGCTGATCGCCACCAAGACCCAGGCTGAGTGGAATGCGCTCATGGAGACCACCGATGTCTGCTACGCGCCGGTGCTCACCATGAGCGAGGCCGCCAAGCACCCCCACAACGTGGCGCGCAACACCTTCATCGAGGTGGGTGGCATCACCCAGCCTGCTCCGGCACCGCGGTTCTCGCGCTCCACACCGGCAACCCCCGGTGCAGCAGCACACCCCGGGCAGCACACCCGCGCCGTACTCGCCGACTGGGGTATCCCTGCCGGCGAGATCGACTCGCTCGTGGCGAGCGGCGCTGTCCGCCAAGCCTGACGGCACTGGCAGACTGCAGACCTCATGGGCACACTCGTCTGTTTTCACGCGCACCCCGACGACGAGGCCATCAGCACCGGTGGCACCATCGCCCGGGCATCGGCCGAGGGTCATCGGGTGGTGCTGGTGGTGGCCACGGGTGGTGAGTGGGGTGAGCGCCCGGCAGACCTCGGCGAGCAGGAGTCGCTGGCGGACCGACGGCGTGCCGAGACCGAGGCCTCTGCGGCCGCACTCGGTGTGCACCGTGTGGCGTGGCTCGGTTACGAGGACTCCGGTATGACCGGGTGGGCCCAGAACGCGAACGAGGGATCGTTCATGCAGGCGCCGGTCGAGCAGGCCGCAGCGCGCCTTGCGGCGATTCTGCGGGCCGAGTCCGCCGATGTGCTCACCGTGTACGACTGGCACGGCGTCTATGGCCATCCCGATCACGTGCAGGTGCACCGCGTGGGTGTGCGCGCTGCCGAACTCGCCGGTGTGCCGCGTGTGTTCGAAGCGACGATGAACCGTGACAGCATCGTGGAGATGCAACGCGCCGCGCGCGCCATGGGCGCCACGGGCGACGGTGTCGACGAGGACTTCGATCCCGAGGCCGCCGCCGATGACGGCAACCCATTCGGTTCGGCCGCCCACGAGATCACGATGTCGGTCGACGTACGCAGCTTCCTCGCACAGAAGCGCGCCGCGCTCGCGTGTCACCGCAGCCAGATCTCCGAGGCCTCGTTCTTTGCGCAGATGCCCGAGGAGATCTTTGCCCTCGCATTCGGCACCGAGTGGTACATCGAGCGCGGTGTGGAGCCCGCCGGACCCACACCCGGTTGGGTCTTTCCGTCGTGACCCGTCTGTATCTGGTGCGTCATGGCCGGGCGTCGGCGGGGTGGGATGTGGACCCCGATCCGGGCCTCGACGATCTCGGTGAGCGTCAGGCCCGTGATGTGGCCGAGCGACTCGCTCCCATGGGGCCGCTGTCCATCGTGTCGAGTCCGCTGCGCAGGTGTCGTGAGACGAGCATGCCGCTCGCGCAGCGTTGGTCGATGACACCGGTGATCCAGCCCGCGGTTGCCGAGATCCCGTCGCCGGAGGGCTACACCATGCAGACCCGGGTCGAGTGGCTGCGCCGCGCCATGCAGGGCAACTGGGCCGATCTCGGCGACGCCTACACCGGGTTCCGCGATGGTGTGGTGACGGCATTGCGTTCGGCGGCCGCGGACACCGTGGTGTTCAGCCACTTCATCGCCATCAACGCCGCCATCGGTGCCGCTGTCGGTGACGACCGTCTGGTGATCCGCAGTCTCGACAACTGCTCGGTGACCGTGATGGATGTGACCGCCGACGGACTCGTGCTCGTCGAGGGCGGCCACGAGGCCGACACGTTGATCCGATGACCACGGCGGCTACCGTGAGCCACGCATGAACGCCCTGCTCGTCTACGACATCCACCAGGCGTGGGCATGGTTCGTGATCGTGGCGAATGCGCTGGCCGGCATCTGGTCGCTCGTGGCGCATCGCTGGCCGGTTGTGCGGTCACGTGCGCTGTGGTGGTTCACCGTCGCTGCACAGGCCACGATGTTCGTGCAGGTGGTGCTGGGCATCGTGATGCTGAACCGCTACAAGCTCGTGGCGCCGCAGTTCCACATGTTCTACGGCTTCGTGGGGCTCATCGCCATCACGTTGCTGTACTCCTACCGCAACCAGTTGCGGCACAAGGTGTACCTGCTCTACGGATTCGGCGGCCTGTTCGTGATGGGTCTCGGTATCCGGGCGATGCTCGTCTCGGGCTGAGACGCGTCGGCCGTCGACCCGGTCAGCGACCCGGCCGTCGACCCGGCCGTCGTCAGTGGAACACCACCACGCGGCGGCCGATGAGGAACAGACGGTCGTCGGCCTGCATCTGCACGGCCCGGGCCAGTACCTGACGCTCGACGTCACGGCCCATGACCGACAGGGTGTGGGCATCCATCGAGTGCTCCACCGGGATCACGCCCTGATCGATGATGGGTCCCTCATCGAGGTCGGCCGTGACGTAGTGGGCGGTGGCGCCGATCATCTTCACGCCACGCTCGTAGGCCTGCTGGTACGGGCGAGCACCCTTGAAGCCGGGCAGGAACGAGTGATGGATGTTGATGATGCGTCCCGGAAGGGCTTCGCACAGTGCCGGCGAGAGGATCTGCATGTAGCGCGCGAGCACCACGAAGTCGATGTCGTGTTCGTCGACGAGTTCGCGCAGGCGGGCCTCTTGTGTGGCCTTGTTCTCGGCGTTCACCGGGAGGTGCACGAACGGGATGCCGTAGCGCTCGCAGATCGGACGGCAGGTCTCGTGGTTCGAGACCACCACGGGAATCTCGATGGCCAGTTCACCGGCGTGCCAGCGGTAGAGGATCTCGAGCAGGCAGTGGTCGTACTGCGACACCATGATGAGCACGTGCTCGTGCGACTGTTCGTTGCGCAGTCGGAAACGCGCACCGAAGCGCTCGACCGCAGGTGTCAGGTGACGACGCACTTCCTCGATGTCGCCGATCGGAGAGCTGAACGAGGTCCGCATGCAGAACTGTGACGTGATGGGGTCGCCGTACTGCTGGTTGTCGGTGATGTTGGCCTGCGCGTCGAGCAAGGCGGCCGAGAATGCGTGCACGATGCCGGGGCCATCGGCGCACTGGACGCTCATCACGTAGTTGGGCATTCCCCTATTCTTCCGGGGTGACCTCCCGTTCTCCACATCCGGTGCATGCTGCACCCTCGTCGGAGTACGGCACGCCCCGGTGGGCGAGCGCGGGACTGTGGTGGGAGCGCGGCGGGTGGTTCCTCCCCGCATTCGTGGTGATCGTGCTCATGCGATGGCGCTTCGTCGGCGCCCCGATCACCGCTGACGAGGGCGGATATCTCGCCGAGGCCCGTGCGTGGGGTCGCGGTGCGGTGCTGTACCGCGACGTGTGGGTGGACCGTCCGCAGGGACTGTTGCTGATGTTCTGGCTGTGGGACGCCGTGGGACTCGGCTCACCCGAGGGCGTTCGCCTGCTCGCGCTCCTCGCGTGTGCGGTGGGCGCGGCCTCGTGCGGCGTGGTGGCCGGTCGACTCGTGGGCCCCTCGGCCCGGCCGTGGGCCGCGGTGGGTGCCGGCGTGTTCGCGAGTCTCCCGCAGGCCGAGGGTTTCATCGCCAACTCGGAGTTGCTCAGTTGCTCGGTGGGAGCGCTTGCGCTCGCCGTGCTGGTGTGTGCGGTCTGGGGACGTGACACGCCGTCGTTGCGCGGCATTGCCGCGGCCGGCTTTCTCGGTGCATGTGCGTTCTCGGTGAAACAGAGTGGGCTCGACGCAGTGGGTGCGGGCATGGTCGCCGTGACCGCCATCTGCGTGTGGGGATCATGGACCCGGCGTGCACGTGTGCTGGCGGTGCCGTGCTTCCTCGCCGGTTTCGCCGTGCCACTCGCGCTCATGGCGCTCCACGGAGCGGTGACGGGGTGGGATCGTTGGTGGTATGCGATGTACGGCTACCGCGCCGATCAGCGCAGCGCGCTGAAGAACGCCGACTGGCAGAACTATCACGACACTTCGCGGGTGCTCATGCCCATCCTGTGGCCCGCCATCATCGTGATGGTGATCGTGGCCGTCTGGCTCGTGTGGCAACGACGCTTCCCGACGATCGGATTCTTCGTGCTCTGGCTCGGTCTCGCCGTGTTCGCGTTCATGCTCGGCGGACAGTTCTTCTTCCACTACTGGGTGATTTTCGGCTTCCCGATCGGAACCACGGTCGGCGCACTCGTTTCCCGTATCCCGTTGCCCTGGTTGCGTGCGGGCGCGGCGGTGGTGGTGCTCTGGAGTCCGTTCGTGAACACGGTGCGCGCCGTGGAACTCTCGGACGCCGAGGTGGGTCTGGTGCTGTCCAACGACGGACGACTCGTCACGAGCGAACAGATCGGCGAGTGGTTCGAGTCGAGGCGCAAGCCCGGCGAGGAGATCCTTGCGCTGTGCGCGAGTGCGGCGCTGTACGGCAACGTCGACACCGATCCGCCCTATCCCTATCTGTGGTTCGCGCTCATCCCGCAGGTGCCCGGCGCACGTGATCGACTCGTTTCGCTGATGGTGGGCGATGATGCCCCCGCCTACGTTGCAGGTTTCCAGCCCGCGCGGCTCTGCGATCCCTCGGGGGCCATTCAGCAGTCGCTCGACGAGCGATACCGAGTGGTTACCACCGTGAACGGCATCGCGGTCTACCAACGCATCTGAGCCCCGCGGTAGGCTCGCCCACCGTGCCCGACGCGTCTGCCCCCACGCTGTCCCGGCTCCGGCGTGTGCACTGGTTCGTGCCCGCAGCGGTGGTCGTGGTGGTGATGCATGCACGGTTCTTGTTCATGCCCCTCACCACCGACGAGGGCGGTTTCATGGCGGTGGCACGCTGGTGGCGACAGGGCGGGCGACTCTACGACGATGTCTTCACCGATCGACCGCAGGGGATGATCCTGCTGTACCGCGTGCTGGACATGCTGGGTCTCGACAACCCGTTCGGCATTCGCTTGCTCGCCATCGTGTTCGCCTTCATGGGCGTAGCGGCATGCGGTGTGATCACTGCCCGACTTGCAGGACCCGACGCAGCACGTCTGGGTGCCCTGCTCGTGGCGGTCATCTCGAGCGTGCCGAAGTATCAGGGCTATGTCGCCAATGGTGAACTGCTGAGTTGTGCGCCCGGAGCGGTGTCGTTGGCCTGCGTCCTCACGGCGGTCTGGAAGCAGGAACACCCGCGCATCTGGTTGCTCGCCGTTGCGGGATTCTTCGGCACGGCAGCCATGTCGGTGAAACAGACCGGCTTCGATGCGTTCGTCACCGGTGTTGCCGTACTTGCGGTGATCGTGCTGCGGCGGCAGTGGACCGTGCGCGAACGCTGGGCCTCGGTCGGAGCAATCGTGGGTGGGGCGGCCATCCCGGTGGCGGCCATGGTGATTCACGCCGTGGCCACAGTGGGCTGGGGCCCGTGGTGGTTCGCCATCGTGGAGTACCGCACCAGTACCCGCAGCGGAGCAGCGGTCACCGACTGGAGCAACCTGTTCGGCTCGGGTCGTCACGCAGCCACCGTGCTGACCCTGGTGGTGCTCATCTGCGTCGGCCTCGCCATCTGGCACGCCCGGCGCAAGAACTGGCCGGTGCTCGCCGTCCTCGGGTGCTGGGCCCTGCTCGCGGTGATTGCCTTCTATGCGGGCGGGCAGTTCTATCCCCACTACTGGGTGATCCTCACGTTCCCGATCGGCACCATTGCGGCGGTGCTGCTCGCCGATGTGCGTGTGCCGCGTGTTCGTATGTGGCTGCTCGCCGGGATCCTGATCCTGCCGATCGCCACCACGATCCGCACCACGCAGCGTTCGCTCGAGCGTTACGGCGCGCTGCTCGGCGACACCCGTCTCGAACTCAACGAATTGGTGCGGGATTGGTACCGGGACAACCACAACCCCGGCGACGAGGTGGTGGCGCTCTGTTCGAGCCCGGCGCTGTTCTACGACGGGTACATCCCGACGTCGTACAAGTACCTCTGGCCCGCCGACATCGCCTATGTGCCGGGGGCCAAGGAGCAGTTGTTCGATCTGCTCACCGGCGACGATGCACCGCGGTATGTCGCCGAGTACACACTCGACGATGCCTGCGACCCCGATGGCTGGATTCCGCCGGTGCTCGCCGCGCGCTACCGGGTGGTGAAGGTGTTCTTGGAGGGTGACAAGGACGAACTGCGCATGCTCGAACTCGTTCCCGGTTCCACGGCGACAGGCTGACGGCAGTCACCCGTCGCCTGTTGTCGACGTTGCCTGTTGATGACGGCGCCTGTTGATGACGTTGCTTGTTCAGACCCGTCGACTGCGTACGAACTCGCCCAGACCCTTGGCCTGCGGGTCGAACACCGTGGTGGATGCCACGCCCTCGCCGAGGTAGCCGACGATCACGAAGTTGATCGCACGCAGGTTGGGCAGTTCGTAGCGACGGATCTCGCAACCGTGCGATTCGGGAAGCAGTGAGCCGAGTCGTTCTGCAGTGAGCCACTCGCACAGCCAGGCGTAGTCGCCGTCGGTGGTTGCCCAGAGTCCAACGTTCGCGTTGCCGCCCTTGTCGCCGGATCGTGCGCCGAATCGCTCGCCCAGTGCGTGTCCGGCGGTCAGTGGTGTGGGAGCGGCGCCCGTGGTGCGGGGCGCAACGATGGGGGTGCTCGGTGCCGGCTCGGTGGGCGACGGCTCGATCCGGAGCCGGGAGCCGGTGTCCAGCACCACCACCTGATCCACTTCGTCGGAGGGAACGAGCGCCGGCCAATAGACGCCGTACGCCTGCGCATCCGACGGACCGCCGGTGGCGAAGAAGCCGGGGATGCTGGCGAGTGACAACTCCACCGCTGCGCTCGAGAACGCGCGCCCCACGGAGCGCTCGTCGGGGTCCTTCACCGTCACGTGGAGTCGTCCGGTGGCCTGCTCCTGGGTGGAGCCGTCGGGCGGCGCCGGGACGAACCGCACATCGACGTGCGCGAAACGCTCGCGGCCGCCGAGCCGCACGAAGAGTTGCTCGGCGAGCCAGTTCGCCTTGGCCTCCTGATCGAGACCCGTGAGGCAGAACGTCATGCGGTTGCGGTACCCGCCCTCGTAGTTGATGCACACCTTGGTAGTCGCCGGCGCAGGTTCGCCGCGCGCGCCGCTGATGAGCACCCGGTCGGGTCCGTCATCGGTGAGCGTCACGGTGTCGAGACGTGTGACGACATCAGGGTTGAGGTACGACGGTGCACCGATCTCGTACAGCAACTGTGCGGTCACGGTGCCCACCGACACGAGGCCACCGGTTCCGGGGTGCTTGGTGATGATCGACGAACCGTCCTCGCGCACCTCGGCGATCGGGAAGCCGAGCGGTTTGGCCGGTTCGGGTATCTCGCCGAAGAACGAGTAGTTGCCACCCGTTGCCTGCGCGCCGCACTCAACGACGTGTCCTGCAGCGACGGCACCCGCCAGTCGGTCCCAGTCGGTGCGTGACCATCCCCACCACCACGCCGATGGACCCACTACCACCGACGCGTCGGTGACGCGCGGGCACACCACCACATCGGCCCCCGCTCCGAGTGCCTCGGCGATTCCCCAGCCACCGAGGTACGCATTGGCCGAGACCGCGTCGACCGTGAACGGTTCACCGGTGTCGAGATGTGCGAGGTGCGGACGCAGGCCGTCGATGCGGTCCATGAGGTCGTCGCCCTCGATGTGTGCGACGCTCACGCGCAGACCGAGACGTGTTGCGATGTCACGCACCCGATCGGCGCAACCTGCGGGGTTCAGGCCACCGGCATTGGTGACCACCTTGATGCCGCGGTCCACGCACGTGCCGAGTACCTGTTCCATCTGCGTGAGGAACGTGGTGGCATAGCCCGCCTCGGCATTGCGGCGTCGAGCCTTGTACAGGATCAGCATCGTGAGCTCGGCCAGCCAATCGCCGGTGAGCACGTCGATCGGTCCGCCCTCCACCATCTCGCGCGCTGCCGAGATCCGGTCGCCGTAGAAACCCGAGCAGTTGGCGATCCGCACCGGTCGGGTTCCCCTCGCAGTGTTCATGATGTTCCGTCCACGGTGAGCAGTGTCTGACCCGTTGCAACCTGATCGCCTGCCTCGACGAGCACACCGGTGACGGTTCCGTCGTCGGGCGCAAGCACCTGATGCTCCATCTTCATCGCCTCGAGTACCACCAGTGGTTGCCCGGCGACCACAGCATCACCCACGGCCACGAGCACCCGCAGCACTGCCCCGGGCATCGGGGCTGCGAGCGAACCGGCGGCACCGGCAGCGTCGGGGAGCGGGAACCGATCCACCTCGTGCAGCGTGCACGGCCCGGTCGGGCCGTCGACGTCTACCCGGGAACCGGAAACAGCGACGCGGTACACGCTGCTCACGCCATCTACCTCGAGCACGACCGAGTCGGGTGAGGCGTTCGACACCGTGATGCCACTGGGTTGCGCGTCGACGGTCACCGACACCACCTGTCCCGAACGATCCATCCGGTACCCCACGCCCACGGTCCGGCCATCGGCCGCAGTGAACGACACCGTCTGATCGTGTGCGGGCACATTGCGCCATCCAGAGGGAACGTGCGCCAACGTGGCGGCACGGCCACGTCGTTCGGCCTGCAGTGCGAGCGCGGCTGCCACCGCTGCGGGAACGGGGTCGTGCACGAGTGGCTCGATGCACGGGAACCGTTCGAGGAAGCCGGTGTCGATGTTGCCTGCGAGGAACTCGGGATGCTCGAGCACCAGCACCAGTTGATCCCGATTGGTGACGACACCGTGCAGCCGTGCGGTGCGCATCGCGCCCGCCAGTCGGCGTGCTGCGCCGTCACGTGTGGGTGCCCAGGCGATCACCTTGGCAAGCATCGAGTCGTAGTACGGCGGCACTACAGACCCATCGGCCACCCCGGTGTCCACGCGCACGTGTGGCGCAGTGGCGAACTCCACCCGGTGCAGCGTTCCGGTCTGGGGGAGATAACCGGCGGCGGGATCCTCCGCGCACAGTCGCACCTCGATGGCATGACCATGCAGCGTGGGCTGCAGCGCTGTCTCTGGCAACGGCGCGCCCTCGGCCACTGCGATCTGCAGCGCCACGAGGTCGAGTCCCGTCACCAGTTCGGTCACCGGGTGCTCCACCTGGAGCCGCGTGTTCATCTCGAGGAAGTAGAACGCGCCGTCGGGTGCGAGCAGGAACTCCACCGTGCCTGCCCCCACGTAGTCCACCGCCCGTGCGGCGGCGACAGCAGCCGCGCTCATCTGCGCGCGCAGTGCTTCGTGGACCGCGGGCGACGGACACTCCTCGACGATCTTTTGGTGGCGTCGCTGGATCGAGCACTCACGTTCGAACAGCGACACGCAGTTGCCGTGCGTGTCGGCGAACACCTGGATCTCGATGTGGCGTCCGCGCTCCACGTACCGCTCGACAAAGACGGTGCCGTCGCCGAAAGCGGCCTCGGCCTCGCGCTCGGCGGCCGCCACCGCGGCCTGCAGTTCGTCGGCGGAGCGCACGATGCGCATGCCACGCCCCCCGCCACCTGCAGACGCCTTCACGAGCGCCGGGAACCCCGCCTCGGGACCCTCGGGGAGGACGGGCACGCCGGCTTCGCGCATCAGACGCTTGGACTCCACCTTGGAACCCATCGCCGCCATCGCACCGGGCGGCGGTCCCACCCACACGAGTCCCGCATCGATCACCGCGCGGGCAAAGGCAGCGTTCTCGGCGAGAAAGCCATAGCCGGGATGGATGGCGTCGGCTCCCGAGCGAATGGCGGCATCGATCAACAGGTCGGCACGCAGATACGTGTCGGCGGGAGCAGTCCCTGCGAGCCGCACGCGCTCGTTCGCCTCGCGCACGTACAGGGAATCAGAATCGGCGTCACTGTGGACGGCCACCACCTGCACCCCGAGCGAGTGGCACGTTGCAGCGATGCGCCGGGCGATCTCGCCGCGGTTCGCGATCAGCACCTTGCGGATCACTGTCGCGCCCAGACCGGTGTCTCGTTCCCCACGCCCCAGACCTTAGACCTGTGGCTGGGGGGCGGGCCCGAAGCGCGTGTGAGAGCATGGTGCCATGCTGGAGATTCACGGAACGTGCTCGGATCGCTTTGCCGCAGTGCGAGATGCATTCGCCGCCAACTTCGAGCGCGGCTTCGAGCGCGGCGCCAGTGTGTGCCTCGTCGTGGACGGCGTCACCGAGGTAGACCTCTGGGGCGGACACACCGACATGGGGCAGACCCGGCCGTGGGAGCGGGACACCATCATCAATGTGTGGTCCACCACCAAGACGATGATGGCACTCAGCTGTCTGCTGCTCATCGACCGCGGTGAACTCGATCCGGCCGCGCCGGTTGCCCGTTACTGGCCCGAGTTCGCGGCGAACGGCAAGGCCGACGTGCTCGTGAGCCACTTCCTGTCGCACGGCGCGGGTCTGTCTGGATGGCAGGAGCCGGTCACCGAAGCCGATCTGTGGGACCACGACAAGTGCGCAACGCTCCTCGCTGCACAAGCGCCGTGGTGGAAGCCCGGCAGCGGTTCGGGCTACCACGCCGTGAGCCAGGGCTATCTCATCGGCGAACTGGTGAAGCGTGTGACCGGCCAATCGCTCGGCACCTTCTTCGCCGCGGAACTCGCCGGTCCGCTCGGCGCCGACTTCCACATCGGTACGCCGGCGTCCTGCGACGACCGAGTGGCACTCGTGATCCCCGCCGAGGCCGGTCTGCCTCCCGAGCTCGATCCCACCAGCGTGGCGGCCCGCACCTTCATGAACCCGCCGATGGACGCGCGCATGTCGCACAGCGTGCAGTGGCGCCGCTGCGAGAGCGCTGCAGCCAACGGGCACGGAAACGCGCGCTCGGTGGCGCGGGTGCAGTCGCTGCTCTCGCACGGCGGCACGCTCGACGGCAAGCAATTCCTTTCGGAAGCCACATGCCGCCGCGTGTTCGAGGAGCAGAGCTACGGGCCCGACCTCGTGCTCGGCGTGCCGATCCGCTTCGGCCTCGGCTACGGCCTGCCCACGCCGGACATGCCCATTGGCGGACCCGGAGCGTGCTTCTGGGGCGGATGGGGTGGGTCGTTGTGCGTCAACGACCTCGACAGTCGGATGACCTTCGCCTACGTGATGAACCGCATGGGCGACGGCACGCTCGGCGACGATCGCGGTGCGAGCCTGTTGCTCGCGTCGTACGCATCACTTGCCTGACCCGGTGGGTCGGGGCGGTTACCGCATGCTCTCGGTGGTGATTCCCACGTGTAACGACGGCCGATTCCTGGACGACCAACTCGCGGCGCTTGCCGGCCAGCGCGCTGACCTCGAATTCGAAGTGGTACTCGTGGCGAATCACAGCACCGTGGACCTCGATGAGCTGGCGACGTCCTGGTCTGGTCGACTCGATCTCGTCGTCGAGCGTGCCGATGGACGCGCGGGTGCCGCGTATGCGCGTAATCGCGGGATCGAACGTGCACGTGGCGATGTGCTGTTGTTCGTCGACGATGACGATGTGGTCGCACCCGGCTATGTCGCCGCGATGCGCCGCGCGCTCGAGTACGCACCGGCCGTCGGGGCCCGGGTGGATGTGACGACGCTCAATCCCGGCTGGCGACAGCACGTGCGACCGGCCAGCCAGACCGAGGGTCTCGCCCACACCCACGGTGTGCCGACGGCAGGTGCGGGATCGCTCGGCGTTCGGCGGTCGGTTCTCGATGAGGTGGGCCCCTTCGACGAAGCGCTCGACGGATTTGCGGGGGAGGATCTCGAATGGTGCCTGCGGCTTGCGTCACGCGGGTACGAACTCACCTTCGCCGCTGACGCGTTGCTCCACTATCGGTTCCGCACGACAGTTCGTGCGCTGTGGCGTCAGGCCGTCCGGTACGGGCGCGGCGGTGAGATGGTCATGCCCGAGTGGGCCGGGTGGGGCCGATGGGTGCGGTCGCTTGCGGGTCCGGCGCGGCTCATGGTGCTCGGTCGTGGGCGTGGCGAACGCCGACGTGGGGTGTTCCTGCTGGGTCGGCGGGTGGGTCGGGCACTTGCCCATCGACACCGCGGCCGAGTCGGCTACATGCGGAACACGCCGTAGCCGCGCTGGCCCGCCACCTCGTTGGTGTGCACCGCCGAGAGGCACATGCCCAGCACCGTACGGGTATCACGCGGATCCAGTAGTCCGTCGTCGTAGAGACGTCCGGTCATGAACAACGCAAGCGACTCCCGCTCGATCTGTTCCTCCACCGCAGCGCGCATCGCTGCGTCGGCCTCTTCGTCGAACGGCTTGCCCATCGAAGCAGCAGATTCGCGCGCCACGATGGACATGACGCCCGCGAGTTGGGCGGGCCCCATCACTGCAGTCTTTGCATTGGGCCACGTGAACAACATTCGTGGCCCGTATGCCCTGCCGCACATGCCGTAGTTGCCTGCGCCGTACGACGCGGCGAGGTTCACGGTGAGGTGCGGCACCTTCGAATTGCTCACGGCGTTGATCATCTTTGCGCCGTCTTTGATGATGCCGCGCTGCTCGAAGTCCTTGCCCACCATGTAGCCGGTGGTGTTCTGGAGGAACACCAAGGGTGTGTCGGACTGGTTGGCGAGTTGGATGAACTGTGCGGCCTTCTCGGCCTCCTCGTTGAACAGCACACCGTGATGGTTGGCGAGGACACCCACCGGGTAGCCCATGATCTCGCAGAACCCGGTGACGAGCGACGTTCCGTACAGCGGCTTGAACTCGTCGAAGTCGGAGTCGTCCACCACACGGGCCAGCACATCTCGTGGGTCGAACGGCACGCGCAGATCGGCCGACGGGATGCCCAGCAACTGCTCGGGGTCGTACCGGGGCGGCGTGCCCGGACCGGTGGGCCCGGGACCGAGCTTGCGGTGGCCGAGCCGCCGCACGATCTGGCGTCCGAGACGGATGGCATCGCGTTCGTCGACGGCGAAGTAGTCGGCGAGCCCGCTCACGCGTGCATGCATGCTGGCGCCACCGAGCGACTCGTCGTCGCTCTCCTCGCCGGTTGCCATCTTCACGAGCGGTGGTCCACCGAGAAAGACCTTCGAGCGGCCATCGATCATCACGATGTAGTCGCTCATGCCGGGCACGTACGCGCCGCCCGCCGTGGAGTTGCCAAAGACGAGTGCGACGGTGGGTATGCCCATCGCCGACAGTTCGGTGAGGTTGTGGAAGTTGCGGCCACCGGGGATGAAGATCTCGGACTGGGTGGGCAGGTCGGCGCCGCCGGACTCGACGAGGTTGATGAGCGGCAGTCGGTTCTCTCGCGCGATCTCCATGGCGCGCAGGTTCTTCTTCAGCCCGATGGGGTTGGTGGAACCGCCACGTGTGGTGGGGTCGTTCGCGATGATGACGCACTCGCGGCCCTCCACCACACCGATGCCGGTGACGAGGCTCGCTCCAGTGGGGAACGAGGTGCCCCATGCGGCCAGCGGGGACAACTCGAGGAACGGTGAGTCTGCGTCCACGAGCAACTCGATCCGTTCGCGCGCCAGCAGTTTGCCGCGCTTGCGGTGGCGTTCGACGTACTGCGGGCCACCGCCACCCAACACCTGGGCCAGCAGTTCGTCATGCTGCTGGAGCAGACCCTGCAGCGCCGCCCGATTGGTGCGGTAGGCCTCGGAACGCTCGTCGATGCGATCGGGGAGAACCGGCATGGATCAGCGCTCCTCGTTCCAGCGGGGAAGGCGCTTCTCGAGGAATGAGCGCATGCCTTCCATGCCCTCGTCGGATCGGAACAACGAGTCCGAGAGCGCTGACATTTCGGTGAGGGCTTCGTCGAATGCCTGGGCCTGATTGCGGTGCAACAACTGCTTCGTGGCAGCCACGGCAACGGGTCCGCCCTTGCGCACGCCGTCGCACAGTCGGGCGACCTCGCCGTCGACATCGTCGGTCACGTGTGTGACGAGGCCGATACGACGCGCCTCGGCTGCGTCGAAACGCTCGCCCGTGAGGAACGGTGCAGCGATGGCCGACCAACCCACGCGGCGCAGGATGGGCACCGAGATGATGGCCGGGGCCACACCGATGCGCACCTCGGTGAAGGCAAAGTCCACCTCGGGACGGACCACCACGAGATCGCAACTGGCCATGAGCCCGATGCCGCCTGCTCGCGCGGGTCCGCGCACCGCGGCGATGGTGGGTTGCGCCGCGTCCCGGAGGCGTTGCATGGCGCTCGCCATCGGGTTGGGCCCACTGGCTGTGGTGGGTGTGCCGGTGGTGGTGCGTTCCCGCAGGTCTGCTCCGGCACAGAACGCGGGCGGCACATGGTCGAGCACGATCACGCGCACATCGGACTGTTCGGCGCGGTCGAGCGCGGTGTGCAGATCGGCGACGAGTCGGGTGGACAGCGCGTTGCGGTTCTCGGGGGAGTCCAGCGTGATGGTTGCGACGCCGTGCGCCACTGCAACCCGTACCAGCGATGTCCCCACGTCCCGGACACTAGTGGTCATCGCAGTAGTGTGCGGATGTGGCATCCGCAGTTGCAGCGCGTATGGCCGAGTTCGCCACTGCGTGGCTCGACGAACTCGACGCCGAACAACGCGCACTGGGCTCGTGGTCGTTCCCGGCCGATGACGAGCGACGGTTGTGGTTCTACACACCCACCGATCACGGCGGCCTCCCGCTGCGAGCCATGTCGGGTCGCCAGCAACGCCTCGCCATGCAGTTGCTGGCCTCGGGCCTGTCCCGTGCCGGCTACATCACGGTGTCCACCATCATGGGGCTCGAGAACATCCTCGACCTGCAAGAGGGTTTCCGGCTCAACGTCGGCGGCCGAGACCGTGGACGTGACACCGAGATGTATTACCTGCGCGTCTTTGGGACACCGGGCGCCGACACCACGTGGTCATG
Organism: Actinomycetota bacterium; assembly: GCA_017853685.1. Taxonomy (GTDB): domain Bacteria; phylum Actinomycetota; class Acidimicrobiia; order Acidimicrobiales; family Ilumatobacteraceae; genus WLJO01. The sequence goes on along the minus strand of JAFMJD010000025.1, from coordinate 1,680 downwards.
GCGTTTCGGCGGGCATCACGTGAGCATCAACCATCTGGTGGTGAACGGGGTGCTCACCGCAACCACACCCTGCTTCCTCGGCGCAGACCCCGCCGACAGCCATGTGCTCGGTGGGCACGTGTTGCGACCATTGGCCGCAGTGGAAGACCTCGGGCGCGAACTGGTCCGTTCGCTCGACGAAGCGGCGCTGCACCGTGCACTCATCAGCCCGAGCGCACCACTCGACATCGTGGGCGGGAACCGCGCGCAGGTGCAGGCCGGCGACACACCGCGGGATCTGTCGCAGATCTGGCGCACCGAGTTCCCCGCCGAGATCGCCGAGGCACTCGTGAAGCGCACGCGTGCCGAGGAGGCACAGATCGGCTTCGGCCCCGAACATCTCGAGGCACTGCGCCTGAGCGACACCCCTGCTGGTGTGCGTGCAGCCGATCTGTCGGCGTCGAGCCACGAGATCCTGCGGGCACTGCTCGACACCTACATCGGCCGGATGCCCGACGAGGTGGCCGAGGCCGAGGCCGCCAAGTACGCAGGATCGGGCCTGCATGGTCTGCATTTCGCATGGGCCGGTGGGCTCGAGCGTGGGCAGGCGCACTATTACCGCATCACCGGTGAGCGACTGTTGGTGGAGTACGACAACGCGCAGAACAACGTGAACCACATCCATTCGGTGTGGCGTGATCCGCTCGGCGACTTCGGCATGGACGTACTCGGCCACCACCTGCGCCACGATCACTGACCCGGGAAATGGCGCGGTGCGGGTCGGGCCGGGGAACCGGCCGCACCGACTTGGCTAGTCTCGGGCCATGGAAAGCACCCTGTGTGACAAGGCGATCCTGAAGCAGTACTGGTACCCGGTGGCGCGCACCGTGGACATCCTCGGCGAACCGGTTCCGGTAAAGGTGCTGGGTGAGGAGTTCGTGCTGTGGCGCAACGCCGACGGCGGTGTGAGTGCCGCACGGGACCGTTGCCCACACCGTGAGTCGCCGCTGTCGCCGGGCACGGTGAAGAACGGTTGCCTCGAGTGTCCGTATCACGGGTGGCAGTTCGACGGTCGTGGCCAGTGCGTGCTGGTGCCGTCGGCGCCCGCAGGAACACCGGTGCCGCCGCGTGCGCACCTCACACCGGTGGAGGTTGCCGATCGTTACGGCCTCGTGTGGCTGTGCCCCGGCCAACCCAAGGCCGACATCCCCAAGATCGTGGAGGACGAAGACCCCTCGTACCGTCGCATCAACACGCCGGTGGAACTGTGGAAGACCTCGGCGGGCAGGCTCACCGACAACTTCTGCGATCTGTCGCACTTCCCGTTCGTGCACACCGGCACCTTCGGACGCGCACAGGACACCGTGGTGCAGCACGTGAACCTCGAACGGCTCGACGGCGACTTCTTCGGCTTCGGCTACGAGGTGGATGCCAACAACCAGAACCTCGGATCACTGGTGACCGGCCAGGAGGATTCGGTGGTGCACCGCCGCATGACCACCGGGTTCAACCTGCCGTTCACCGTGCGCAGCACGATCCAATACCACACGGGTCTCAATCACATCCTGCTGCTGTGCTCCACGCCGGTGGACGATCTGAACTCCTACTTCACCTTCGTGGTCTGGCGCAACGACGACTTCTCGGTGTCGGCCGAGGAGATCATCCGCTTCGACATGGCGATCGGTGCCGAGGACAAGCGCA
>JAFMJD010000024.1 GCA_017853685.1 Actinomycetota bacterium | reverse complement strand
CGCTACCTGCTCAACGACGCCAGTGTGAAGCTGGGCATCCCGGTGGTGCACGGTTCGATCTTCCGTTTCGAGGGCATGGTCAGTGTCTTCGACCCGAAGAACGGCCCCACGTACCGTGACATGGTCCCCGAACCTCCGCCCGCCGAACTTGCGCCCTCGTGCGCCGAGGCCGGTGTGCTGGGCGTACTGCCCGGCATCGTCGGTTCCATCCAGGCCCTCGAGACCATCAAGCTCATCTTGGGTCTCGGCGACTCGTTGCGTGGGCGCATCCTTGCCATCGACACCCTCGAGATGTCGTTCCGTACGTTCAACCTCCGACGTGATCCGAGCAATCCAGTGACGTGGGAGAACCGGGACCGCATCGAGGTTCGTGAACTCGATGGGCTGTGTGCGCCCTGGATGGCCCACGACTGAACGCAGTGCTCGCACTGCCGTGGTCCGGGCCTCGCTGGCCCGAACGGGGTATGCGAAGATGCTGTGGTATGCGCAGTGGGGGCGACGCGTCCGTGTGGGGTACTGATCGCACGTCGACGCCTGCAGATCGGACTTCGGTGTCATGACGACGCGAACCCAATGGATCCACGGGCCACTCACCGATGCGGTGCTCGCTTGGCTGTGGCTGCCCATTTTCGTGGTGGTGCACCTCGCCGAGGGACACGGTGATCTCGTGCCGGCGCTCATGGCGATCGGGTTCGTGATCTCCTTCGCCCATCAACCGCTCACCATGGGCCTCGTCTACGGGGATCCGGTGCAGTATCGGCATCATCGTCGGCTGTATCTGGTCACCCCCGTGGTGCTCGCCGTGCTGGTCACCGTCGGCATGTTCTGGAGTCTCACCGCGGTGGCGATCGTTGCCGCGCTCTGGAACGCCGAGCACACGCTGATGCAGCGCTACGGACTCACGCGCATCTACGGCCGCAAGGTGGGCGACGACCTCGGGCGGATCGAGAAGCCCATGTACATCTCGTGGCTCGTGTTTGCGCTCTTGTGGCTGCCGTCGTTCGTGAACCTGCCCAAGATGGCCGACAACCTCGGGTTCGGTGCGCGCAACAAGCGCGGGCTCGAGGTGCTGTACGACCTGCGAGGTCCGGCACGGGCACTGCTGGTGGTGGGTGCCGTGGTGGCCGTGGTGTTCACGGTTCGTTGGCTGCTCGCCCAGCGACGTCTTGCGCCTGCGCAGCGATCGGCGCCGAAGTATCTCTATGTGGGAGCCACGTTCGGTCTGGTGCTCGCGATCATGGTGGATCCGGCCGCGGGCTTCGTGTCGTATATCTCGGCGCATGCACTCGAGTACTTCGTGATCGTGGATGCGAGCCTGCGCAAACGAGCAGCAACCGGTGATCCGGTGGCCGTGATCCGGGCAGTGCAGACCCGACGTCGTCGCGCGGTTGTCTACACGTCGTACCTCGCGGCAATGGTTGCCGTCTCGGTCGTCACCATCGGATGGTTCGACGGGCAGTTCTACGCCTGGCTCGTGCTGTTCTTCGGTGGGCTGCACGTGTTCTACGACGGCTTCGTGTGGAAACTCCGTCGACCGGGCACGGCGGCAAGCCTCGGGATCCCCGCAACCGTCGGGGTTCCGCCGACGCAGGCGCCTGCTCCCGCCGTCGGCTGACCGTTCAGCGCCGTTCGCTCAGTCGAACAGTTCGGGGTCGGTCCGAGTGATCTCCTGCCACAGCGGTTGGAACGAGAACCATCCGGCCAACGGGAACGCGGTCTGTTCGCGGGTGTAGGTAGCCATCTCGTGCTTGATGAGCTTCGGGGTTCCGGCGGCTTCTGCCAGCAACTGCGCCTGGCACGAGCGTTCCATGCTGATGAACCAGAACGCTGCTTCGTCCACGCTCTGGCCCACGGTGAACAGACCGTGGTTCTGGTGGATCGCGGCTTTGCCCGAACCGAATGCGGCGGCGAGTTCGTGGCCTGCACCGGCCTCGAACACCACGGCGCCGCCCTGCGCCTCGATGACCACGTGGTCCTCGTAGAAGATGCAGGCATCTTGGGTGATCGGATCGAGAGGCCGTCCGAGCGAGGCCCACGCTTTGCCGTGAACCGAGTGAGCGTGAGCGGCAGCGACCACGTCGGGCCGGGCTTGGTGGATGGCCGAGTGGATCACGAACGCGGCGCGGTTCACCGGTGCGTTTCCGTGCACCACTTCACCGTGGTGGTTGACGAGCAGCAGGTCGCTCACGCGCATGTGACGGAAACTCAGACCGAACGGGTTGACCCAGAAGTGATCGGTCAACTCGGGGTCTCGCACGGTGATGTGGCCGGCGACGCCTTCACCGAAGCCGAGCCGACCGAACACGCGCAGTGCGCCGGCGAGACGCTGCTTGCGGTACGTGCGCTCCTCCTCGACCGTGTCGAACGTGGGCGGCCCGGTCAGGGTGAATCCAGCGGGCCCCATGGCGGCGTTGGTGAGTCCGGTGGGTCGCTCGGTGGTGGTCATGGGCTCAGACTATGGCGCAGCGATCAGCGGCGTTCGCGTACGAGAACTTCTTGGGTCACGGTCGCCACGTGCACGCCCTCACGGGTGAAGACGTGGCCGAGCGTGAGGCCCCGTCCGCCCGAGTAGGTGAGGCAGGTGAAGTCGTAGAGGTGCCAATCGTCGGCCCGTACGGGACGGTGGAACCACATGCTGTGGTCCAGGCTTGCCGAGAACCAGTTGGTGTCGAAGTCGGCCCAGACGTCGGGAGCGTTCGGGTGAGCGCGTACCACCGCCTCGGTGGGCAGGTCGTCGCTCATGTAGGCCACTGCACATCGGTGCACCAGTTGGTCGTCGCCGAGTGGCGCGCTCGCTCGCATCCACATCGCCGAGCGGCCTGCGCCGCTGCGTCCGTCATCGGGAAGATCGGCTGCCGGAATCACGGCCCGCAGGAACGACGGCGTCCAGGAGTCCTCGGTGATCGACTCGGGCGGCGGCACTGCGGGCATGGAGATGGTCTCCACATCGGGAGCGGGCTGCTCGCGCTGGAAGGAGGCCTCGAGATTCAGGATGGCTCCGTTCGCCTGCCTCGCCACCACACGCCGGGTGGCGAAGCCGGTGCCGTTGCGCAGTCGGTCCACCTCGAATCGGATCGGCTCGGTGTGGTCGCCCCGTCGGATGAAATAGGCGCGCAGCGAATGCACAGCAAAGCCGTCATCAACGGTCATCGCGGTGGCACGGAGGGCCTGGGCAACGATCTGACCGCCGTAGAGCCCGCCCCAGTGGTAGCGCGGTCCGGTGCCCACGAAGGTGTCTGCGCCGTGGGGCGTGAGGTCGAGCAGGCGGCGCAGATCCACGGCCCCATTGTGGCGGGGACTGCACGCCGGTCGCTATCTGGGTCTCAGCCCAGCGCAACGAGCGCGGCATTCACGATCTGGTCGGGGAGCAGATCGAATGCGCCGTACAACTCGGCGATGCTGCCCGACTGACCGAAGGCATCCACGCCCACCGGCACCATGCGGCTCCCGACAGCGGACCCGATCCAGGCGAGCGAGTGCGACGACGCATCGTGCACCGACACGATGGGCACCCCGGGATCGAGCAACGACCAGATGTGCGGCGACCGTTCGGCCTGCTCGCCGTGTCGTGCGGCATTCCGGAGCGATGCGCGCCATTCGTGGAAGAGTCGATCGGCGCTCGTGAGTTCCACCACCCGTGCTGCGACCCCCTCGGACCGCAGTGCCTCGGCGGCGGCAAGTGCTTCGGGTACTACGGGTCCGCACGATGCAAGTACGACATCGGGCGTGGGGTCGTCGAGCAGTCGATAGCCGCCGCGCAGCACCGCAGCGCGCAGTGCATCAGTCCCCAGTGCGGCAACTGCAGCGTCGAACGGTGCTTGGTCGACGGGCCGGGTCGACAGTCGGAGATACAGGCTCTCGCCGCCATCATCGGTATCGCGGCTGAGTCGGTCGAGGCCGTCGCACAGGATCCAGTCGAGCGCACGCGCGTAGGCAGGTTCGCAGGTGGAGATTCCCGGCAACTCGGTACCGATCGATGAGGTGATGGAACTCTGGTGGGCCCCGCCCTCGGGGGCCAGCGTGATACCCGATGGTGTGCCGACCACCACGAAGCGCGCTCCGTTGTAGAGCGCGTAGATCAACGCGTCGAGTCCGCGGCACACGAACGGGTCGTACACCGTGCCGACGGGCAGCAGGTGGGTGTCGTGGAGTTCGTGGCCGAGGCCCAGGGCGTGCAACAGCAAGAACAGGTTCATCTCGCTGATGCCGAGCTCGATGTGCTGCCCTGTGGGTGACTGCTTCCAGCGCAACAGGCGGCCGTCGCCGAGGAAGTCGGGCTGCTCGTCGGGGCTGAACACGCCGACTTTGTTGATCCAGCCGCCGAGATTGGTCGAGACGCTGACATCAGGAGATGTGGTCACGAGACGCTCGGCGATCTCCTTGCGACTCGCGAGTGCAGCCAGGATGCGTCCGAATGCGTCCTGGGTGGACACGGCGCGTCCTGCCACGAGTCCGATCTCGGCCGGCTCGAGCTCGACCGGGATCGGCGGACGCGGTCTCGGTGGGCGCGGCACGTTGTTCAGCTCGCCACCCGTCTCTCCGCAGATCGCAGCCTCGGGGGTCCCGGGTGCAAAGCGATCCCACTCGGTGGTGGTGTCGAGTCCGCAACGACTCCGGAGGTCATTGATCTGCTCGGCGCTCAGCAGGGCGGCGTGGTTGAGCGGGTCCCCGGCGATCGGCAACCCCCATCCCTTGATGGTGTAGGCGAACACCACGCTCGGTCGGTCGGTGACCGCATCGCACTCGCGGTACGCATCGAGGAGCACTGCCAGATCGTGCCCGCCGAGATTCTGAACAAGGGGAGCAAGTCGATCGTCGTCGATGTCGGATGCCCATCGGAGCACTGCGGCATCGGCATCGCCGAGGAAGCGCTCCCGCAGTTCGGGGCCGCGCAGAGCGAAGAGCGACTGATAACGCTCGTTCGACATCTGCTCGATGTGGGCCTTGAGCGCATCGCCGTGCTCACCTGCGAAGGCGGCCTGCAGGTTGCGGCCGTACTTGGCCTCCACCACGTGCCAGCCCGCATCACGCAGGAATCCCTGCACCTTCTTCACCTTCTGGTCGGGAACGACGCGGTCGAGGCTCTGGCGGTTCGTATCGACGATCCACATGACGTTTCCCAGACCCTGCAGCGCGGGGTCCGCGACTGCCTCCCAGACGTTGCCCTCGTCGAGCTCCGCGTCGCCCACGAGCGAGATGAAGCGGGCGGGGCGTTGCGTGCGCGGGCCGAAGTGGTGCTCGACGTATCGGCGCGTTGCCGCAGCGAACAACGGCGCCACCACGCCGAGTCCGACCGAACCGGTGGAGAAGTCGGCGACGTCGGGATCCTTCGTGCGACTCGGGTACGCCTGCAAGCCGCCGAAGGAACGCAGTCGCGTGAGATACGAGCGGTCGAGTTCGCCAGTGAGGTACTTGATGGCGTGATAGGCGGGTGAGGCGTGCGGCTTGACCGCCACCTTGTCGTCGCCCGACAGGTGACCGAACCACAGCGAGGTCATGATGCCCACCATCGAGGCCGTCGATGCTTGGTGTCCACCGACTTTGATCTCGCCGGCTGGACGCTCGCGATTGGCGTGATCCACCATGCGAACTGCGAGCCACAGGATGCGCTGTTGGACTCGCTCGAGGGCCGCGAGGTCAACGGTTCGTTGGGTCACGCCGACATGGTTGCACAGCCGAGCGCCCCGGAGGTCACTGTTGGGAGGTGTGGTCCGCCTCGACGGCGGGCCCGCGCATCAACGCGCAGGAGGCACGAGGACATCGGTGACGATATGGATCACACCGTTGCTCGCCTCGATGTCGCCCGTGGCGATCCGTACGCCGTTCACCGAGACGTCGTCACCGGAGCGGGTCACGGTGAGGTCGATCCCCGCAACAGTGGGCACACGGCCCGATCCGTCCGCGATCGACCGAAGGTCGTCGAGCGTGAAGCGGCCGGGCACCACGTGAAAGGTGAGCACCGTGGTGAGCGTCTTGGGGTCGTTCTGCACCGACCGGAGCACGTCGGTGGGCAGCTTGGCGAAGGCATCGTTGCTCGGTGCGAACACGGTGAAGGGCCCAGCGCTGCGCAGGGTCTCGACCAGACCCGCGTCGTAGACCATGCCGGCCAGCGTCGTGAAGTTCACGGCGGTGAGTGCTGTCGCAATGATGTCGCCCGGTGGAACCGGAGCCATGGTGGGCGCAACGGTGGTACCCGCAGTGGTTGCCGGTGCTGTCGTTGGCGCTGCATCGGGTGCGTCGCCGGAGCACGACGACACCGCCAGGAGTGGCGCGATGACGAACGGGGCGATGAGGAGCGCGGCAGAGCCGGTGCGGGCGCGGATCTTCATCGGGCCACGGTACGAAGATGCTGTCGAACGGCCGTAGGGCCGCAGGGTTCGGTTGGAGGGGACCTTCGACCCCCTGAGTACGCTGGTCACGTGACAGATGACGTGAAGCGCACCGATTCGGGCATCGAGATCAAGGCCGTCTACACCGCCGATGATCTGGCCGGCTGGAACCCTGCGGAGCGACTCGGCCTGCCGGGTCAACCTCCGTACACGCGAGGCGTGTACCCCACGATGTACCGCGGCAAGTTGTGGACCATGCGCCAGTACGCAGGCTTCGGTACCGCAGAGGCCACGAACGAGCGCTTCAAGTTTCTGCTCAATGCCGGCCAGACCGGTCTGAGTTGCGCCTTCGACCTGCCCACGCAGATGGGCTACGACTCGGACCACTCGCGTGCCGAGGGCGAAGTGGGCAAGGTGGGCGTGGCGATCGACTCGATCGCCGACATGCGACTCCTGCTCAAGGATCTCCCGCTCGACAAGGTCACCACCTCGATGACCATCAACTCCACGGCCGCCGTGCTGCTGCTCATGTACGAATTGGTGGCCGAGGAGCAGGGTGTTCCCGCCTCCGCCATCAGCGGCACCATCCAGAACGACCTGTTGAAGGAGTACATCGCGCGCGGAACCTACGTGTATCCGCCGCGCCCGAGCATGCGGGTGATTACCGACATCTTCGAGTACTGCTCGAAGCACGTGCCGAAGTGGAACACCATCTCGATCTCGGGTTACCACATCCGTGAGGCGGGCTCCACCGCCGCCCAAGAGATCGCCTTCACGATCGCCAACGGCATCGCCTACGTGGACGCTGCGGTTGCCGCCGGACTCGGAGTAGACGACTTCGCGCCGCGCCTGAGCTTCTTCTGGAACGCCCACAATCACTTCTTCGAGGAAGTCGCCAAGTTCCGCGCCTCGCGCCGCATCTGGTACCGGCTCATGACCGAGCGGTTCGGTGCCAAGAAGGAAGCATCCAAACTGCTCCGCTTCCACACCCAGACAGGCGGCTCGACGCTCACCGCCCAGCAGCCCGAGAACAACATCGTGCGCGTGGCGGTCCAGTCGATGGCAGCCGTGATGGGCGGTACCCAGTCGCTCCACACGAACGGATTCGACGAGGCCCTCGCGCTGCCGACGCAACGCTCGGCCCAGATCGCGCTGCGCACGCAGCAGATCATCGGCTACGAGAGCGGAATCGCCGATACCCCCGATCCGTTGGCTGGCTCCTACCTCGTCGAGACGCTCACCGACGAGATCGAGAAACTCGCGTGGGAGTACATCCACAAGATCGACGAGATGGGCGGTGCCGTGGCGGCGATCGAGGCCGGGTACCAGCAGGACGAGATCGAGCAGGCTGCGTACGAGTACGCCAAGTCGATCGATGACAGCGAGCGCGTCATCGTGGGCGTCAACAAGTTCACCGTCTCGGAGGAAGTGGAACCCGATCTGCAGGCGATCGACCCGGCACTCGAGCGCGGTCAGGTGGCCCGACTTCGGGAGTTCAAGACGAATCGTGACGCTGCGGCGGTGGCGGCCCGACTCGATGAACTCAAGGCCGCAGCGCGAGGCACCCAGAACGTGCTGTACCCCATGAAAGAGGCGCTGCGCGCACACGCAACGCTCGGCGAGGTGAGCGACGCGTTGCGCGAGGTGTTCGGCGTCTATCGCCCCGGTCAATAGGCGCCGCGGTCAGTAGGCGCCCCGGCGATCGGCCGGTCTCGCCGTACGGACCCAACGTCAGGACTGTTCCGGGCGCAGCGTCGGGAACAAGATGACCTCGCGGATCGAGGTCACTCCGGCGAGCAGCATCGCGAGGCGATCCATGCCGATGCCGAGGCCGCCCGTGGGCGGCATGCCGTACTCGAGCGCCCGGAGATAATCCTCGTCCACCGTTCCGGCCTCGAGGTTTCCCTGCTCCTTGGAGAGTTGCTCCTCCTCGAAGCGAAGTCGTTGCTCGCGTGGATCGTTCAACTCGCTGTATCCGTTGGCCAGTTCCCGTGTGCCCACGAACAACTCGAAGCGTTCGGTCAGGTAGGGATCGTTCCGGTCGCGCCGCGCCAGGGGCGAGATGTCCACGGGATGTCCGGTGACGAAGGTGGGCCGGATCAGCGACTGCTCGACTGTTGCCTCGAAGAGTTCGTCGATCAACTTGCCGGCAGTCCAGTGGACCTCCACCTTGCTGCCGTGCGATGCAGCAAGTGCGCGCAGTGCGTCGATCGGCATGGACGGGTGGACGTCGACACCAGTGCCTTCCGAGACGAGGTCGATCATGCGATGCCGCGGCCACGGGTCGGCGAGGTCGCACTCGGTGCCGTTGATATCGACCACGGTGGTCCCGAGGCAGTCGAGCGCCGCCCGACGGACGAGCTCCTCGGTGATGTTCATCACCTCGGAGTAGTCGCCGTACGCCTGATAGAGCTCCATCATCGTGAACTCGGGATTGTGGCGGGGCGACAGCCCTTCGTTGCGGAAGACGCGCCCGATCTCGTAGACCCGCTCCATCCCGCCGACGATGAGGCGCTTGAGGTGCAATTCGAGTGCGATGCGCAGGTACATGGTCATGTCCAGCGCGTTGTGGTGGGTGGTGAAGGGCCGCGCGTGTGCTCCACCGGCCTCCACGTGCAGCACCGGTGTCTCCACCTCGATGAAGCTCATCTCGGCAAGCGTTCGGCGGAAGCTCGAGATCATCTCGTGACGCACCCGGAACGTACGCCGGGCGTCATCGTTGACGATCAGGTCTGCGTACCGCTGGCGGAAGCGGGTGTCCACATCGGTGAGCCCCTTCCACTTGTCGGGCATCGGCCGGACTGCCTTGGAGAGGAGTTCGAACCCGTCGACCTTCACCGACAGTTCGCCCTTGCGGGTGGTCATCACCGTTCCGTGTGCACCCACCCAGTCGCCGAGATCGAGATCGGCGAAGCCGGCAAAGGCGTCGTCGCCGATCACGGCCCGGGAGACGAACAACTGGATCTCGCCGTCGCGGTCCTTGAGCGTGGCGAAGATCAACTTGCCCTGTTCTCGGATGAGCATCGCCCGACCGGCGACCGACACCCGCTGTTCGGTCTCGGTTCCCGGTTCCAGCTCGCCGAATGCGGATCGAAGTTCGGCCAGGGTGTGCGTGCGGTCGAAGCGGTAGGGGTAGGGCTCGGTGCCGCCGCCGCGCAGATCGTCCACCTTGGCGAAGCGCTTGGCCCGCTCGGTCTGCAGTACCGAGTGTGCGTGGTCGGCATCGTCGCCGTCGGGGCTTTCTACGCGTTCGCTCACGAGGGAGCGAGGCTACCTTGCGGGGTAGCCTCGGGGTGTGCCTCTTCGCTTCGTCATCATCGGCGGCGGCCCGGCCGGCAACACTGCTGCCACCTATGCCGCACGTCTCGGCGCCGAGGTCACCGTGGTGGAGCGAGACATCATCGGTGGCGCGGCTCATCTCTGGGACTGCATCCCGTCCAAGACCATGATCGCCACGGGCGGCGCCATGAGCTTCAGCCGCCGGATGCGCGGCATGGGTCTGGAACAGCACGAGGCAGAAATCGATCCGCGTGCGCTCGAGGAGCGCATCGAGGGCATCAAGGGTCGGCTGCGCAGCAGCATCTCGGGTCTGCTCGAGAGCCAGGGCGTGCGCATGGTGATGGGTTCGGCCCGTCTGCTCGGTCCGCACGAGGTCGAGGTGCAGACAGTTGCGGGCACCGAGCGGTTGCAGGCCGATGCGTTGCTGGTCGGCACGGGATCGCGCCCGCGCATCCCCGATTGGTGCGAGCCCGACAGTGACCGCATCCTCACCACCCGGGACTGCTACCCACCCAAGACCATGCCCGAGCACATTGCGGTAATCGGGTCGGGCGTCACCGGTGTGGAGTTCGTGCACATGTTTGCGTCGCTCGGCTGCAAGGTCACCCTGGTGGTGTCGCGCCAACAAGTCCTCCCGAACAAGGACCCCGAGGTCGCCGCTGTGCTTGAGGACGACTTCCTCCGTCGGGGTGTCACCCTGCTCAAGGGCGCGCGCGCTGTGGGTATCGACCGGGTCGACGACGAGCAGGGGAGTGGTGTGCTGGTGCGCTGCGACGACGGCCGCATCATCCGCGCATCGCACGCGGTGCTCGCCATCGGATCGGTTCCCAACACCGACGGCCTTGGACTCGATTCGGCCGGTGTGGAACTGGACCGCAACGGGTACATCGTCATCAACCATCACTGCCAGAGCAATCAGGCACACATCTATGCAGCCGGCGACGTGAGTGGGAAGTTGCCGCTGTCCTCGGTTGCGTCGATGCAGGGGCGCAAGGTTGCCGAACACGTGATGGGTCTGCACACCCGTGAGCACCGCCATCTCGACTACGACAAGGCGGCCTCGGCCATCTTCACCGAACCGGAGATCGCCGACGTCGGACTCGCCGAAGCAGAGGCCTTTGCGGCGGGGCGCAAGATCCGTGTGACCAAGGTGCCGTTCTCGGCAACACCCAAGGCACTCATCAACAACGATCCCCGCGGCTTCGTGAAGATCATCTCGGACCCGGCAACGGGCGTGGTGCTCGGCGGATCCATCGTGGGTGGCGCGGCTGCAGAACTCATCAGCGTGATTGCGCTTGCCGTGACGGCAAACCTGAAGGTCACCGACATCGTCGAGAGTCTGCTGGTGCACCCCGCGCTCAGCGAGGCACTGGCCGAGGCAGCCGAGTAGCCCAGAGGGGCTCGCGCCCGTCCGGCCGCTCGATGTGGCTAGGCGATGATCACCACAACGTCGCCGGCACCCACCTTGGCGCCCGCTTCGACCTTGATCTCTTTGACCGTTCCGGCCTTCTCGGCGTTGATCTGGTTCTCCATCTTCATCGCCTCGAGCACCACCACGGGTTGACCCACCTCGACGGTCTGGCCCACCTCGACCAACACCTTCACGATGGTGCCCTGCATGGGAACGGCCACGTCACCGCTGCCGCTCGCACCACCGGCACCGCCGCCCGATGACGAACGCGCGGGCTTCTTGGCGCCGCCGGCAGCAGCACCAGCAACAGCCGCCACCATCGGCGTGTCGGGCACCCACATCTTCACGTCGAACCGCTTGCCGTTCACCTCGACGGTGGTGCGCCGCTCGACGAGCGCTGCAGCATCGTCGCCTGCCGCCTCGGGCTTCTTGGCCGGAGCGATACCCGACAGATCGAGTCGCTCCTCCACCCACTTGGTGGAGTGCGTGACTGCAGCGAAGTCGGGATGCTCGAGAATCGCGAGGTCGGCCGGGATCGTGGTGGCCACACCCTCGACGGTCATCTCGTTCAGGGCGCGAATGGTGCGGGAAATCGCCGTGGGGCGGTCCTTGCCCCACACGATCAACTTGCCGACGAGGTTGTCGTAGTACTGGCTCACTTCGTCGCCGGCCTCGTAGCCGGCATCGAAACGGACGCCGAAGCCGTCGGGGGCGCGCAATGCGGTGATCTTGCCGGGCGACGGCAGGAACTTGCCGCCCGCAGGGTTCTCGGCGTTGATGCGGATCTCGATGCCGTGGCCCCGACGCTGCGCAGCCACCTCGGCCTGGGTCATCGGCAGTGCTTCGCCCGATGCCACGCGGATCTGCCACTCCACGAGGTCGATGCCAGTGATCACCTCGGTGACCGGGTGCTCCACCTGGAGACGAGTGTTCATCTCGAGGAAGAAGAACTCGCCGTCCTGATAGATGAACTCCACGGTTCCGGCGTTGAAGTAACCGACTGCCTTGGCGGCCTTGATGGCGGCCTCGCCCATCGCATCTTCCACACCCGGCGGCAGACCCGGGGCGGGGGCTTCCTCGATGAGCTTTTGGTGACGGCGCTGCGCCGAGCAGTCACGCGTGGACACCCACACACAGTTGCCGTGCTTGTCGCCGACCAACTGCACCTCCACGTGGCGCGGCCACGTGAGGTACTTCTCCACATAGATCTCGTCGCGGCCGAAGAAGTTGCGTGCCTCGCGCTGGGCGGACTCCATGGCGGACTTCACGTCGTCGGCCGAGTGCACCACCTTCATGCCGCGACCGCCGCCGCCGAACGCTGCCTTGATGGCGACGGGGTAGCCGAACTCCTTGCCGAACGCGGCAATTTCCTCGGCGCTGGTGACGAACTCGGTGGTTCCCGGAACGATCGGGGCGCCACCGCGCAGTGCCGCTTTCCGGCTCGACACCTTGTCGCCCATCTCCTCGATGGCTGCAGGAGGAGGTCCGATGAACGCGACGCCCTCAGCCTCGATGGCCCGAGCGAAGTCGGCGTTCTCGGAGAAGAAGCCGTAGCCGGGGTGCACGCCATCGGCACCCGAGCGCTTGATGGCATCGAGGATCGCTGCGGTGTTGAGGTAACTCTCGGCAGCGGTCTGCCCGCCCAGGGCGTACGCCTCGTCGGCGAGACGCACATGCAGAGCCTCGCGGTCGAGTTCGGAGTAGACGGCAACGGTCTTGATGCCCAGTTCTCGGGCCGCACGGATGACTCGGACGGCGATCTCGCCACGGTTGGCAATCAGGATTTTCTGGAGCACAAGTGTCAATGTTGGCCGATGGATGCCGCCCAACCAACATGGAACGTGCAAGTCGTCGCCGAAACCGGCTCGACCAACACGGATCTCCTCGAGGCGGCGGCAGCCGGCGCAGCGCACGGCACGGTGCTTCGGGCACTGCACCAGACCGCCGGGAGGGGACGGCTGGACCGCCGCTGGGACGCCCCACCGGGTGCGAATCTGCTGGTGTCCATCCTGTTCCGCTCGGGCGCAGACCGGCCCCACCGCCTTACCCAGCGGGTCGCCGTGGCCGCCGCGATCGCCTGTGAGCGCGTCGCGGGGGTCTCGCCCACCATCAAGTGGCCGAACGACTTGCAGGTGGACGGCGCGAAACTTGCCGGGATGCTCTCGCAGGCCGGCGGCCGGGCCGGCCACGTGGACTATGTGGTGGTGGGCCTGGGCGTGAACGTTTCGTGGGCGCCGCCGGGGGCTGCCCGACTGCCCGACGGTGTGGACCCGGGCGTCCTGCTCGACGCCCTCTTGGCCGCACTCGACGAGATCGGCGATCAGCACGACGCCGAGTACCGGCGCCGACTCGTCACCCTCGGGCAGCGCGTTCGGGTCGATCGCCACCAAGACTCCGTGGTGGGAGTGGCAGTGACGGTGCTCGACGATGGGCGACTCGTGGTGCGACCCGATGGCGCACCCGATGACGCGAGCGCCGATGAGCCGATCGACACCGGCGACGTGGTGCACCTGCGCCCTCAGGCTGCGTCGTAGCCCCCAGTGCGGTCGCACCGGGCATGTCGCACCAGCCGTGTCGTTGCTCCCGTGTCCCCGGTGCCGCTCCGGTGCGTCACTAAGGTTCGTGCGTGGTCGGTGCTTGGCTCGCGGTGATCCTCGGCTCGTACGTGGTGGGAACGTTCCCGACCGCCATCTTGGTCGGACGGCGCAAGGGCGTGGATCCCACCAAGGAGGGCAGTGGTAATCCCGGTGCCACCAACATGTACCGCACTGCGGGCAAGGCGGCGGGTGCCATCGTGCTGCTCGGCGACGCGCTGAAGGGACTCATTCCCGCCGTGGTCGGATGGGGTGTCGACAACAAAGTGCTCGCATGCGCGTGCTGGTCGGCTGCGGTCGTGGGCCACATCTTCCCGATCACCCGACGGTTCCGCGGCGGCAAGGGTATGGCCACCGCAGGTGGCGGAGTGATCCCGTTGTTCTGGCCGGTGGCCATCATCGGCATCACCGTTTTCGCGGCAGTCGTCAAGCTCACCAAGCGGGGATCGCTCGGGTCCCTTGCTGCGTGCGTCGCAGTGCCGGCGTTGGTTGCGGCTTTCGGTTATCCCGGCGCTCAAGTGGGCTTTGCCGCCGGCGTGTTCGGGCTGTGTGCGCTCCGTCACTGGTCGAATATCAAGCGCCTCGTCTCGGGCAACGAGGCCGCAGTGGTCGGCCGAGCGGCGCAGTGACCCCGGTCGGGATGAACCTGCTCTGGGCGAGACCCGGACAGGTGGGCGGGAGCGAGGACTACTTCGTGCGCCAGTTGCTCGGTCTGCGCGAGCTCGAGCACGAGTTCGACCTGACTGCGTTCGTGCTCCCCGGCTTTCGCGATGCGCACCCGGAACTCGGGCCGCTTCGGTCGGTGACGGCACCGTTGTCCGGTGCGGCGCGCCCGGCGCGCGTGGCCATGGAGCACACGTGGCTCGCTCGTGCGGCGCGTCGGCGCGGTGTACGACTCATGCATCACGGCGGGGGAACGGTTCCCGCAGTGGGCGTTCGACCCGCCGTGCTCACGATTCACGACCTGCAGTGGCACGAGTACCCGCAGTACGTCGCTGCGGTGAAACTCCGCTATCTCCGTTGGGCGACGCCCCGTTCGATCCGTCGTTCGGCGGTCATCACGACCCCGACCGAGTTCGTGAAGCGCACAGTGGTCGAGGCGTACGGCGTGGATCCTGACCGCGTGATTCCCGTACGCCATGGGATCGAACCCGCACTCGGACAACACGCAACCAGCGAGGCCGAACTGCGCGAGCGGTACCGCCTCGGTTCATCGCCCATCGTGGTGTTCCCGGCGATGACCCATCCGCACAAGCGGCACGACTTCCTCGTCGACCTCGTCGCCGGGCCGTGGCGTGACGTGACTCTGGTGCTCACGGGCGGGAGTGGCTCGGCGGAGGAGTCGTTGCGCCGGCAGATCGAGCGACTCGGCGTGGCGAACCGCGTGGTGCGAACCGGGCGCGTTCCCGCCGCCGACCGCGATGGCCTCATGAAGATGGCGATTGCTGTGGCGTTCCCGAGTCAATACGAGGGTTTCGGCGCCCCGGCACTCGAGGCCATGGCACTCGGAGTGCCGCTCATCACCAGTGACCGCGCAAGCCTTCCTGAGGTGGTGGGCAATGCTGGCATCGTGCGTCCACTCGATCAGGCAGCATGGGCCGGTGTGCTCGACGAGGCTGTCAGCCGTCGTCACGAACTCGTTGCGGCGGGTGTCGAGCGAGTGAAGCAGTACAGCACTCGACTGAGCGCCGAGGACCTGGTGCGCGCATACCGACTGGCACTCGGGTGAGGCACTGATGACCCGTTCGCTGAAACTGCTCGTGCTCTGCCCGCACTTCGAGCCGGATACTGCTCCGACGGGCATCATCATCACTCGTCTCGTGCGTGAGCTCGCCGCTCGGGGCCACGAGGTCCACGTGGTCACCGCGCTGCCGTGGTACCGGGGGCACCGCGTCGAGACTGGATGGGAGGGTCGCCGCAGTCGGCGCGAGCGAACAGCCTTCGGCAGCATCACGCGCGTCTATCCCTTTCCGTCCGCTGACAAACGAAACATCGCTCGTCGCGCAGTGGGCTTCATCGGCTTCTGTGCCCTCGCCGGATTCGCAGCGCTGCGGGCCGGGCGTGGCGGTCGCCGGGTGGATGCCGTATTCGTGATGTCGCCGCCGCTGCCCATCGGCCTCGTGGGCTGGGCCGTTGCGCGCGTGCGACGCGCGCCCATGGTGTTCAACGTGCAGGACATCTTCCCGGATGCAGCAGTTGCAACCGGAGCGATCACCAATCCTCGCCTCATTGCCCTCGGTCGATGGCTCGAACGGGTCACCTACCACCGTGCGGCCGCCATCACGGTGCTCTCCGACGACTTGGTGGCCAACGTCGTGTCGAAGATCCGTCCGTCGCGCAGCGGGACCGTGCACATGATCCCGAACTTCGTGGATGTGGATGCGATCCGACCTCGGTCGCGCGAGACGACCTACCGCTCCGAGTTGGATATCGGTAGCGAGACCGTCGTGATGTACGCCGGAAATGTGGGGATGTCCCAGTCGTTGGAACTCCTCGTCGAGGCGGCACGCGCACGGCCCGACGTGGTCTTCGTGATCAACGGCGAGGGTTCGGGTCGCTCGGCGGTCGAGGCGGCTGCAACGGGTCTCACAAACGTGCGTTTCGCATCGTTCCAGCCCGCCGATCGGCTGGCCGAGGTGCTGGCCTCGGGTGACGTCCATGTGGTGCCATTGCGGCGGGGGCTGGGCAATGTGAGCGTCCCGAGCAAGACCTATTCGATTCTCGCTGCCGGCCGTCCGATCCTGGCCAGCATCGATTCGGGCACCGAGGTTCCCCGGATCCTCGCCGCAAGTGGTGCCGGCGTCAGCGTGGAACCCGACGATCCGGCCGCGTTCGTGGCCGCGCTCGGCCGGCTGCTCGATGATCCGGCATCGCTGGAGGAGTGCGGGCAGGCTGGGCGTCGATGGGTCGAGCAACATGTCGCACCCGCCGCCGTAGCCCAGCGCTACGAGGAACTTTTCGTCGCTGTGGGGCGACACTGACCCCCGGAGCGTCAGACCGAGCCGGTAGCCTCGATTCCTTGTATGGGTAAGGCATCGTCGGCGAAGAAGGTTGCCCGCCTCGCGCAGCGCGGCAGGGGCAAGAAGATCCGTTTCCAGGGCGGCACGGTGTTTCCCGTTGCGGTCGCACTGGTGATCGCGGTGGGCGTGGTGCTCATCGGTCTGTCACGCCACTACAGCAAGGCCGACGCGGTCGGCCCGAAGCTCGGGTCGCACTGGCACGTTGCCTATGGCATCTACGTGTGCGACAAATACCTCGACCCGTTCCCCGACAACAAAGAGACCTCGGAGGAGTATCAGTTCCTCCAGATCCACTCGCATGGTGACGGCGTGATGCACTGGCACCCGAGCAACGAGCAGGCGATCAACCGCTCCACCGGGCGCTCGGCCAAGTTCGACGTCTTCCTCGGCCTCTACAACGTCGAACTCACCGACAGCAAGCTCACCGTGACCGGCAGCGAACTGAAAGAGCCCGGTGACGACCTCGTGTACGAGGAAGGAAAGTCCACTTGCACGGTGAACGGCAAGGAAGAGCCTGCCTCGCTGCGCACCATCGTGTGGGACCGCTACGACAAGCCGGACTCGCGCACCGTTCGTACGTCGAAGCTCGGCAGCGAGCGTGTGCTCAAGGATCAGCAGGTGTTCGTCGTTGCCTTCGTGGCCGACAGTGTCGCCAACGGCGACATCCCGCTGCCGCCGTGGGCCACCGACCTGCCCGAGTTGGGTGCGTCGGACAACGCTTCGGCCACCACGCTGCCGAACGACTCGACGGTTCCCTCGGATTCCTCGGCACCTGCTGACTCGTCGGTGACGACGTCGGTCGCAGCGACCCCCACGGTTGCCGGCTCGACTGCGGCACCCACCTCGACGACAGCGACTACCACGGGCAACTGATGCGAGCGGTCCTGCTGGTCGGGGGCTTTGGCACCCGCCTGCGGCCGCTCACCCATTACATCCCCAAGCCGATGCTGCCGGTGGGTCATCGGCCGATGATCGAACTGGTGGTGGCTCAACTCGCCCTCGGTGGGGTGACCGAGGTGGTGCTTGCCCTCGGATTTCGGCCTGAACCCTTCCGGGCTGCATTCCCCGATGACGTCTGTGCGGGTGTTCCTCTGACCTACGCAGTGGAACCCGAGCCCTTGGACACTGCGGGCGCCATTCGCTTTGCTGCCGAGCAGGCCGGTATCGACGAGACCTTCGTGGTGGTGAACGGCGACGTGCTGTGCGATCTCGACGTGTCGCGGCTCGTGCAGTTCCATCGAGCGAGCGGGGCCGAAGGCACGCTCCACCTCACGGCGGTCGAGAACCCGTCGGCCTTCGGGGTCGTGGAGCTCGACGACAACGGTTCGGTCCGTCGCTTCGTGGAGAAGCCTCCGCCGGGCACGGAGCAGTCGAATCTCATCAATGCGGGCACCTATGTGCTCGAACCCTCGGTGATCGCACGCATCCCGGCCGGCCGCAAGGTGTCGATCGAACGCGAGACCTTCCCGGCGATGGTGCTCGATCACACACTGTTCGGCCTGGCCACCGACGACTACTGGATGGACACCGGACAGCCTCCGCTGTACCTCCGGGCGAATCTCGACGTGCTCGATGGCCATCGCCGCCACCTGAGCTGTCGCGCCGTTGCCGAGTCGGCGCAAGTGGGTGGTGACGTACGCATCGAACACAGCCTCGTGGGCGAGGGTGCGACCGTCGGCAACCGCGTGACCCTGCGTGACTCGGTGCTGCTCCCGGGCGCACGGGTGGGCGACGATGCCGTGATCGAGTCATCGATCGTGGCCGGCACCGTGGGCAACTCTGCACGACTCAGTGATTGCGTGATCGGCTCCGATGGACGGGTGGCCGCCGCGGCGGTGCTCGTCGCCAGCCGCGTCCCCGCACCCATCGCATAGGCCGCCGTCGTCACTGCCACCGACGGTGCGCGTCAGGCGCGTTGCCGACTTTGGTTCAGCGGAAGAGGTCTTCCTGCGGCGGCCGCACGAGTTCTTGCACCGCAGACTCGCGGAACCACTCGGGATCGAGGCCCCGCACGACCGCAACCGGGATACCCGACGACTTGCCCATCACCAGTTCGGCTGCAGACGCCACTTCGTCGGCAACGGCCACTTCGGTGACCTGCATGATCCTGCCGAGCGAATCGGGTGTACCGCGCAGGTCCACAACTCCGGCGATTCCCGCCACTCCGATCGCCACATCGGTGAGACCTTTTCGCCATGGACGACCGAAGGTGTCGCTCACGATCACGCCGACGGAGACGCCGAGGCGGGCCTTCACGATGTCGCGGATTCGGCGAGCGGAGCGATCGCTGTCGAGGGGGAGCAGCGCCGCGTAGCCGCGCTCCACGTTCGAGAGGTCCACGCCACTGTTCGCACAGATGAACCCGTGCCGGGTCTCGGTGATGATGAGATCGCCGCGTCGGCGCACGATGCGAGTGGCTTCTTCCTCCACCAACTGCTTGTGCGAGAGCGGATCGTCGGCATTCACCTCGACCAAACGGCCCTCGGCCTTGGAGACGATCTTCTGGGTGACGACGAGCACATCGCCGTTCTCCAGAGGGCCGTTGGGCGGTGCAGCACAGGCGTCGGCGATGATGTCGCCCAACTGGTCACCGGGTCGGATTTCCCCGATGCCGTCCACGCCCCACGCGGTCATTCTGTTCATCGACATGCCTCCAGGGTTGTTCGTGCCAGTGATGCGGCGATCTCCGCGGTGCTCATCACGGTGTTGGTGATCACACAGTTCATGCCCTCGTCACGGACCGATTTCGCCCGTGCTTCGTCCTGTGTGTCGATGACGAGTGTGCCGCAGATCGACGAGTACAAGCGGGCCACGCCTGTCACCGAGGCCTCGTGGCCGAGTTCGTTCAACATCCGGTCTGCCGGACCCTTGAGCGCTGCGCCCGCAACGATGGGCGACACCGCCACGACGGTCTCGCGCCGCCGGGACAGCACGGCGCGTACTCCGTCGAGGGCAAGGATCGGACCGATGGACACCAGTGGGTTCGACGGGGCGATCACCACCACATCTGCGTTCGCGAGTGCGTCGAGTGCAGCGGGGAGCACGTGGGCCGACTCTGCCCCGGTGAACTCGATGGCCTCGACCGACACCGAGTGGTGATGGCCCACGAAGTACTCCTGGAACTCGATCCACGATCCATCGACACGCACGCGGGTGCGCACCGGGTCGTTGCTCATCGGCATGATGTGCTGGGGCAGCCCCCATGCCGCGGTGATCTCGGCGGTGACCTGCTCGAGCGTTGCCCCCTCGCGCATGCGCCCGGTGCGGTACAGGTGCGTGGCAAGGTCTTTGTCCCCGAGGTTGAACCACGTGCCGCCGGCCGTCGAGCCCTCGGGGCGATGGGGTGTGTACCGGGCGAGTGCGCCCATGGCGGCCCACGACTCGTCCACGAGACCCCAACCCCGCTGGGGATCGATCGCAGCAGCGAGGGTGTAGGTGACCGTGTCGAGATCGGGGCTGATGTGCAGACCGTGCATCACCGAGTCGTCGCCGGTGTTGACGATGGCGGCGATCTGGTTGGGGTTCACAGCTGCAGTGATGCCCCGGAGCATCCGGGCTGCACCAACGCCTCCGGCGAGTACGGCGATCACAAGACGTGAACCTACTGCGCGAGCGCATAACATTCGCTGTCCACGTACCTCCGGAGTCCGCACACCATGCCCCGAGCCCTCATCACCGGAATCACCGGTCAGGACGGCCAACATCTCGCCGAGTTCCTCCACACCAAGGGCTACGAGATCTATGGCGTGATCAAGGGCCAGGCGAATCCTCGGGCCGAACTGATCCAGCGTGAGTTCCCGTTCGTCGAACTGGTCTCGGGCGACCTCACCGACCTCCCCTCGCTCATCAAGGCGGTGGACTCGACCCAGCCCGATGAGGTGTACAACCTCGGCGCGGTCTCGTTCGTTGCGATGTCGTTCACCCAGGCCGAGCTCACCGCGAATGTCACCGGACTCGGCGTGTTGCGCATGCTCGATGCCGTGCGCATCGTCGGCGGCCACACCGGAAATCCGATTCGCTTCTATCAGGCCTCGTCATCGGAGATGTTTGGCAAGGTGCGCGAGACGCCGCAGAACGAGATGACGCCGTTCCATCCTCGTTCGCCCTATGGGTGCGCCAAGGTGTTCGGGCACGACATCACCGTGAACTACCGCGAGAGTTATGGCATGTACGCCTGCTCGGGCATCCTGTTCAATCACGAGGGTCCGCGGCGCGGTCTCGAGTTCGTGACGCGCAAGGTGTCTCAAGCAGTTGCACGCATCAAACTGGGCCTGCAGGACAGCCTTGCTCTCGGAACGCTCGACTCGAAGCGTGACTGGGGTTACGCCGGCGATTACGTGAAGGCCATGTGGATGATGCTCCAGCAGCCCGAGCCCGACGATTACGTGGTCGCCACCGGCGAGACGCACAGTGTCCGTGAGTTCGTAGAGCGCGCCTTCGCAGAGGTGGGGATCTCCGACTGGGAGCGCTACGTCCAGCAGGATCCGAAATTGTTCCGCCCCGCAGAGGTCGATCTGCTCATCGGCGACGCCAGCAAGGCACGTGAGCAGCTCGGCTGGAAGCCTGAGTTGAGCTTCCCCGACCTCGTGAGAATGATGGTGGAGAACGATTTGCGCATCGAGTCGTCCAAGGCTCGCAACGCCTGAGCCCGGCACGGTTGCGCAGATGCCCCGGGGCGCTCAGCCCTCGAGCGGCAGATCCGTGATGGCCTCGTAGACCGAACCGGCGTCGGCAATGGCGCCTCTGCGCAGGCGGGAACGCAATGCGATGGCGAAACTCGCCATCGCAGCGGCTGAGCCCACCAAGAGGCCCACCTCCACCCGTCGGAAGGCATCGTCGCTCGCGGCTGCGGTGGCGATCACGAAAGCCACGACGCCGATGGTCCAGCCGAGCGCAACAAGTGCATGTCCTTTCAGTGCGATGACGGCTTGCGCAGTGGCGAGAGCGATCATGTAGCACGCACTTCCGAGCGCCAGGATGGTGAGCGTTCGCTTGCTGAGTTCGGCGTCGTAGAGCAGGTCCACGGCGAACGGACCGAAGAGGTACGCCCCGATCGTTCCGATGGTTCCCACGCCGCCGACCACCACCATGAGGCGGGCGAAGCCCCGACGGAACTCCGACATCTCCCCCCGGGTGGCGAGGCGTGCGAGGCGCGGCAACAACGCAGCCTGCACCGCCTGAAAGAGGAACAGTGGGATACGAGCGAGAATCACGCCGTAGCCGAATCGGGTCACCAAGGCGTCCTGGTCGTCTTTCGCCAGGAGTGCGAGTGCGAGGGGGCCGGCGTTCACGAGCAGTGCCGCCATCACCGAGCCGAGCAGGAGCCAACCGAGGTTGGGGGTCACTTCGGTCCACGTCGCCGGCGGGCCCGTTTCGGTCCGCAATTGTCCGCGCCACGCAACGTACGCCACGCCGAACAGCGGCGCGATCGCCACACCCATGCCGTACGCGCCCACGGCTTCGACGCTCAGCACAGCGAGCGCAACACACAGCACGATGCGCATGAGGCCATCTGCGCCCAGCACGATCCCGTAGGCCCGGAAGCGTCCGGCGCCGGCACAGATGCCACGTGACAGATGGGTGGGTGCGTAGGCGACGATCGCAACAATCAACGCAACCACCATCACCCAGTTGCCCTGGAAGTACTCGTTGCGCAACCACGGAGCTGCAGCCAGCAGGCCGACAATCACCACGGTGGCCAGCACCGCACCGAGAGTCAGTACCCGGCGCACCACCGGCCGTGCGCCGTGATCGAGTGCTCGCCGTGCGGCGAGGGCTCGTCCGAGTTCTTGTTCGAGCGGGAGGAAGAATCCGGGCGCGAGTGCAAACGTGGCGAACCACAGCGCCGTGACCGGTTTGAACGCTTCCTCGTCACCCAGGGCGACCTTGCCCACCCGGAAGAAGGCGAAGGTGCAGATACCGGAGATCAGGAGTCCGAGCGCAACCGGCAGCGTGCCCTCGGGGAGCGGCAGACGCTCAGCGAGCGTGCGCGGCGCTGCGCTTTCGCGGGATCCTGCGGAACCCGTATGCGCACGGGAGGGGGGAGGTGCGTCTGCGGACAATCTGGTGGAGCGTATCCCGGCGAGTGTGCTCAGCCCGGACGGGTCGACATCGTGCGAGCCACTTCGCGGCGGAACACTTGTGCCCGCTGGAAGGCCAGAACAGCCATGCCGACACCGACATAGAACGAATCTCGGGCCACGGTGGTGAGACGCTCGGGACGCACGGCTTGGGCGAGGCGCAGCGGGCAGCCCGCAACATGGCGCAGATCGGGTCGCTCCATGGCGCCACGCTATCGGCGTCGCCGGCGCCGACGGGATGACGGTCTGCCCTCGGGGCAGGCCGGTAACGTCTCCTCACCGTGGACGACGCCGAGCTCGTATCGAGCGCCCCCGCCCCGCCCGTGGTGACCGTGATGGTCGTCCATGAGCCAGGGCCATGGTTCGACGAGGCGCTCGCCGCCCTCGCCGGGCAGGACTACACCAACCTGCGCCATGTCTTCATCCTGACGGGCACCTCGGCGACCGCTGCTGATCGCATCACCGAACGCCTCCCCGATGCCTTCGTGCGTCAGTTGTCCGGAAACCCGGGTTTCGGGGCATGTGCGAACGAGGTCATGCGCCTCGTGGAGGGCGATCAAGGATTCTTCTGTTTCCTCCACGACGACGTGGCTGCGGCCACCGATGCGGTGAGCCAACTCGTGGCCGAGCTGTATCGGTCCAATGCGGGCATCGTCGGGGCCAAGGTCGTGGACTGGGATCGACCGACCGTGCTGCAGTCCGTCGGGCTGCGGGCCGACCGCTTCGGTGTCACTGCGGGTATCGCCGAGCCGGGGGAGTCGGATCAAGAGCAGCACGATGCAGTTCGGGACGTGTTCTGCCTCCCGACCACGTTCCTCATGGTGCGAGCCGATCTGTTCCGCGCACTCGGCGGGTTCGACGCATCGATCGAGTCGCAGGGAGATGATCTCGACCTGTGCTGGCGTGCGCATCTCAGTGGCGCGCGGGTGATGGTGGTACCCAATGCTGTAGTGCGCCACCGCGGCGAACTCGCCGGACGACGCCCCGACCTCGCTGTCGAACAGTTGGCAGCACGACACGGTCTCCTCACGGCGCTGTCGCTCAGCAGTACGTGGCGGATGCTCCTCACCATGCTCCTTGCTCCGTTGGTGGGCACCGTGGCGGCCGCCGCAGGCCCATTCACCGGAAACTCGCGTCGGGGACTCGCGTCGTTGCGTGCAGCGTTGTCGGCCTACGCCCGCATCGGTGCGGTTCTGGCCCGTCGGCGTCAGGTTCGTTCGATCCGCACGGTGCCCGACAGCGAGATCGCTCCATTGCAGGCGCGTGGTTCCATCGTGCTGGGGGCACTCCTGCGTCGCCGTCACGAATCCGAGGTAGTGCGCGATCGCACCCGCGTCGCCCGCAGGTCGATCCGCTCGGCTGGGCGCGTTGCGCTCATTGCCTGGGTGGCGGTGGCCGTGGTGTTCGTCGTGGGAAGTCGCAACATCATCGGACGACGCATGCCGGTGTTCGGAACGTTCCTTCCGGTTCCGTCGAGCGCATCAGACCTGTTCGGTGTGTACCGATCGGGGTGGTGGCCGTCGGGCCTTGGTCGTACGGAGGCTTCGCCCACGGGCGTGGTGTTGCTCGGACTGGCCAACATGCTCAGCCTGGGTCAGTCGGGCCTGCTTCGGCTTGTTCTCGTGTTGGGCCCCGTAGTGGCTGGCCTCATCGGCATCTTCCATGTGAGCGCGGTGTTCCGCACGATGCGCAGTCGAGTGGCAGCGCTCGTGGTGTACGCCGTGAACCCACTCCCGTGGGCAGCGATCGCGGCGGGGCGATGGGCGCCTCTGGCCGTGTACGGGGCCTTCCCGTGGGTGTTCGAGATGCTGCGCCGCGCCAGCGGCATTCAGGCTGCGTCCACGGTGTTCGACCCCGATGGCGTGGAGGTCACCGATGCGGTGGCCGTGGTGGGAATCGCCCGGCAGATTCGGATCGTTGCCGGATTGGCGCTGCTCGAAGGTGTCGTCGCTGCCTTCGTACCGTCGTTCCCGCTGCTCGTGCTGCTCGCAGCGCTGGTCTTTGCGCTCGCAACCCTTGCCGTCCGGGGAACGCTCGCCTCCCTTGCCTCGCTCGGTACGGCTGCGATTGCCGCTGTCGTCGCGTTTGCATTGCATCTTCCGTGGAGCGCTCGGTTCGTCGAGCGGGGCGCGTGGAAGGACCTCATGGCCAACGAGCAGCGTTTCGGCTCACTCGGCTTCATGCGCATTGCGCGTTTCGAGATCGGTCACGTACCGCTCGCCCCGCTTGCCCTCGGACTGTTTCTCCCACTCATCGTCGGCGCGCTGCTTGCCCGCGGCTGGCGGCTTACCTGGATTGCGCGCAGCGCCGCTCTGGTGCTCGTGTTCGGAGCGCTCGCCCTCGCCGCAGATGCGGGAGTCACCCTGCCCGAGCCCGGTGTGTTGTTGGTGCCGGTCGCGCTCGCGCTGGCGCTCGCCGGTGCTGGAGCGGTCGCATCGCTGGACGAGGACGTGAAGGGTGGTCGCATCGGATGGCGTCAACCCGTTGGTCTGCTCGCCCTGTTGGGTGTCGGTGTCGCAGTGGTGCCCACCATTGCGAACATGGGCGACGGACAGTGGCAGGCACCCACAGCAGAACTCTCGGGAGTGTTGGGATCGCTGCCCACCGACCCGCCGAGTGGCGATTTCCGTGTGCTCTACATCGGTGATGCGCGTGTGTTGCCGCTGCCCGGTCGTGAGTACCGCGACGGCGTCTCCTACGCGGTGTCCGACGACGGACCCCTCGATGTCTTGGACCTCTGGCACCCGCGCGCGTCATCGGGCGATGTCCTCATCCGCCAGGCCCTCGACGCGGTGAGCAACAACAACACGCTGCGCGCCGGGCACCTGCTGGCACCATTGGGTATCCGATACATCGTGGTTCCGCTCATCGACGGACTGCAGTCGTCGCGCAGCAAACCACTGCCGGCACCTCGGGGGCTCGAGGATGCGTTCTCCGACCAGATCGACCTCAAACGGTCCACCTATGTGAGCGACCAGGCGATCGTCTTCGAGAACACCGAAGCGTTGCCGTTGCGGTCGGTGCTGCTCGGGGCGACGCAGGCCGCCAGTCAGACCGCCGGCGTGCAGGCGCTCGTGCAGGCAGATTTCTCCGACCGCACTGCGGTGTTCGTCGGACAGGAGGCACCGAGCGCCGCCCGCGGTCAGTTGCCACCGGGAACGTTCCACAATTCGGTGGGCAACGATTCGCGCTGGCAACTGCGCGTCGGTGGTCGGGCGGTGGAGCCCCGGTCGGCCTTTGGATGGTCCACGGCCTACGAGGTTGCCGATGGCGGTCGAGCCGTGTTGTCGTACCGAACCGACTTCGCCCGTGAAGTTGCGCTGCTTGCGCAGGTCATCGTGTGGCTGCTCGTGATTGCAAGCACATCGCGGTTCCGTGGCTGGCGGCGCTGGCTCGAACGTCGCCGACACCGTGCGGAGGCCGTGGGTGCGCCGATGCTTCGCCTCGATGGTGAACCGGGGATGCTGCCGTGAGGGCGCGTCGACTCGTTGTGCTGGTCTGCCTCGTGCTGGGAGCGGC
>JAFMJD010000141.1 GCA_017853685.1 Actinomycetota bacterium | reverse complement strand
CCCGACCGGGTGGCCGGGCTCGATGCCGGTGCCGACGACTACCTGCCCAAGCCGTTCGATCTCGACGAACTGTTGGCGCGGTTGCGGGCCCTCATGCGTCGTGCACGCACCGACGACGACACTGCGACCCACGACCCTGTGCAGGTGTCCGACCTGCGCCTCGATCCCACCTCGCGCCGCGTGTGGCGCGGTGAGCGCGAGGTCGAGCTCAGCAAGACCGAGTTCGATCTGCTCGAGTTGTTGGTGCGGAACCAGGGCATCGTGCTCGAGCACAGCACCATCTACGACCGCATCTGGGGTTACGACTTCGGACCCGATTCGAAGAACCTCGCGGTGTACATCTCGTACCTGCGTCGAAAGCTCGAAGGGCCTGGCGACAGCAAGATCATCCACACGGTCCGCGGCGTCGGCTACAGCCTCAGGCCCGCCTGAGGACATCGTGGTGCCCTCATGAGTCTTCGCCTCAAGATCGTGCTCGCGCTGGCAGTGTTGGCGGTCGGTGCCACCATCGCCATCGGCGTGGCGTCGTACTCCTCCACCCGCCACGAGTTCCGGGTGCGCATCGAGCGCTCGCTCGATGCGGCGGCAGCGAGCCTCGACGAACGTCCGGGACTCGCCGACCCCGATGGTGACGGTGATGGCCGTGGCCACTCCGATCGGATCCGACCGCGCAGCTTCGAGCAGGTGCTCGTCCAGGTGCTCGGCGCCGATGGCAGCGTGCTGGTGTCACCGGGTTCCGGGGCGTTGCCCGTCGTGCCGGCCGACATTTCGGTGATCACCTCGCCCGATCCGCGGGCGACGGCGCGCCACGAGGTGAGGATCGACGGTGAACCCTTCCTCGTGCACACCGTGAAGTTCGGCCCCGGTGCCGCCATGCTGGCCCGCTCGTTGCAGGAGAGTCAGGACGCGCTGGGCAGCATCCTCGCCAGCACGCTGTGGTCGGTGCTGGCCGTGGCGCTGGTGGCCGTCGTGAGCGGTTGGTTGATCGCCCGTCAGGTCACCCGTCGACTCGAGCGACTGACGGATGTCGCCGGGCAGGTGGCCTCGACGGGCCGCCTCGATGTCGAGGTGCCCATCGATGGTCGCGACGAGACCGGCACGCTGGGTCGAGCGTTCCGCGGCATGCTCGATGCCCTGCACCGCAGCCGGCACGAACAGCAGCAACTGGTGCAGGACGCCGGTCATGAACTGCGCACCCCGCTCACCAGCCTGCGCACCAATGTGTCGGTGCTGCGTCGTCGCTACGAACAACTCGATCCGGCATCGCGAGAGCAGTTGCTGGCCGACCTCGACAGCGAGACCCGCGAACTCACCGATCTGGTGAACGAACTGGTCGAGTTGGCGACCGAAGGTCGGGACGACGAGCCGGTGCAACACGTGGTGCTGGGCGACATCGCCGAACGCACCGCAGCGCGGGCGCGGCGACGCTTCGGCCGCGAGGTCGAGGTTGTAGCCGATGACTCATCGCTCGACGGTCGTCCGAACGGTCTCGAACGGGCGCTGCAGAACCTGGTCGACAACGCCTGCAAGTTCGCCGACGACGGCGCCATCGAGATGTGTGTGCACCAGGGCACGGTGAGCGTGCGCGATCACGGACCCGGATTGCAGGCCGCCGACGTGCCGCAGTTGTTCGACCGCTTCTTCCGTTCGGTCGACATGCGCAGCAAGCCCGGCTCTGGTCTGGGCCTCTCCATCGTGAAGAGCATCGTCGAGTCTCACGGCGGCTCGGTGTTCGCGCGCAACGCACCCGACGGCGGCGCCATCATCGGCTTCCACCTCCCGGTCGACTGACGGGGTTGCTCGCTGCGGTCGCAGCAGCGTCAGCCGGGTGGGCGGGAATCGTCAGACCGGCGGGCGGGAATCGTGCACGCGGGTCGGGGCGGCCGGCGTGAAGCGCAAACCCGCCCCCGCCACGAACGTCCCTGTCATGTCGACGATCACGTGCGTGGCGGTCGAGGCCATGACACAGAAGGTGCCGTCGGGGGCGACGGGGACGATCGCCATGTTGGCGACAGCGGCACCGGGCACCACCGGCACGTCGAGCCGGGTGCGACCACCGGCCGCCAGTGCGGCGCAGGTGCCTGCTGCGACGCCACCGTTGGCGCCGCCTCCCACCGTGGTCATGTTCACGAGCACCGCGCTCGCTCCGGTGGGCGCCCTCATCCGCAGCACGCCCGTCGCGGTCAGCGGAACGGCGCACGCGCTGGCTGCGTTCAACGGATCGGTGCGGCACTGTCGGGTGTCGACGATGCGGCTGGGGGTCGAGGGCTGGTACGCGAGTCCACCAGCCGCTGCGGGTACGAACCACCCGTGGACATCGACGGTCTCGTGAAGGCCGGCTGCCGAGTACGTGCAGAACTGTTCGCCCTCCTCGGTGGAACGCGATCGCACGACGGCGAGGTTCGACACCGCCACGTCACCGGAGATGAAGTTCACGTTGCTGCTCGTCTGCCGACCGGGTGTGATGGCGTCACAGGAGTCGGCAGTGAGCGATCCGTTGGCCGTGGGAACGGCCACGGTGATGTTGGCCACCGATGCCACGGCAGCAGTGGGCGAGGGTCCGTAGGCGGCGGCCTCGATGCCACCCGGCAGTGTGGTTCGTTCGTAGCACTCGCTCTCGGGTGAGCACACCACTCCGGCGCGTGTGTCGAGCGCCCGGACCGGCGTCGACAGCCGCAGGAGTGCACCGTTCGGCGCCGATGCGGATGGTGCGAACCAGCCCTGCACATCGACGATCGTCTGGAACGCCCCCGACTGGTACAGGCAGAAGCGCCCCTTCGCATCGAGCGTCACCACGGCGCTGGCACCCACCGCGCGTCCGGGCCGTACGTTGCCGGTGGACGTGCGCTCACCGGTCACAGGTCCACACGACTCGGCGGTGAAGAAGCCCTTCGCGGTGGCGCCGGTGGTGGTGATGTTGACCAGCGCCGCCGTGGCGCCTGCGGGGGCTCCGGTCGTCACGATGGTGCGCGTGCCGGCCGGTGATACCTGACCCCTGGCGAGGCACTGCAGGGCCTCGTTGCCCGATGCGTCGATCACGGTGCTGCACGTCGTCGATGCGCCCAGATTGCGTTCGGCGATCGCTCGGGCCTGCGCCGGCGTGCCGTTGAACTCGAAGTGCATCGGGTCGCGGGTGACGGACGACTTCGCCTGCGTGGGTGACCAGCAGCCGCTCGACCAGCCGTAACCACCCCAGTACAGGCCCCACTTCTCGGCGGTCTGCACCACCCACCTCGGCATGTCGGTGAGCATGGGCGTGCTGCACGCCGTGCGACCGTTCTGCATGAAGTAGGTGCGCATCGGGTTCTCGACGGTGTTGATGTCGGAGGCGAGTCCCCACGAATGGTTCGACAGGTTGCCGCGCGTCATGCCGAGGCAATCCTTGCGACCACTCGACGCAGTGCAGCGGAACACGTACATGCCGCCGTTGCGGATCACGTAGCCCTTGGCCTGGATCTCGGCGTAGAAGCCCTCGAACAGCGGCAGCGCATCAGGGAGGGTGCGCAACTGGCCCGGGCGCATCGACCCGATCTGTCGGGTGTTGGCGACGAACCGTGTCTCCCACTCGCGCAGTGCCGGGCTGAGGTTGTACCCCCAGCCGAGCCAGACCCAGCCAGCAGGCGGGAACGAGCCACCCGTGGTGTTCTGCACGCCCAACGCCGTTGCGGTCGCCGCATCCACGACGCCGGTGGAGGGCAGACCCTGACCGGTCTGGTACGTCTTCACCGCGGCGAAGGTGAGTTGGCCGAACGAACCATCCGCGTCGAGGTTCGCCCCTGCGGCGTTGAGCGCGTCCTGCACGCGGCCCACCACCGGGCCGCTCGAGCCGAGGGTCAGGTCGACCCACGGGATCACCTGTTCGCCCCCCGGTGTGGGGAACGGAGCTGTCGGCCAGCCGCGCGATTCGGGCAACCCCGTGGCCATGAGCACGCATCCGGCGACGGTGCCGGCATCGGCCTCGGCCGTGGTGCAGCGACGCGGTGGAGTGGGGGTGGTCCACCCGTCGGTCGTCGCCGACGCGATCGGCACAGAGGAGGACAGTGGCGTTCCGCTCAGGGTCGCGGCCGCGACGGCGAGGGCGACGATGGTCCGACGGAACTGCACGGAAGTTCATCGGCGCCCGCATGGCCGGGCTTGAACACTGAACGGCCGGTCGTGTCTCGGGAATGCGGGCAGTCATGCCCCGGTTGCGCACGACATGCCCTCCAACCCGAACGACATCGCCAGCGTCGAACGTTTCATCCCTGCGCCGCCGGAACGGATCTTCGACCTGTTGGCCGATCCCTCCCGCCATGCGGAGATCGACGGGTCCGGCACCGTACGCCAGAGCCCGGGTGGGTCGCAGCGGTTGCGGCTCGGCTCGAAGTTCGGCATGAACATGAAGCTCGGTATCGGCTACTCGATGGAGAACACCGTCGTGGAGTTCGAGGAGAACCGGCGCATCGCGTGGCAGCCGCGGCCGTCGTTGCCGATCGTGCGTCGACTCGTGGGCGGTCGGATCTGGCGCTATGAACTTGAACCGCGCGACGGCGGCACCCTGGTGCGTGAGTCGTGGGACATCACCCAGGAGGTGCACCCGAGGTCGGTGCGTCCGTTGCGCGAACGCACCGTCGAGGCGATGACCAAGACGCTCGAGCGACTCGAGCAGGTGGTGACGGCGTCCTAGACGTCGTCCATCTCGGCGAGGGTGAGGCCACCCTTGTCAGCGCCGAGCATCACCAGCACGCTGGCGAAGCCCAGCGCATCGGGGCCGCCCACGATCCACACCGGGGTCGGCATGCGCATCACGGCGATGCCGCCCATCAGACGGGCGATCGATTCGGCCACGGCCTCGCTGCCCGGCAGCACGTAGACCTTGCTCACGTCGAGCGACTCCTCGTACAACGCACCGTTGGTGACACCCTGCACGGTGAAGCCGAGGTTGCCCAACTCGGTCGCCAACTTCTGTGCCGCGTTGCGCTTCCCCGAGGAGTTGGCGACCAGCACCAGTGCGCCCTCGGTGATGAGCGGCAACGTGGTCGTGGTGGAGGTGCTGGTGGTGCTGCTCGTGGTGGTGGACGTGCTGCTGGTCGACGTGGTGGCGATCGTGGTGGTGGTGACGACGATGGCATCGTCGACCTTGCTCGAGCACGCCATCGGCACCGCGAGCATCGCGATCGCGACCGCCGTCACGACGAGGGACGGCCCGACGACGCGGATGGATGTGCGGGTCGGGCGGCGGGTCACCCCCACAGCCTGCCCAACCGGACCCCTCTGTTGCACGTCAGGACGGTGCATCGTCGTCCAATGCCCAGTCGATCGGTTCGAGGCCGGCCTCGACGAGGGCTGTATTCGCGCGACTGAACGGGCGCGAGCCGAAGAACCCTTGGTGGGCGCTGAGCGGTGAGGGGTGCGCCGACTCGATGATGGTGTGCTGTGGATCGATCAACGACTTCTTCCGCCGTGCCGAGGATCCCCACAGGATGAAGACCACCCGATGGGGCTTCGCGTTGACGGCTCGCAGCACTTCGTCGGTGAAGGTCTCCCACCCACGCCCCTGGTGCGACGCCGCCTGACCGCCGCGCACGGTGAGCGTGGCGTTGAGCAACAACACTCCCTGCCGCGCCCATCGTTCGAGGCTGCCGTGGGCCGGTGACGTGATGCCGAGGTCGGTGGCGAGTTCCTTGCGGATGTTGGCGAGTGATGGTGGCACCGGCACGCCCTTGCGCACCGAGAAGCACAAGCCGTGGGCTTGCTGCGGGCCGTGGTAGGGATCCTGTCCGAGGATGACGACACGGGTGGATTCGTGCGACGTCAGGTGCAGGGCGGCGAACACCTCGTCGGCCGGCGGGTACACCGTGTGCCGCGACCGCTCCTCGGCGACGAATCGGCTGAGTTCGGTCCAGTAGGGCTTGGCGAACTCGCCCCGCAGCACCGGGTTCCAGTCGGTCGTCGTCACCCGCACAGTATGGGCGCCACGCAGCGCGGTCGGTGCCGAACCCGGTCAGCAGGGCCGAGCACCGTCCCCGCTACGGTGACGGACATGAGCGAGATCCTCGACGTCGACCTGCTGGCCTTCGAGCGCGGTACGGCGACGCAACGCCGGGCAGTCGTCGACGGTGTGCGCCGCAGTCTCGAGACCGGGTTCGTGTACACCCACCACGACCTCCCCGACGACATGCTCGACACGGCGTACGGAATGCTGGCCGAGTTCTTCGAGCACCCGGTCGAGATGAAGCAGCGGTACATCGCTCCCGAGTCGCACGGCCAGACGGGCTACACCGGACTGCTCGTCGAGACCGCCGCCAGCAGCGATGTTCCCGACTGGAAGGAGATGCTCAACTGGGGGATCAGCCTCCCCGAGGGCCATCCCCTCCGCGCCCGTTACCCGCACCGGTACGGGCGACAGGTACTGCCCGAGGAGCTGGTGCCCGGCATCACCGAGGTGCTGAACCGGTTCCACCGCGCCATCGAGGATCTGCAGCGTCGGTTCCTGCGCGTCATCGCCGAGGGCCTCGGGTGTCACGAGTCGATGTTCGACGAGATGACCACGAACGGCGCCACGCTCACGCGCGCCATCCGGTACCCACCGATGAAGGAAGCGCCGGGCGGTGAGCACGTGTGGGCGGGTTCGCACGGCGACATCAACCTCATCACGGCGCTGCCACGAGCCACGGCGCCCGGACTGCAGGTGCTGGTCGACGGCGAGTGGGTCGATGCGGTCGCACCCGACGGACAGGTCATCATCAACACCGGCATGATGCTCGAGCGCATCACGAACGGTGTCATCCCCACCGGGGTGCATCGTGTGGTCGCCTCGCCGGGCTTCACCGGCGAGCGGTACA
>JAFMJD010000140.1 GCA_017853685.1 Actinomycetota bacterium | reverse complement strand
GGTGCAACTGGCGCGAAGGGTGACACTGGTTCGCAGGGTTCGATCGGTCTCACCGGCGCAACTGGCGCAACTGGCGCAACGGGTGCAACTGGCGCAACGGGTATCACGGGCGCAACTGGCGCAACTGGTGCAACTGGTGCGAAGGGTGACACTGGCTCGCAGGGTTCGATCGGTCTCACCGGCGCAACCGGTGCAACGGGCGCAACCGGCGCGAAGGGTGACACAGGTACGCAGGGTGTGCAGGGCCCGCAGGGCAACACGGGTTCACAGGGTCCGCAGGGCGACACGGGCGCGCCGGGTGTTGCCGGCCTCTCGGGCAACGATGCGTACGGAACCTGGGTAGCAGGCGTTCAGCAGTTGCGGGCACGGCCTCGCTACACCGGGCCCGGCGTCATGGCCTCAACCAGCACTTCGTTCATCGACTATCCCATTGCTGCAACCAGGGTGTCGAAGTTGTTCGTGAAGGCCTATGTCGAGACCAGTGCCACCATCACGGTGATGCGAAACGGACGAGCAACCGCACTGAGCTGCAAGTTGGACGCATCGAAGTCGTGCAGCAACGTGTTCGACGAGGTGCTGTTCAACGACGGCGACACCGTTGCGTTCCGCGTGACGCCCAGGGGAACGGCGTCAGGTGCTCGCGTTGTGCTGAGCGTGCGTACCGCGGCGCCCGTCGACTGACTGGGCCAAGAACCACTCGTAGGTGGAGCGGATTCCGTCTGCCAGCGTGATCGAGGCACGCCAACCCAAGCCGGCCAACTTGCTCACATCGAGCAGTTTGCGTGGGGTGCCGTCGGGCTTGGTGGTGTCGAATACCAAGGTGGCCTCGGGGTGCACTACACGCCCCACCATCTCGGCAAGCTCTCGGATGGTGACATCCACCCCGGTACCCACGTTCACGTGTTGGTCGCCGTCGTAGTGATCCATGAGGTAGGTACACGCGTCTGCGAGGTCATCGACATGCAGGAACTCGCGCATGGGCGAGCCCGTTCCCCAGATGGTGACCTCGCGCTGCCCGGATGTCTTGGCGTCGTGGAACTTGCGCATCAGCGCTGGCAACACGTGGCTCGACTCGAGGTCGAAGTTGTCGCCGGGGCCGTAGAGGTTGGTGGGCATCGCCGAGATGAAGTTGCACCCGTACTGACGGCGATACGCGCTGCACAGTTTGATGCCCGCAATCTTGGCGATGGCATAGGGCTCGTTAGTGGGCTCGAGCGGACTGGTGAGCAGAGCGTCCTCGGTCATCGGCTGTGGTGCCTCACGCGGATAGATGCACGACGAACCGAGATACAGCAACTTGGTGGTGCCCACCTGACGGGCCGCCTCCACCACGGTGGCATGGATCATGAGGTTGTCGTAGAGGAACTCGGCAGGCCGCGTGCTGTTCGCGAGGATGCCGCCCACCGTGCCTGCCACGAGGTACACGTACTCGGGTCGGTGATCACGGAACCAGTAGTTCACCGCCGCCTGATCGCGCAGGTCGAGTTGCTCGCGCGTGGCCATCTGCAGATTCGTGTACCCAGCGGATTCGAGGCGTCGCACGATGGCAGAGCCCACGAGTCCACGGTGACCCGCCACGAAAATGCGCGCATCGCGCGGAACGGCGGAGTTTTCTGCGGCACCCATCAAGCGACGAGCGTACCGGTTCGGCGTTGATGCCGAATCGTCACGACCCGACGCTCGCCACCATCGGTGGCCAGTGCACCCGATCGATGAGCGGCCGGGGTGAACACCGCACCGCCAACCCACCGGGGAGCACCACCGTGGCATCGTGGACGGTGCCGAGCACCGCCACGCCGGGCCGGTGTTTCTCGGTGTGATGGTGACGACAGAGCAGCCAGAGGTTGCTCAGATCAGTGGCACCACCCTGCTCCCATCCCACGAAGTGATCCACATCGCACCACTCGGCAGGAATCTCGCACCCGTCCCACCGACAACCACCATCTCGCGCCACCAGCGCGTACCACTGCGCATCGCTTGCCAGTCGCATCCGCCTCCCGAGCGACATGGCCTCACCCGCACCCGAGGAGGCGGTGCGGACCACGCTGTGCTCGAGCAGCTGTCGAACTGCCGAAGCCGGAACCACATCGCCCCACGTGGTGACACCCGGAGCATCAGACCTGCCCGACAGTGCATCGAGCGACACGTTGACGAGCACGGTGGGGCCGCTGCGCCCGCCCATTGGTTCACCCTTGATGTACGCATCGGCAAGCAAGATGAGGCCGTCGGCGAGTCGCTGTTGAGTCGAGCGTGTATCAGTGTCGGACGGCTTGCCGGCAAGGTGACCGATGGCCGCCTGTACCTGGCGGGCTTCGAGCACCGGCAGGCTGAATACGCCGTTCACCATGCCGTCGATGGGCGTGGTGAAGACCAACGAACGGTCCTGGTGGCAACGCTCACGGAATTCGTCCTCGGTCTCGGTGGAATGCAACTGCTTCCACTGCTCCACACACCGCTGGGCCTGCCGGGGATCGGTGCCTTTCACCAGAGCCACCAATTCGGCCACATCGGCACCGGCAGGTGGATGAGCCACAACATCGCTGAGCGTCCTCGCCGTAGCGGGCGATACCTCGCCAGCCGACACGGCGGCCGCCAGCACGGGCGAACGCTGGAGGGTTTCGGCAAGACGCAACTTGCCCGCCGTCTCGCCCCGAGATGAGCCGGTGGTGGATGACAGCCACTCCGCAACCGAGCGCTTTCCGGTTCCAGCGTGCAGCGCAATGGCTTCGCTGCGCTGCAGGGCGCGCGCGTGGGCCACCGTGATGCGATCGAGATGGCGCTGGAGACCGGTCACATAGTCACGCAGCGCGAGAGCGTGGAGCCCAGCCGCATCGAGTGCATCCACTGCATCGGCGAAGGCTTCGCCCGTTGCGAGGAGTTCGTGCACGTTCATGTGTGCATCGTGACAGCGCGGTGTTGCAGGGTTTCGGGGCGCTCGCTGTGAATTGTGTTCGACGGGTTGCAGCCGCAGTCGCCGTGGGTCCACGTGGGGGACCTGAATGCCGGCAAGGCGGATGCGGTCATCTCGGTAATGCCGGTGCCCACGTCGTAATCGCTCACGCCGGCCGATCTGCCTCTACGGCCGGTTCATGGCGCAGACGTACGGCTGGTCCTGCAGTTCCAGGAGGCGTTCGCCGAGACGCTCAAGGCGTCGGCCCACAATGGGGACCCTCCGCAAACGGCGGTCGTTCAGGGGCCACGGAAACGGTGCTTTCCAGAGCGACGTGAGCCCTTTCACCTTGGGAAGGCTGTTCAGCACGATGTGTAACTGCACCAGACGGCGGGTGGGCCCACGTTGGTGGAGTGTCCGTACGTAGCCGTGCATCACGCGAATCCCGCCGAGGCCGTGTATCGCTCGGCGCCGCCACCCCCGATGTGTGCTCGCGTCGTAGTAGCGCTTCACATAGATCGACTCGGGCACGAAACGAAATCTCCCCAGCAGGGCGAGGCCAAACAGCCAGAGTCTTTCCGAATCGATCAGACCCACATTCGGTCGAATGTAGAGGTCGTATCTCCGAACAGGCTCGAGGCGGATCAGACCCTTGAAGGCACCACTGAAGTAACTGCGTCGCCGGAGACTGAGGAAACAGTCGTAGGTCCATCGATCCGACACGTTCGGGTGGGGTCGCGTGACATCCAGATCGGGTAGATGCTCGCCCTCCAAGGTCTCTGAGTACGTGGAAGGGTAGGCAACAAGCAGGTCGGGGTCGCTCTCCATCGCTTCGATCAACGCCTCCAACGATCCGGGGGGCACGAAATCGTCATGCGCAACGAGCCTCCAGAAGTCACCGCGCGCGCTCCGTATGAGGGCATTGATGTGTTGCACCCAATCGATGCCGTCGCTCGCGGAGAGACAACGCACTCGGGAGTCGCCCTCGGTCGCCCTCGAGATGCGTTCCAGCGCGTCGTCGGCAAGATGGCGGTCCGATACGAGAATCTCCACGCCGCTCTCGGGCATGGCTCGGATACATGCAAGCACGTTGTCGACAAAGGCAGCCGACCGATAGAGCGGAATGCCCACTGTGACGAGAGGGCGATCGTTCACACCGTATTCCCGAGGTCGAAGATGTCGGCGAGTCGATGCTGAACCATCTCGGCGAACATTGGTGCGGTGGTGAGTTTGCCGGTCTCCACCGTGATGTAGCGGCCGTATTGTTCGGGGCCGATGTCTGTACGCCCGTGGAGACCGCTCTTGATGTCGTCGATGTCGGACTGAGCACGGGCAACGATGACGCCACCGCCGAGTTGAACGTTGTGTGCGTGCGGGCGCAGGTGTTCCAAAGCGGGGATGAACCGCGACATGTTGGTCACGCCGCTGTCCAGAAGCTCTGCGGGGGAGACCTCGTCGAGGAGTCGGTGGAGCGATCGCGCGTCTGTGCCGCTAGCGCTGTCGGTACTTCCGAGCCGGAACGTGGGATACCACGAGAGAAAGTAGTGACCGTTCCCGAAGTTGATGAGATCGCCGTACGGCCCGTGGACGAAGGTGGTGGACGGTAGGACGCTTTCGCTCAGGGGACTCGAGTCGAAGCGGACGTACGCCTTGTAGCGAAACAACGTCGAAGCCGGTGCGGCGATTCCGAACGTCTCATCGACTGCGAGGCGTCCGTCCCACAGACAGTTCACCACTGCGTCGTAACGTTCCTGTCGTACTGTGGAGGTGTCTCGAAAGTCAACAACGATTGACCGTCCACGCTCCGACGCCGCCAGCACCTCGCACCCGCCGCGGAAGACGATCGACGGGCGATCCCTGATCTCGTTCCGCAGTGCAGTTGCCAACCGTCTCGTGTCGACGGCAAGTTCGGGTGTGCGCCAGGCGGCAGCCACATTCGTCGCGTCGAAGGCGGCCTGGAATGCATCACCGTCGAACCGCTCGAACGCCGAGAGCTCGGAACGTCCGAGGTAATCACCGCCGTCCAGCATCATCCGTCGCTGGAGCAGGTCCATGACCGTCACACAGTGCTGTTCGAACAGGTCCGTGCCGAGCTGACTATCGGCCGCAAGACCGTAGGTGAACGTTGATGCGGTCACGCAGTTCGACAGGTCGAGTTCGCACAGTCCACGGATCACGCGCCCGAACGACAGCGCCCCGTCGACCATGAGCTCATGCGTACGACGGGACGGATCGCCTGCGTACACGAACCCGAGATGGACCTTCCCCTCATTGTGCAGGCTTGCGCCGAGCATCGGTTCCGGGTGGTGTTCCAACAGTTCCACCCGCAGACCGAGTTGAGCGGCGCCCAGCGCTGCACAAACGCCCTGCAGTCCGGCGCCGAGTACGGCAACGAGAGGCGCAGAGCTGTCTCCTGCTGCTGGTCGAGTGCCTGGGGTAGCGTGGTTTCTGTCGTGGAGCAACGAGACGTGACACTATCCGAGGCTCAGATTGCCGAGTTCCGACAGAATGGGATCGTCGGCCCCTTTGACCTCTTTTCGCCCGAGGAAGCGCAGGCGATCAAGCGGCGGATCCGGCGTGAAACCGCAAAGCCGGGCCCCCATTTCGAGTCCGAGGGCTTTCGTCACCTCGATTGCCCAACCGTGTGGGAGGTAAGCGCCCGAGCCGAGATCGTGGAGCGCCTTGCACAACTGCTCGGGCCGAATCTGGTGCTCTGGAGATCACAGTTGTTCAACAAGCCGCCGAACGAGCCGAACCGCGAATTGCCGTGGCACCAAGATGCGAGCAACTGGCCCATCGCACCGGGGAACACCGTGACTGCATGGATCACATTCGACGACGCAACACGGGAGAGCGGCTGTATGGAGGTGCTCCCCGGTCAGAACACGACACTGATCGAACAGCGCGAGGCGGAGGGTTTCGAACGCTTTCGCTACCAAGCCGACCTCTCGAAACTCGACCTCGGTAGCAGCCGACACGTCGAGGTTCGCGCCGGCCAGTTCCTCCTGTTCGATGACTTGCTCCCACACCGCTCCGGCGGCAACACCACACCTGCCGAACGACTTGCGCTGGCGGCTCGAGCGACTCGGCCAGAAATTCCCATCGCCACAGAACGCTTCTTCGATGACTACCGAGTGTTGCTCCTGCGCGGTTCCCACGAACAGGGAGTCAATCCGATCGGTCCACCTCCCATCCGGGAGGTCGAGTAAGCGTTCCCGGAGACTCTCGCGTTCTCGTACCGACGTCGTAATCTTTGGCCCACACGGGGACGAACGGGGAGCCCAGCCATGAACACCTCCACTGCGGGTAGCGGTACGGCGTCGCTGAGATTCGCGCTCGATCCCATCACCATCAACGGTCTCACCATCAAGAACCGTGTGGTGCGCACTGCTCACGGCACGAATATCGGACAAGGCCGGATGAACGACGACCTCATCGCGTACCACGCGGCGAGAGCACGCGGCGGTGTGGGTCTTACCATCGTGGAAGCCGCATCGGTGCACCCCACCGACACCGGAACGCTGCGCCTGCACGACGATTCGTGCGTTGCAGACTTCCGCCGGCTCATGGCTGCGGTGGAGCCCACCGGCATGCGAGTCTTCGCGCAGCTCAACCACCTCGGTCACGATGGTGCGCCCATGCCGCCCTACGACAAGCCATGGTCTGCAAGTGCCGTGAAGAGTCCGGGCTACGGGTGGACGGCACACGCGATGACCATTGACGAGATCGAGGAGATGGTGTCGTGTTTCGCCCGCGTAGCGCGCTGGGCGCGTGAGGGTGGTCTGCACGGTGTGGAGGTGCACGCCGCGCACGGCTATCTGCTCCAGCAGTTCATGTCGCCGGTCACCAATCTGCGGACCGATCGCTACGGCGGATCGTTCGAGAACCGACTGCGCCTCACGATGGAGGTACTCACTGCGGTGCGCCATGCAGTGGGCAGCGACTTCGTGGTGGGAATCCG
>JAFMJD010000023.1 GCA_017853685.1 Actinomycetota bacterium | reverse complement strand
GGCGGTGGTCAGGGCATGGCCATGATCATCGAACGACTCAGCTGAATCGCTGCGGCTCGTCGAATGAGCGCGCAGGTCAGTGATTGAGGCGCAGCCCCGGGCGAGGCCACTCCACGGCCGCCACGCGTCCGCTCGCCGAGAGCGTGATGTACGCCGTGCGCAGGTCCGAACCTCCGAAGCAGATGTTGGTGGTCATCGGATCGCCGAAGGGTTCGTCGAGCATCACGTGCTCATAGCCAGAGCCGTCAGGTGCCACGACGGTGATACCTGCGTGGTCACCGATCGTCGCCACGCACACGTTGCCAGCGGCATCCACGGCCATCGAGTCGAAGAGGTCGTAGCCGGGCAGTCCCACGAGCAGCGTTCCGCCGTGCACACGCCCCTTGGGCTTGGATCGAACCGTTCCCGGGCCGGTGACCTCCCAGGCCCACACCCGTCCCACGAATGTTTCGGCCACGTACACGCGTGATCCGTCCGGCGACAGACCCACGCCATTGGGCGCGTCGAGGGGATACAGCACCTCGCGAACCATCGATCCATCGGCGAGTCCGTAGTAGAGGCCGCCGCGGTCACGGTCACGATCCCGCCCCTTGCCGTGATCGGTGAACCAGAATCCGCCGTGCGCGTCGAACACGAGGTCGTTGGGGGCGCGCAGGCGATAGCCGTTCACGTGGGTGTAGAGCCACTGCCATTCACCCGTGGCGAGGTCGACGCGCTGGATGCCCCCGCCTACGAAGCCCTCCGGCTGATCTCCGGGCAGGTACCAACCTCGTGACTCCACGAAGGCGTGCTCGCTGCCGCCGTTGTTGGTGACGTATGCCGCGCCATCGGGACCGATCGCCACACCGTTCACGCCGCCACCGAGGTGTGCAACCAGGCTCAGCGAGCCGTCGGTGCCGACGCGGAGGAGATTGCCGGTGACGATCTCGCCCACGAGCAAGGTGCCGTCTGGCATCGCCACGGGGCCCTCGGGGAACTTGAGTCCGGAGGTGACGAGTTGTGCGTTCATCGATGAGATTCAACCACGACGGGTGGTGCCGGAACGGGTGCGCCAGCGAAGCCCGCGGGTCGCAGGGCGCGAGCGATGAGCGCGATGGTGGCACCCGTAATAGCCACCGAGATGAAGGTGGTGCGCGGTCCGTACGCCCCGTAGAGGGCCGAGCTCACCAGTGCAACGACCGCCATGGTGGCCACACTCGTGGCCCCGGCGAGTCCCTGGGTTCCTGCAGCACGGCCCGGTGGTGCAGCATTCGCCGTGACGGTCTGTGTTGCGGGCAACGCAACCGCAGATACCACGGCCTCGCCGATACCGATGGCGATCGGGATCCACGGATTGGTGAAGAGCGAATACGCCACGGTGAACGGGGCCACCATCAGCGTCGAGATGACTGCCACTCGTCCCGCGCCGTACCGATCGGTGAGACGCCCGCCGAAGCCGGCGAGCACCGTGAAGGGAACTGCGTAGCAAGCAAGGCTGACGCCCACCAGCAGCGAACTCGCCCCGCGGTCGGTGAGGTAACGCGCCCAGAGTGCGTCGTACATGCCGATCGGCAGGCTGTATGCGGTGGTGGTCACCACGGCATACAGCACGGGCCGTTCGCGGATGAGGCCGATCGAGATGCGTCCGCTGTCGGTTCGCCGCTGCAACTCGGGGAGCTGAATGCTCGAGACGAGCACGATGTTGGCGATGCCGAGCGCGCAGAACACCACGAAGGGCCAGCGAACACCGAATGGTCCCACCAAGGCGCCACCGATCACCGGGCCCACCACGAAGCCGGCGGTCTCGATGCTCGCCATCCGACCGAGTCGTTCCGCTCGACCCTCGGTGCTGATGGATGCGGCGAGGGCACGCGCAGTGGGGGCGAAACACCCCGATGCGGCACCGATCAGCGCGCGTGCGGCCGAGATCGTCCAGAGGCCCGAACTCGTGGCGCACACGATGTTTCCCGCCACCGATGCCACTGCACCGATGATGAGCACGAGTCGTGGGTGACCGCGGTCGGCGAGCGGGGCAACGAGCAACTGCACGAGGAATGACATGCCGAAGCCAGCGGCCGTGATGACACCGAGCCCTGCGTCGGAGAAGCCGTAGCGGTCCTGGAGTTCGGGGAGCAGCGCGAAGATCGCGCTGTTGCCGGCCGCCCCGAGCGCGGTTGCGCCCAGCAGCACCAGAAACACGGCCCGGCCCGGACTGCGCAACGACATCGACTCACCCTAGGCGGTGCGGTCAGCTGTCCCAGTGCTGGGGTTCGGCGCACACCCGCACGAGCCCGTCGGGTGCGCTCGGCGTGGGAACCTGCGCCCACATGCGCAACCAGAAGGTCTCACCGCCGGCCTCGAGCACCGCAAGTGCCCAACTGTCCACGTGGTCGTGGAGTCCGTTGCCGTCGTCGCCGAGTGGTTCGAGGCGGTCCAGTTCGATGCCGGCGAGTTCGGCCTCGGCCTGCCACATGAATACCAGACCGCGACGCAGCGGCGGGTTGTGCGCCAGCGCCAGGCAGAGTTCGCTGCTGTCGAAGCGCACTTCGACGGTGGTGATCTGTACCGGTTGCACGTCACGGAGCGGACAGTGCGACGCACGCAACTCGTCGTCCACGAACACGAACGCATAGTCCTTCTCGTGGTCCACACGGTCGAGGTAGCCGTACACGAACACCGCCATGCCGGCCTCGTCGGTGCGGTGCACCCGCACGCGGTCGCCGGTGCGCATCTTCATGGTTGCCCCGCAGCAGTGCGCGTGCGCACGGCATCGATCGACTCGACAATCCCGTCGATGAAGGGCGGCCACGCAGCGAGTGCCCAGGGGCCGTATTCGCGGTCGGTAAGACACACGATGCCTACACCGCGCGTGGGGTCCACGATGAGAAACGTTCCCGAGCCCCCGAAGTGGCCGAACGATCGGGGCGACAGCAGCGTGCCGGTCCAGTGCCCGGGGCGCGCCGCGTTGAGTTCGAATCCGAGTCCCCAGTTGCACGGGTCGAAGCGACCCACGCCGGGGACGATGCCCGCAAGTCCCGGGAACTGCACGCTCGTTGCGATCTCGAGTGAGGCGGTGGACA
Organism: Actinomycetota bacterium; assembly: GCA_017853685.1. GTDB lineage: Bacteria > Actinomycetota > Acidimicrobiia > Acidimicrobiales > Ilumatobacteraceae > WLJO01. The sequence continues at coordinate 23,573 of JAFMJD010000023.1, read as the reverse complement.
ACAGGCGCGGTGCCAGCAACTCGCTCGCGAAACGGCCGAGATCGCGCACTGTGCTGCGCACGCCGTAGGCCGGAGATCCGCGTAGCTCCGTGGCCGTCATGCCCAGGGGCGAGAACACTGCTTCTTTGAGATAGTCGTCGAAGGCAATCCCGGTGCGCTGTGCAAGATGTTCCGCGAACCGTTCGATGCCGGTGTTCGAGTAGATGCGTTTGCGCTCCACACCTGTGACCGGCTCGTCGCCGTCGAACGCGAACCCCGCGGCGTGCGAGAGGAGGTGTCGCACCGTGGACTCGGGTGGCCCTGCGGGTTCATCGAGCTGGAGCGATCCTTCTTCGACAGCGATGAGCGCGGCGTAGGCCACGAAGAGCTTGGAGATCGATGCGATGCGGAACGGTCGGTCCGCATCGCCGTGGACCGACAGGGCTCCGTCGGGGCTCCACATCCCCTGCGTGTCGAAGATCGCAGCGGCGCCGTGGTGACCAGCATCGTGCAGGCCCCACGAATCCATCCGGGCGAGCGCGACGGCAGGTGGCGTGTGGGGTTGCGTACCGGGGCGCTCCACGGGAGGACCCGTCAGGCCACGCCGGCCGAGCGCATCATCTCTGCAACGCGGAACGCCAGGTCGAGCGACTGGCGGCCGTTGAGGCGCGGGTCGCACACGGTCTCGTAGCGACTGTCGAGGTGTTCGTCGAGGATGTCGTCGGCTCCGCCGAGGCACTCGGTGACGTTGTCGCCAGTGAGCTCCACGTGGATGCCGCCGGGCCAGGTCTGCTCCGCATGGTGGGCGCGGATGAATCCTGCGATCTCGGCGCACACGGCATCGAAGTGGCGTGTCTTGCGTCCGGACACCGACGTGAAGGTGTTGCCGTGCATCGGGTCGCACGCCCACACCACCGGATGTCCTGCATCGCGTGCGGCGCGCAGCAGCGGTCGCAGCGAGTCCTCCACCTTGTCGGCACCCATCCGGGAGATGAGCGTGAGTCGCCCGGGCACACGGGCAGGGTTGAGCGCTTCGCAGATCTCGAGCACGAACTCGGGCGTTGCTTCGGGACCCACCTTGCAACCGAGCGGGTTGCCCACGCCGCGCAGGAACTCGACGTGCGCACCATCGAGCTGTCGGGTGCGCTCGCCGATCCACAGCATGTGAGCCGAACAGTCGTACCAGCCGCCCGTGAGCGAGTCCTGGCGGGTGAGTGCCTCCTCGTAGCCGAGCAGCAGCGCCTCGTGACTGGTGTACACGTCCACCTCGTGGAGGGTGGAGGTGGACTCGGTGTCCACGCCGCACGCGCGCATGAAGTGCAGTGCACGGTCGATCTCGTTCGCGAGGTTCTCGTAGCGCTCGCCCTCGGGGCTCGACGTAACGAACTCCTGGGTCCACTGGTGCACGCGGTTGAGGTCGGCGAAACCGCCCTTGGTGAACGCGCGCAGCAGGTTCAGCGTCGATGCCGACTGGTGGTAGGCCTGAACGAGTCGTTCCGGGTTGGCCACGCGCGCAGCAGGAGTGGGCGTGGGATCGTTCACGATGTGACCGCGGAACGACGGGAGTTGCTGGTCGCCGACCTTCTCGAACGGGGACGAACGAGGCTTGGCGAACTGTCCGGCAATGCGGCCCACCTTCACCACGGGCACACCGAGGGAGTACGTGAGCACCACGGCCATCTGGAGGATGACTCGGAGCTTTTCTCGGATGTTGACCGCCGAGAACTCCTCGAAGCTCTCGGCGCAGTCGCCGGCCTGCAGGAGGAATGCATTGCCGGCCGCCACGTGACCGAGCGAGGTCATCAGGCTGCGTGCCTCACCGGCGAACACGAGCGGGGGATAGGAGGCGATCTGCTTCAGCGAGCGCTCGAGTTCGGCCTCATCGGGCCATTCCGGCTGCTGCGCGGCCGTGAACGATTGCCACGACGACGGACTCCAGTTCTTTCCCACGCGAAAAGGGTGCCGCAACGCGGCACCCTTTCACAACGTCAGCGCCCCCGGGTGGTGTCCGTGGGGCTCGATTTGATGGTCAGGAGACGAGCACCCGGGCGGCGTCGTCCTTGAGCGAGGCCACAGCACGGGACACCAAGCGCCGTGCAGCCTCGGCGGTGACGCCGAGATGCTCGCCGACCTCACGGAAGCTCTTGCGCTCGCCGTCGAGCAGGCCGAAACGTGCCTCCACGGCGTAGCGGGCCCGGTGATCGAGGGTGCCGAGCAGCTCGTCGAGCAGTTCGGTGTCCACGAGCGCCATCACGGCGTCTTCGGGAGTTCCCTGTCCGTTGTCCATGAGGTCGCCCAGCGTCGCATCGCCGTCGTCGCCGATCGTCTTGTCGAGCGACACCGGCGTGGTGAGGCGGTGCAGTTCGGCCGAGAGCGGATCGAGGGTCTCGCCATCACCGGAGGTCTGGCGCAGTGCTGCACGCAGGCTCGCCGAGCGGTCGCCGGGGATGCGGATGAGGCTGGCCTTCTGGTCCAGCGCACGACCGATGGCCTGACGGATCCAGAATGTGGCGTAGGTGGAGAACTTGAAGCCCCGCCGCCAGTCGAACTTGTCGACGGCATGCTCGAGGCCGAGGTTGCCTTCCTGGATGAGGTCCAGCAGGTCCATGCCCTGGGGAAGCGGGTAGCGACGTGCGATAGAGACCACGAGGCGCAGGTTGGCCCGGATGAAACGGTCCTTGGCCTCGGCCGCCTTGCGCACCGACATCTTGAGTGCGGCGCCTTTCTCGCCTGCAGCCAGACGGGCGGCGGCCTCGCGGCCGGCCTCGATGGCTCGAGACAGTTCGCGCTCCTCCTCGGCGTTCAGGAGGGGCACCTTGCCGATGTCGTTGAGGTAGAGACCGATTGAGTCGTTCATGATGTTTCTTTCAACTGGGAGTTCGCGTCCGGCATTCCGTCCAGATGCGTGGCGTGCGCCACACCGCTGGGCTGGGCTTGCAGCACGACAGTGGTTGTCGCGCGGTCGACCGCGGGAGGGGATTTGGTTGGGGGTTGGGGGAGGACTTGGCGGGCTGGCCGTGTGTCGGTTCCGGGCCGGGCAGTTCCTGCCGGGTTTCGGAGCCGAACGTGGCGTTCCCGATTTGGGGGAACTTGATCGTACTGCATCGTGCAACGTCTGAGAAGAGGGAATTCATCCGTGGGGCGGTATATGCACTTCTTCGAACGCTCGGTGCGCCTGTGGGAGTGATCACGGAGCGGCTGCGCCCGGGTTCTAGGCTCCGTGCGTGCCCGATGTCGCCCGCCCGGAAGCCGTCTCGGCCCCCGTTCGGCGTCTCGGGATCTTCGGGGGGACCTTCGACCCGCCGCACGTGGGGCATCTCGTGACCGCCGTGAATGTCCGCCACGCCCTGGCGCTCGACCTCGTGCTGCTGGTGGTGGCAGGTTCGCCATGGCAAAAAGAGGGTTCCCGGCGCATCAGTCCGGCCCCGGATCGTTTGGCGATGGTGCGTGCGGCTGTCGGCGACGCAGCAGGAATCGAGGTGTCGTCGATCGAGGTGGACCGTCCGGGGCCGAGTTACACGATCGACACGCTGACCGATCTCCGTTCGCAGTTCCCCGGGGCCGAGTGCTTCACGATCCTCGGCGAGGACGCAGCAGCGCTGGTGCCCACGTGGGAGCGATATCGAGAGGTGCTTGCGCTCACGCGTCTGGTGGTGGTGGACCGTCCCGGCTCGGTGTGTGAGGTGCCGGCGATCACCGAGTGGATCCGCGTGGAGGTTCCCCACCTCGAGGTGTCGAGCACGGATCTGCGAGCACGCTTCGCCGATGGGCGTCCCCTCGACTACTTGGTGCCGCCGGCGGTGCTGCGTGTGGCGAGCGAACGCGGGTTGTACCGAAGCGACGACATCGTGTGGGCGGCCAAACGATGACCTCGGTCGCGGAGTTCCGTCAGCGCTGGACACGCCTCGGATGGGTGACTGCGTTCGGCGCGGCCGTGCTGCTCGTGGTGTTCGCCGTGTGGGGTGTCCGCACCCTCGAGGACTCGCGTGCCGGGCGCCGTGCAACGAATCTGCCGCCGGCCGTGTCGTTGCCTGCGACGTCGGCGGCACTGGTGGCGATCAAGGCCGACTCGGGCGCGCTCACCGCACTCGTGGTGTTCACCAAGGCACCTGCGGCCACGGGCGAGGCATCCAAGGGTGGCGCCATCATCCCGCTCCCGGTGGGATCGGGTGTGCGCTTCGGGAGGAACCCGTCGTACAGCCGCCTTGCCGAGTTGTACCTCGCGGGTGGGCTCTCGGAACTCGCAGATCAGACCGGCGCGTTGCTGTCGGTGAACTTCTCGGTGATCGCCGAGATGGACGCCTCGGCAGTGGCGAGCATGCTGTTGCCGCTCGGTCAGGTGTCGGTGAAGCAGGGCTCGGGAACCCAACAGGTCGGACCGGCGGCGGCCGCCACGCTCCTCGTGGAACAGCAGGGCCGTGCCGAGAGTCCGCACTTCGAGTCGACCGTTGCGTATTGGAACGGGCTCGCCGCCCGCATCGGTTCGGGTGTGGCCGTGCAGGAACAGATCGGCGGCGGGGTGATCGGCAAGTTCTTCAATTCGATCGCTGCGGGTCCGGTGAAGGTCTATCCATTGCGTGGCGCGCGCGAGCCGCAGGGCGAATCGAACCCGACCGATTCGGATGTGTACGCACTCGATGCTGCGCAGGTGGCCCGGGTGATGGCCTCGGTGATCCCCGATGCGTACTCGCCGATCGATGCGACCTTCATTGCCCGCGTGGTGAATCCCTTCGATGACCCGGCGCTCACGGTTGCGGCCATCGAGCGGATCCGTGCGGTGCGGGGCGCGGTGGCGATCGTGGAGGAACTCACCTCCGACGAAGCCTCGGACCGGTACCGGGGTTTCAAGGTGTCCAAGAAGACCGAGTTCTCGCTCTCGGGCAGGCTCACACGCAACGACCTCAAGGACTTCGCACCGAAGTTCGGCTCGTTCAGCGTGGTGGGGGCTGCGAAGGCAGGTTCGGTTCACCAGCGATACGCCGATATCGATATCACGGTGGTGCTCGGGAACGACTTCCGGTCGCTCATCCAGAAGGGATCCTCATGAGCACGTCCGATGGCCCAGTTGTGTCGGGCCTGAGTCACGCTCATCAGTTGGCGATCGCCGCAGCGCGCGCGATCGACGACAAGAAGGGTGACGACATCATGATCCTCGAGGTGGGTCCGATCCTCGGGATCACCGAGTTGTTCGTCATCACCTCGGCCTCCAATCGCCGTCTGGTGCGCACCATCGTCGACGAGGTGGAGGAGCAGGTGTTCGTGTTGTTCGACCGCCGGCCCTTGCGTGTGGAGGGACTCACGGATCAGCAGTGGGTCCTCATGGACTACGGCGATGTGGTCGTGCACGTGTTCGCCGATGAGGCACGGCGCTTCTACGAGATCGAGCGTCTCTACAAAGACGTGCCACGGGTGGCGTGGGAGCCGCCCCGACCGCGGTCGAACTGACTCGGCCGACTGTGGCAGCGGTCACCCGCGGGAACCGATGCATGACTGCTGGCGTTCAAGTGGGTGATCGCTATGTCCGATACATCGCTCACCGGGGCTTTCGACACCGGCCGACTCGCCAAGATTGCTGACGAACCCGTCACGATCACGGTGTCGCGCGCCCCGCTGCCGGGCCGCGAATCCGAGTTCGAGGCCTGGGCAGAGCGGTCGGCGTCGGTGCTGCGGGCTTTTCCGGGCTGTCTCGGTGTGGGCGTGCTGCGCCCCGGTGAGGCGGGCGGTGAATGGCACATCGTTTCGCGGTTCGTCGATGGCATCGCACTGCGCGCATGGGAGCGTTCTGCCGAGCGAGCGGCACTGCTGGACGGTATCGACGGCATCGTGGCCGACATGAAGGTGCAGCGGACCGTTGGTGTGAACGAGTGGTTCGACCTTGCCGAGCGTGCGCAGCCGAAGCGGTCGCTTGCGCAACGACTGCTGGGTGATGTGTTGTGGGTGTACCCGGCTGCCCTGGCTGTTGCGCTGTTCGTGGCGCCCTACTTCAGCGGTATGGCGCTCGGCGTTCGCACACTGATCTCCGGTCTGCTCGTGGGACTCGTGGCACAGACCACCATCGGGCCCATCCGACGCCTCGTGCGCCGGCGCCGCCGTTTCGGGTGACATCGCGCCAGCCGCGCTGAACCGCGGTCCGCTACTTGGAAGGGTTTCGGGCCGTTGGTAGCCTTCGGATTCCCGATTCGGGGCTGTGGCTCAGTTGGTAGAGCGTCTCCATGGCATGGAGAAGGTCAGGGGTTCGATTCCCCTCAGCTCCACGAATGCCTTCGACCCATGAAGTGTTGGGATGTGGCGCTCGACGAAACCGATCAGAAGTCGCGCAGTAGACGCCCGCCGCCGGCGAGGGAATCTCCGAATCCGTTCTCGCGCAGCGCGTACCAGAGCAGCACCGGGTTGATCGCAACGACCGGCACATCGGCAAGTGACTCGAGACGCTCGATGATGTTGAGCATCCCCATGTTGGTGCCGCACTGCACCACGGCATCGAGTCGGTGTGCCCGTGTCGCAAGGATCTCGAGCACCGCCTTCTCCTTCGCCCAGTCGGGGATGTGGGCGATGTGTTGCACGTTGCCGCATGCCATTCCTACGCTCGCCACCACGTCGTAGCCCAGCTCCTCGAACATCTTGGTGGCCGATGCGTTCCCGACTTCCTCGAACGGTGTCAGCAGGCCGATGCGTTTGGCGCCCAAGGTGCGCAGCGCTGCGGGCGCAGCGTCCTGCCACGTCGCCCACGACAGGTCCGAGTAGGTCTCGATCGGCGCCATGGCCTCGCGAACCTGATCCAGGCCGTGGAGGATGTGCTCGAGGCTGAAGCCCAAGATGAGGTACTGCGGGGCCGCCAGCAGCGCTGTGCGCACTGCGTTCTCCAGCCCGTCGAGGAAGCTGCGTTTGTACTGCTCGATGCCGGCCGGTGTGCTCACGTCAGGCTTGGGGGTGAGCACGATCGTCGAGTGGAGTCCGACACCAGCGAGGGCACCGTGGGCCTGGTTGCTGACGATCAGGCTCCAGAGTTCGTGTTCCATCGTGGTGTTCGTGGCGGGCAGGAGCAGACCGAATCGTCGTGCGTAGCTGCGCGTGTCCGGGTAGCCGCGTGACGGTGAACCGATGGCGCCGAAGTCACGATCGCCGGCTCCGTTGACGATCACACCCGACGCGCCGATGGCCGGAATGGGCGGCACGTTCACGTCGGGTATGGCGATGCTTCGACCGGACAACGGACCGATGTGTGTGGTCATTCGCGCGTCGGGTGTCATGTGTCGAGCCGCACCGTCGTGGCGATTCGGCGGGCGTGCACGTTGCTACGAACCGGACGTCAACGTCTTGGCGTCGGTGCCGCCGATGTACCAGTGGTCGTGTTCGATCTCTTCGAGGATCACGGTGACCGCCTGGGGTGGGCATGCAAGTTGATCCACCATGATCTGGGTGATCGATGCGGCGATCGCATGGCGCGTTGCCGTGCTCGAACCCTTCCAGAACTGTGCTCGGACGACGGGCATCTCGACTCCTGACTCCCCGCACGTTGGGTCCGGGGCGGATGTTCGCCGAACGGGTCCGACGGGTGAGTGGATGCGCCGACCGTAGCACCGGCGATCTCGCCCCGCGTCCGGTCCTGTGGCAGCGTGGTCTCCGATGCCCGGTGCAGTACCGCCCCTCGACGCGCACGACGTGATGCGAGCAGCAGGCTGGGAGCCGCTCGACCCGTATCCGGTCTGTGCGGTTCCGATGCACTCGCCGTGGAGGTGCCGGTGTCGGCGGTGCGGCCGCGAACGACTCATGACGATCTCGCTCGCGCAACGCGGGGAGCGCTGTGCCTACTGCACGGCCGGACCCGAGCGATCGGATTCGTCTAGCGTCGTCGACATGAAACTTGCTCCCGGACTCACGTTCTCGTGGAAGCGGGCCCTCGGGATCACTGCGCTCAAGCGCAAGATCTCCAAGGCCACGGGCATCCCGCTCACACGTGCCGGACGCCAGCGCAAGCTCGGCCGCTGGCTCGGCATGAAGTAGCACGCCGCCGCTGTGTGTCACGCTGGGTCGGTGATTACACCGTCGCCAGTCAACCGTCGCACACCTGCCGCCTCCCGACGACTGATCGGCGCAGTCGTCGTCGGACTCGGCCTTGTAGTCGGGGCCGGGTGCTCGTCGGACCGGCCCGATGCACTGCCTGCGCCGGGTGAGACGGGTCAGACGTATGAGGTGTTGGCCTGGGGATTGAACAGTCCGCGTGGCCTTGCCGCCGATGCAGATGGAACGGTGTACGTGTCCGAGGCGGGCACCGGCGGTGACGAGTGCGTCGACCCGACTGCAGGTCCGTGTTTCGGATTCGACGGGGCGATTCAGCGCTACACCAACCTCGGTACGTCGGACCCCACACGCGTCACGGTGGCCTCGGGACTCATCTCGATGGCGTTCTTGCGCGCCGATGGTCCGGAGGTGCTCGGTATCGCCGGACTCGATCTCACCGATGATGGCGAACTGCTGGGCACGATGTTGTTCTCGAAGGCGGGCATCCGGTCCAAGTTGAACGCGGTCGACCCTCCGCACGTGCCGTCGGCGCCGCTCGATGCTGCGGTGGAGCAGTACGCCGGCCGCGTCGTTGCGCTCGACGATGTCGGAGCCCTTCGGGTTATCACCGACGTCGGCAGCGTGAACTACTCGTGGGCCGAGCAGAACAAGGATCAATCGTGGGCGCCCGATGGTCAGTTCCCCGACTCGAACCCGTACGCCGTGCTGGCCGAGGGCGGTCGTACATGGGTGGCCGACGCGGGAGCCAACGCCGTGAGTGAACTCGTCTCCGAAGGCGGCAAGATCGTGCCGAAACTCATCTCATACGTGCCTGCGCCCGCGCCCGGAACGTCGTCGGTGCCCACGTGCATCGCGAAGAGCGGCAACTGGTTGTACGTGGGAACGCTCGACTTCGTCGGCAACTTCGGGGGCACCGAACCGGTGTCGAAGGTGTACCGCATCAACGTCGACGCCACCGATCCGTTCACCTCTGCCGAGGTGTGGGCCGAGGGATTCGACCCCATCACGGGGTGTGCTGTGATCGACGGCGCGCTCTACGTCACTGAGTACATGACCAAAGCAACGAACTACGAGTTCGGTGCAGTGGTTCGCATCGGGATCAGCAAGGACGGATCGGCTGGGTCCCGTCAACTGCTGGGCACCGATCTGGTGAAGCCCGCAGGGATCGTGGCGGTGGGCAAGTCGATCCTCGTGGCGAACTACAGCGTGTCGCCGGCCGGAAAGTCGCCGGACGAGCCCGGCGGACAGATCGTGCGACTGATCCTCTGATACCGGGTGTTACCGGGTGATCGACACCGGGTCGATGTCGGGTCGATGACGACTTGTCACCATCCGGCGAGCAGTTTGACTGATGCTGCGGCGGCCAGCACCAGCACCACCGACACGAACAGTCGGGTGGGTACGACGTGGAACAGGCGTCTGCCGACGAGCACCGCTGCCACCACCACGGGGATCATCAACACGGCGAACTTCCCGGCATCCACGGTGAAGAATCCGCCACCGCTGGCCCACCAGCCGATCGCTGCGTAGATGGGGAACTTGGCGATGTTCACACCGAAGTAGAACCACGCCGAGGTGCCCACGAGTTCGGCCTTCTCGAGCCCGAGCCGCAACAGGTGGGCGTTCATGATCGGTCCGGCGTTGTTGGACACGAAAGTGGCAAATCCACCGGTGCTTCCGTAGAACGCGGATGCACCGATGCTGGGTTCCCGTGGGGGACTCTTGCGGATCATCCGCGCCGACTGGAGCAGCACCATCACCAGAATGGTCACGCCCATCGTGACATCGAGCGTTCGACCTCCACTGCCGATGGCGATGAAGAACCATGCACCCGCGATGTACCCCAGCAGGATCCACGGGACCATGCCCCGCAGTACGTCCCAGCGAGTGTGCTGGCGGTACCACCGAACAGCGAAGAGGTCAGCGGTCACGAGGATGATGAGTGTTGCGCCCACCGTGGGGCGACCGTCGAACACGTTCGCCACGAGTGGAACGGCGAGCATGCCGGCGCCGGGGATAGCGGTCTTGCCGAGTCCGATCGTGATGGCCGCAAGCGCACCGAGGACGAGATCGCCGATGCTGAAGCCCCACACCGTGTTGGCAGCGAGCAGGGCGATCACACGACGATGTTCACGAGGCGGCCGGGCACCACGATGATCTTCTTCGGGGCGGCGCCACCGAGCATCGCTGCGACCTTGTCATCCGCGAGTGCAGCAGCCTCGACCGCTGCGGCGGTGTCGTTCGCACCGACAGTGATGCGAGTGCGCACCTTGCCGTTCACCTGCACCGGGTACTCCACTGTGTCGGCGACGAGCAGCGCGGGGTCGGCGGTCGGGAACGGTTCGTAGGTGACCGAGGTGGTGTGGCCGAGCATTGCCCAGAGTTCCTCGGCGATGTGCGGGCACAGCGGAGACAACATCTGCACGAACGGCTGCGCAACCTCACGCGGCATGCCCGTTGCGGTCGACTTCGTGAGGTGATTGTTCAGCTCGATGAGTTTCGCCACCGCTGTGTTGAATCGCAGGCCCTCGTAATCAGCGGCGACGCCATCGATCGTGCGGTGCAGAACTCGACGGGTTTCGTCATCGGATGCTGCATCGGTGATACGTGACTCGCCGGTGTCCTCGTCGACGAAGTTGCGCCACACGCGCTGCAGGAAGCGGTACATGCCCACGATGTCCCGTGTGGACCAGGGGCGTGATGCGTCGAAGGGCCCCATCGACATCTCGTAGAGACGCAAGGTGTCGGCGCCGTACTCGTTGTACATGTCGTCGGGGGCAACAGCGTTCTTCAGGCTCTTGCCCATCTTTCCCCACTCGCGGGTGACGGGCTTGTTCTCGTAGGTGAACGTGCCGTCGTCGTGCTCGCTCACACCGAACGCGTCGACGTACACCTCGCGCTCGTCCTTGAACGCTGCGGCGAGGATGTATCCCTGGTTGAACAGGCGGTGGTAGGGCTCCTTCGACGACACGTGTCCGAGGTCGTAGAGCACCTTGTGCCAGAAGCGCGCGTACAGCAGGTGCAGCACGGCGTGCTCCACGCCGCCCACATAGAGGTCGACGCCACCGGGGTGACCGTCGCCCTGCGGGCCCATCCAGTAGCGCTCCACCGCAGGATCCACGAATCGCTCGCTATTGGTCGGGTCGAGGTAGCGGATCTCGTACCAGCACGACCCGGCCCACTGGGGCATCACGTTGAGGTCACGTCGGTACTGCTTGGGTCCGTCGCCGAGATCGAGGGTGACCGTGGCCCATTCCTTCACGCGTCCGAGTGGCAGGTCCGGTTCGCTCGATGCGTCGTTCGCATCGAACTCGGCGGGCCGGAAGTCCTCGAGCGGGGGCAGCGTCACGGGCAGCATGTGCTCGGGAATCGCCACGGGCATCCCGGTCTCGTCGTACACGATGGGGAAGGGTTCGCCCCAGTAGCGCTGGCGCGCGAAGAGCCAGTCACGCAGTCGGTACGTGATGGTTCCCTCACCGCTTCCCCGTGCGGCGAGCCACGGAATGATGAGTTCCTTGGCCTCGGCAATCGTGCGCTCGCCGTCGAGCGAGATGCTGCCGTTCGATGAATTGATGTAGGTGCCGTCACCGTCGAAGGCCTCGGGCCACGTGGAGGAGTTGTCGGTCGGGGTGATGCCGCGCGCCTCGAACCAAGCAGCCGGCGGCATCTGGATCACCGGGATGGGGAGATCAAACTTGCGGGCGAACTCGAAATCTCGTTGGTCGCCGCACGGCACCGCCATGATGGCGCCGGTTCCGTAACCCATGAGCACGTAGTCGGCGATCCAGATCGGGATCTGTTCACCGTTCACCGGGTTCGTTGCGTATGCACCCGTGAACACGCCGGTCTTGTCCCGATCCTCTACCTGACGCGCGACGTCGCTCTTGGAGCCCGCAGCCGCTCGGTACGCCGCAACCGCTGATGCCTGCTCGGCGGTGGTGAGCGCGTCGACGGCGGGGTGCTCGGGTGCGAGCACCATGAAACTCGCGCCGAACAACGTGTCGGGTCGTGTGGTGAACACGGTGAGCGGACCTGCAGCCGATGCGAACGTGACACGGGCGCCCGACGAACGACCGATCCAGTTCCGCTGCATCGTCTTGATGGAGTCGGTCCACTCCAACAGATCCAGATCCTCCACCAGACGGTCTGCGTACGCGGTGATTCGCATCATCCACTGCTTCATGCTGCGCTTGAACACCGGGAAGTTCCCCCGGTCGCTGCGGCCGTCGGCGGTGACCTCTTCGTTGGCGAGCACGGTGCCGAGCCCGGGGCACCAGTTCACCGGCGCCTCCGAGACGTAGGCGAGGCGGTGGTTGTCGATGATCTGACGCCGCTCGACCGCCGTGAGCGACGCCCACGGGCGGCCATCAGGAGTGGGCCGAGCGACGGACTCGAATTCGGTCACGAGTTCGGCGATGGGCCGGGCACGGTTGGCGTCGTGGTCGTACCACGCATGGAAGATCTGCAGGAAGATCCACTGGGTCCACCGGTAGTAGTCCTCGTCGGTGGTGGAGATCGAACGTCGCTGGTCGTGTGCGAGTCCGAGGCGCCGCAACTGCCGGCGCATGTTGGCGATGTTGTTCTCGGTGGTGACGCGCGGATGCGTGCCTGTCTGGATCGCGTACTGCTCGGCCGGGAGCCCGAAGGCGTCGTAGCCGATCGAGTGCAGCACGTTGTAGCCCTTCATGCGCCGGAAGCGACCGAAGACGTCGGTGCCGATGTAGCCGAGCGGATGGCCGACATGGAGACCCGAACCCGAGGGATAGGGGAACATGTCGAGCACGAACAGCTTGGGGCGATCGGCGAGACGGGCGGCGTCGGCCAGCGGACCGGCCGGGTTCGGCGCCTCGAAGGTGCGTTCGGCTTCCCAGCGGTCCTGCCACTGGGTCTCGATCCGGCGGGCGAGCGCAGCGGTGTACCGGTGCGACGGCGTGTCGTCGGCTGCGGGGGAGCCGTCGTGGGTTTCCGTGCTCATAGCGTCGGAGAACTCTACGAGGCCCCGGACCCAACCGCCGACTACGGTCGATCGCTGCCCGGAACCGGAGTGCCCGCACCATGACCCATCCGACACCGATCACCACTCGGCTCGAAGCCGCAGCAGACCGCCCGACGGGTATCCGATTCGTCGGCCAGTCGGTCCTGCCGGTCGATGGTTCCGATTTCGTCCCCTGGCGCCAGTTGCACGACGAGAGCCGTGGCGTGGGGGCCGCGCTGCAGGCGAGGGGCCTCGGCCCCGGTGACCATGTGGCGATTCTGGGCCCCACGAGCCGACAACTCATCACCGTGGTGCGTGGCTGCTGGATGGCCGGCATCACGTCGATGGTGCTGCCCCTGCCCATGCGCATGGGTTCGCTCGAGGCGTTCATCGACTCCACACGCAACCGCATCCGCCACGGCGATGCCGCGCTGCTGCTGATCGACGATCTGTTCGCCGACTTCTACCAACCGACGCCCGGCGACCCGCCGATGCTCCCGATGGGGGCCGTGTTGGGTGCTCCCGGGCTGCCTTCGCCCGAGCGCCTCGAGATCCCGCCCGCCGACCCTGACCGTCTGGTGATCCTGCAGTACACGTCGGGTTCCACGAGCGAGCCCAAGGGCGTGATGATTCCCGATCGCGTACTCGGCTCCAACATCGATGCAGCAGTGCAGGCGGCGGCACTCGTCGCTTCCGACGTGATGCAGTCGTGGCTGCCGCTCTACCACGACATGGGACTGGTGGGTTTCCTTGCGATTCCGATGTGCACCGGTGTGCAACTCGTGCAAGCGGCACCACAGGACTTCCTTGCCCATCCCGGTAACTGGATGCAGTGGCTCTCGGACCACCGCGCAACGGTTACCGCTGGACCCAACTTCGCCTGGGTGCTCGCGACACGGGCGCTGCGTCGCATGGACGGACTCGACCTGTCGTCGATGCGCATCGCGCTCTCGGGTGCCGAACCGGTGGATCCCGCCGCGGTGGAGGCCTTTGTCGAGGAGGCGCAGCGTTTCGGCTTCCGGGCAGGCGCGGTGTATCCGGCGTTCGGTATGGCCGAGGTGGCGATCGCAGGAGCGTTCCCACCGCCGATGCGCGGTCTGCACTGCGACACCGTGGACCGCGAGGTGCTCGAGCGCGAACGCATCGCCCGGCCCGTAGTGGCCGACGACGAAGCACTGCGCACCGACTCGGTGCGTCGCCTCGCGGTGCTCGGTCGCGCGGTTCCCGGTCTCGAGTTCGCCGTGGTGGATCCCGAGACCCGTGCCGTGCTGGCCGATCGGCAGGTGGGGGAGCTGCTCATCCGAGGCACCTCGTTGACACCGGGGTACTACAAGCATCCCGAGGCGACCGAGTCGTCGTTCCGTGACGGGTGGCTGTGCACCGGTGACCTCGCGTATCTGCTCGACGGTGAACTCGTGCTGTGCGGTCGCATCAAGGACGTCATCATCGTGGGCGGACGCAATGTGTTCCCCGAGGACATCGAGCGTGCCGTGGGAGTGGTCGACGGTGTGCGCCCCGGCAACGTGATGGCGTTCGGCATCGACGGCTACAAGGGCAAAGAGACCGTCATCGTGGTGGCAGAGGTGAAGCCGAGCGAGACCTCGGGTGATCTCGCTCAGATTCGCCAACGGGTGCACACGCGCACGCTGGACGTATCGGGCCTGCCGCCGCGTGACGTGCTGTTGGTGAAGCCCGGGACCCTGCCCAAGACCTCGAGCGGGAAACTCCAGCGGGCGCGATGCCGGGAGCAGTACCTGGCCGAGGAACTCGACCTCGCTGAGTAGTGCAGGGGCGGCTCTGTTGCGGTAGCGCTAGCTCGACAGATCGGCGAGCACGCGCTGCCAGCGCTGCGGGTCGCTCTTGTACGGCGCGTAGAACGAGATGCGCTGGATCACGTCGTCATAGCGACGTTTGAGTTCCGGAGCGATCTGCTCGGGCTCACCCACCACGGCGAAGGTGTTGAGGATCTCGTCGGTGATGAGGTTGCCCATCTCCACCCACTGGCCCGCCTTCGACATCGTGTTCAGTTCGTCCTGCAGGCCGCCCCAGCCGTGGATCTCGAGCACGCCGCGGTACGCAGGGGTGGAGCCGTAGAACGCGATCTGTTGGCGTGTGCCTGCGGCAGCGCTCGCCATCTCGGACTCGTTCATGCCGGTCACCACGAAACTCGGGCCCACGATCTCGAAGCCCTCCATGGTCTTGCCAGCCTTGGCCCGACCGCGAGCCAATGCGGGAATGGTGACCTCACGGAGGAACTTCTCGGTGGTGAATCCGTGACAGATGAATCCGTCGCACACCTCACCGGCAACCTCGGTCATGTGCGGGCCCACACCGGCGAGGAACACCTTGGGCGGGCCGAAGCCCTCGACCTCGGCCTTGTCCGGCGTGAAGAACGGGGTCATCAGCGTGTGGCGGTAGAAGTCGCCACGGAAGTCGAGCTTGGTGCCGTTCTCCCAGCAGTCCCAGATGGCACGCATGGCGAGCACCATCTCGCGCATGCGCTTGGCCGGCTCGCTCCACGGCATCGAGAAGCGCTTCTCGATGTGCGGCTTGATCTGGCTGCCGAGGCCGAGCACGAAGCGTCCCTTCGAGAAGGCCTGCAGATCCCATCCGATGTTGGCGAGGATCATCGGGTTGCGGGCGAACGCCACCGCGATGGACGTGCCCAACTCGATCGACTGGGTGTGCTCAGCGGCGAGGAGCAGCGGGAAGAACGGATCGTGCGACGTCTCCGCCGTCCACGCTCCGGCGTATCCCTGCGCCTCGAGTTCCTGAGCCTGCTTGCCTGCGTTACGCAGGTCGAATCCGATTCCGCCGTCTACCTTCATGCTGGTGACGGTAGCCGCTCGGCTCCGGAGTCGCTCAACCACGATGGCCGAGTCGCCGTGACGAGCAGCGGGTCAGTGGGAAGTGTCAGCCGTCTTGGTCGCGCAGGAACTGTTCGACCTCGGCGGCGAGTTCGTCACCGCTCGGGAGCTGGTCGGGGTCCAAGAGGTCTGCGCGTGACGCCCCGGTGGCTTCCTCGGTGGCGTCCCACGCCGTCTCGAGCTGGCGCAGCATGGCGACGTGTTCGGGGTTTGCATCCACCAACTCGTCGAGGCGGTCACGTTGTACCGACGCCTGTTTCACGAGTGCCGAGATGTCGAAACTGAGCGACGCGGTCTCGGCGACTCCCTCGAGGAGTGCTGCGCTCGCAGCCGGATAGGTGGTGGTGGAGATGTAGTGCGGAACCTGCACCCACAGTCCGATGGCCGGAGTGCCACGGGTGTGGAACGCATGCTCGAGAACCGATTCGATCCCCGCCGGGACGTCGGCGGAGTTGCGCAGGTAGCGAACAGACGATGCCAACTCACCCGACGGCGTGGTGCACGAGAGACGGCAGGGCCGGGTGTGCGGCGCCGCAAACGGATACGCACCGAGTCCCACCATCATGCGGACACCGAGGTCGGTGCACACATCGGCCACCAACTTCGCGAAGAACTGCCAGTTGGCGTCGGGCTCGAAACCGGTGAGGAGCAACAAGTCGTTGCCCGCGTCGTCGTGGCCCACCTTCAGTTCGATCGACGGCCACACGAGTTTCGACGAGACACCCTCACGCAACTGCATCACCGGTCGCCGGGCGCGGTAGTCGATGAACAGATCGGGCTCGAATGTTGCGATAGTGCGCGACCCGGCGGTGAGCTCCACCGACTGCATTGCAGCAGCCGCCGCACCGGCCGCGTCGATCCAACCCGACAGCATCACGAGCAGGACCGGGCTGTCGAGATCGGGCTGTTCGAGTACTCGCACTCCCTGGGGATAGGCCATCAGGCCCTCCGACGCGCATAGTCGAGGGCCATCGCAGCGGCCGCATCCACCTGCATCTTGAACGGCTCGAGTTCGGCGGCCGAGCGCTCACCGAGTGCGCCGCCGAGGTAGCGCGCGTACACGCCCTCGAGGATGCAGGCGAGTTTCCAGAACGCGAACGCCACGTAGAAGTCGATGTTCGACAGATCACGCCCAGACACCTCTGCGTAGCGCTCCAGCAGCTGTCGGCGGTCCCAGAATCCCGGGGCGGTGGTGGCCGATCCGGTCCATGCAGTCTGCGGATCGTTCGGTCCGGTCCAGTACACCTGCAGCAGTCCCACGTCGGCGAGTGGATCGCCGAGTGTGCAGATCTCCCAGTCGAGCACGGCGACCACATCGCCGCTCGCCGACACCATGCAGTTGTCCAGGCGGTAGTCGCCGTGCACGATGGTGGCTGCGCCCTGCTCGGGGATCTGACTCACCAACAGGTCATGTGCATGGTCAACCGCCAGCAGGTCTCGGGTCTTTTGCTGGTTCCACTGCCCGTACCAACGCTTCAGTTGTCGGGCGATGTATCCCTCGTGCTTGCCGAGATCTGCAAGGCCTGCTGCTGCGAGGTCCACGGCGTGGATGCTGGCCATGGTGTCGACGATGGAACGTGAGGCATTCGCCCGGGCCTCGGGCGACAACGCCGCTTCGGCGGCCTCGCGCTCGCGCAGTACGAATCCATCGACGAAGCCCATTACGTAGAACGGGGCACCGTTCACCGAGGTGTCGTCGCAGAAACCCAGTGCGGGTGCCACCGGCACCGCCGACCGCTGCAGGCCCGAGATGATCCGATGCTCGCGGCCCATGTCGTGCGCGCTCGCCAGCACGTGACCGAGTGGGGGGCGCCGCAGTACGTAGCGGGTGCCGTTCGATCCGGTGACTCGGAACGTGAGGTTGCTGTGGCCACCCGCAATGACATCGAACACGAACGGTCCACGGGCGCCGGGCACGTGCTGCTCGAGCCACGCCGTGACCTTCGGGATGTCGATACCGGGCACTTCGCTCATCGCTGGCAGGGTAGTGGAGCGGGTCTGCCCCGCATGCCTCCGGGCCGAACGATCCGAACGATCGCGCCGCTAGCGTTGCTCAACATGGCGATTGACGTCACCGATGCAACGTTCGAGACCGAGGTCATCCAGCGGTCGTTCCAGTCGGCGGTGGTCGTCGATCTGTGGGCCTCGTGGTGCGGCCCCTGCAAGACCCTCGGCCCCATTCTCGAAAAGGTGTGCGAGGCCACCGACGGTCAGGTGGTGCTCGCCAAGGTGGATGTGGATGCGAACCCGGCGCTGTCGCAGGCGTTCCAGGTCCAGTCGATTCCCGCCGTGTACGCCATCAAGGACGGCAAGGTGGTGGACGGCTTCATGGGCGCCTACCCCGAGCACGTGGTGCAGCAGTTCGTCGACTCGCTCATGCCGTCGGAAGCCGATCAGACGATCGCAGGACTCATCGCCGCCGGCGACGAACTGAGCCTGCGGCGAGCCCTCGAGATCGAACCGGGCAACGAGCAGGCCGTGTGCGCACTCGCCGAGTTGCTGGTGCACACGGGTCGTGAGTTGATGGACGAGGCACTGCAGTTGCTCACTCGTATTCCCGAGAACGACCAGACGCGCCGCATCGCAGCGGTGGCCCGCCTGGCGCGCACCACGATGGACGCACCTGCTGCGGGTGACGTTGGTCTCGTCGAGCACCGAACGAATGCTGCGGTCGAGCAGGAGCAGGCACCCGAAGTGCATGGGCCCACCGACACCTTCGAGGCCGAACTCGATGCACTGCTCGAGTTCGTGAAGGCCGATGAGGATGCACGCCAGAAGTACCTCGACATCCTTGCGGTGATGGGTCCCGAGGATCCGCGCACGGCGCGTTATCGCAAGTTGCTCACGCACCGTCTCTACTGAGTCAGCGTCGGGCACACTGCTCGAACTCGGTCAGGGCCACACGGCGCTCCGGGCACCCCACTTCCCCCTGTGCAGCGCGATTTCGTCGCGTTCAGGAGGTTGTCGATGGAACCGCCCGAATGGCTGCGTCCGAGCAGTCCACCAACGCTGCGGGTGCTGCTTGCAGAACGAGCGCGCAGTTGGCTCGTGTGGATGGGGTGGCGTCGGGTGCTCGGTGCCGTGCTGGGCGCCGTGGTGGTCGTCGTGGTGGCGTGGTGGATGTTTCGATCCGATCCACCGCCGGTGGAGCGTTCCATCCCGTACACCTCCACCTCGACCACCGCTGCCCCCGAGGCCACATCGCCTCCCACCTCACCGTCTGGGCGAGTGGTGGTGCACGTTGCGGGTGCCGTGGTGCGCTCGGGTCTCGTGGCCGTTGCCGGCGATGCGCGAGTCGCCGATGCGATCGAGGCTGCGGGAGGAGTGGTGGCCGGCGCCGACCCCGATGCGCTGAACCTCGCTGCTCGGGTGGTGGACGGCGCGCGCATCTATGTGCCGCGTCTCGGCGAGGTAGTGCCATCGGCGTACGTCGACGGCACGGTTGCGGCACCGGCGGCACCGTTGGACGTCAACGCCGCCGATGCGGGCGCGCTCGACGCCTTGCCCGGCATCGGGCCGAGTCTCGCCCGGGCCATCGTCGCCTACCGAGACGTGCACGGTCCGTTCCGCTCGGTGGACGATCTGCTGGAGGTGCCGGGGATCGGGCCCACCACACTGGAGCGATTCCGCTCCATGGTGCGCACGTGAGCGAGCGGCCGGGTCGAGCACTCACGGACGCAGGCGCGCTCGCCCTCGCGATGGCAGCGGCAGCAGGCGCGTGGTGGTCCCGTCCGTTGGCGCTCGTTCCCTGTGTCGGCACGGTGCTCATCGCGTTGTTGATGCGACGCAGCGGGCTGCTGATCGTTGGGGTGTTCGTGCTCGCTTCAGCATTCGGCGCGCGCTCGTGGTCGGGTGTGGACCCGCCGATGCCCGAGCGCTACTCCGGCACGGCCACCGTGGTGAGCGACCCGACGCGGCGCGGCCCGGTGGTGCACGCAGTGATAGAGGTGCGACATCGTCGTCTCGATGTGTGGGCCGCCGGTTCGCCCGGGCGTCGTCTGGAGCTCCGCAGCGCAGGTGAAGCGCTGTGGGTGGAAGGCACCATCCGCGCCTCGTCTGCCGGTCGAGCACGCTCACTTGCGGTGAGGCATATCGCCGGTGTGTTCGAGCTCGAACGTGTGGTGGATTGGGGGACAGGTAGCCGGCTCACGCGGAGCACCAACCGGGTACGTGCCTTGCTGCTGCACGGCGCCCGGGTGCTCGAACCGGTGGATCGTTCGCTGTATCTCGGACTGGTGATCGGCGATGACCGCCATCAACCCACATCGCTCGTCCACGACTTCCGTGCCTCGGGGCTCGGTCACCTCAGCGCGGTCTCCGGTCAGAACGTGGTGTTCTTGCTCGCTGTGACAGCCCCGGTGCTGCGGCGCTGTCGCCCGGTGCCGCGATGGATGCTCACCATGGCGGTCCTCGCATGGTTCGCCGCGCTCACGAGGTTCGAGCCCTCGGTGCTGCGGGCCACGGTGATGGCGGGGATCGCAGCAACCGCGTTCGCGCTGGGACGCCGTGCCTCATCGGTTCGCCTGCTGGCGCTCACCGTGACAGCACTGCTCCTCGTCGATCCGCTGCTCGTCCATTCGGTGGGCTTCTGGATGTCGGTGTCGGCCACGCTCGGGATCGTGCTGTGGTCACCGGCGCTCGCCGGGGCGGTGCCGGGGCCACGCTGGCTCGTGCTGCCGATGGCCGTGTCGTTGTCGGCCCAGGTGGGGGTGGCATCGGTGGTGTGGTGGGTGTTCGGCCGTGAGGCGTTGTGGGCACTGCCGGCCAATGTGCTCGCCGAGCCGTGCGCTGCACTGGTCATGACGCTGGGACTCCCGGCGGGTCTCGTTGCCGGCCTGGTGCCCGATGGCCTTGCGGTGCTGCTGCACGCACCCACGTGGGTGGCCGTGCGCGGCCTGCGCGGAATTGCCTCGGTGGGCGCGTCTGTCGATGTTGCGTGGCTGCAACCGGTCGGCTCGCTCGCAGGCATGGGTGTGGTGGGCTGGTCGTTGTGGCGGTCTCGGGTAGGTTCGCCCCGTGACGGTGCATCTGCTCCAGGGTGACGACGCGGCGCTGCTCGGTGCGGCGGTGGTGGACCTCGTGCACCAGCTGGTGGGCGATGGTGATCGATCGCTCATGGTCGATGAGTTCTCCGGCGAGGAATACGAGGTGACTGCAGTCGTGGATGCGGCGCAGACGCCGCCGTTCCTGACCGAGCGCCGGGTGGTGGTGGCCCGCGACATCGAGCGCTTCAAGACCGATGAGGTGGCCCCTTTGGTGTCGTACCTCAGTGATCCGCTGGACTCCACCGAACTCGTGCTCGCGGCGAACGGTGGTCGACTCCCCAAGTCATTGCTGGACGCCGTGAAGTCGGCGGGCGGACACGTCGCCAGCACCTCGGTGTCGTCCAACAAGAAAGAACGCGCACTGTGGGTGGAGCATCAGGTGGCGGCCTCGGGGCTTCGCCTCGACGGTTCGGCGATCGCTGCGCTCAAGGACTGGCTCGGCGAGGATGCGGGTCGTCTCGCGGGTCTGCTCGAAACACTCGAGAGCACGTACGGAAACGAACGTACGCTGCGTGCCGGTGATGTCACCCCATTTCTGGGCGACGCAGGCGACGTACCGCCGTGGGATCTCACCGATGCGATCGATCGGGGTGACACCGCCCAAGCGCTGTCGCTGCTGCACCGCATGATGCACGCCGGCGAGCGTCATCCGCTGCAGATCATGGCGATCCTCCACACGCACTACTCGCGCCTGCTGCGCCTCGACGGTGCCGATGCGCGGGACGAGAACACCGCCGCCGCGTTGCTCAACACCAAGCCGGGGTATCAGGTGCGCAAGGCGATGGACCTCTCGCGTTCGCTCGGTTCGGGTCCGGTGCACCGAGCCGTGCAGTTGCTGGCGCAGGCCGATCTGGATCTACGCGGCTATCGGGACTGGCCCGAGTCGTTGGTGATGGAGGTGCTGGTGGCGCGCCTCAGCCGACTCGGAGGATCCGAACCGGCGCGAGGTCGGCGCTAAAAAGCATCGAACCCGGCCATCGGCCGGGTTCGGGAGATTTGGTGCGTTGCACACGCGTGCAGCGCTCAGGAGGCTGCGTTTACCCGCTTCATGAGGCGTGACTTGTGGCGGGCCGCAGCGTTCTTGTGCATGACGCCCTGGGTTGCTGCGGTGTCGAGTCGCTTCACGGCGGCGCGCACGGCATCGGACTCGCCGTCGGTGCCCACGGCAGCCTTGGCGGTCTTCACGCGGGTCTTGACCTCGCTGCGCACCGCCTTGTTGCGCTCCTGGCGCTTGGCGTTGGTCTTGATGCGCTTCTTCTGCGACTTGATGTTGGCCATGGTGTGCGTCTCGCTCGATCGTGGTGGCTGGCGCCATGCGGGCGTCAGGAAAGCCCCTGCAGGATAGCGGTACGGGATCGGCGGGCACTACCTCTGCGAACCGGGCGGGGCCAGCGGCACCGGTAGCATCGCCACGGGCCGTTTCCCCACGTTGACCGGCCCGAAACCCCTCATGGACCTCGCCCGCATCCGGAACTTCTCGATCATTGCCCACATCGACCACGGCAAGTCGACGTTGTCGGACCGCATCCTGGAGCTCACCGGGGCCGTGGACGCCCGGGAGATGCGAGAGCAGTACCTGGACTCGATGGACCTCGAGCGTGAGCGGGGCATCACGATCAAGGCCCAGAACGTTCGAGTGGGGTGGAAGGACCACGTGCTCCACCTCATCGACACCCCCGGGCACGTGGACTTCGGCTACGAGGTGTCCCGGTCACTGGCTGCCTGTGAGGGCGTGGTGCTCGTCGTGGACGCGGCGCAGGGCATCGAGGCCCAGACGCTCGCGAACTGTTATCTGGCCCTCGAGCACGACCTCGAGATCGTGGCCGCGCTGAACAAGATCGACCTGCCCGCCGCCGACCCCGACCGCTACGCCATGGAGATCGAGACCGTGCTCGGCATTCCCGCCGGCGACATCCTGCGTATCTCGGCCAAGACCGGTCAGGGCGTGGACGAACTGCTCGATGCGATCTGCGAGCGCATCCCACCTCCCCAGGGCGACATCGAGGCCCCGCTGCAGGCGCTCATCTTCGACTCGCAGTACGACCAATACCGCGGGGTGGTGTCGAGCATCCGGGTGATGAACGGTCGTCTCGCCGCCGGCAGCAAGCTGCGATTCATGCAGGCCAACGCCACCCACGAGGCCATCGAGATCGGGGCACGCCGCCCCGCGCCCACACCGGTGCCCGAGCTCGGCCCCGGCGAAGTGGGGTACCTCATTGCCGGCATCAAAGATGTGGGTGAGGCGCGTTCGGGCGAGACCGTCACCACCGAACGCAACGGTGCCACCGAACCACTGCCGGGCTATCGGGATCCCAAGCCGATGGTGTTCTGCGGTCTGTTCCCGGTGGACGGCGACGATTTCGAGACCCTGCGGGAGAGCCTCGAGAAGCTCAAGCTGAACGATGCGTCGATCACCTACCAACCCGAGTCGTCGGGTGCGTTGGGGTTCGGCTTCCGTTGCGGCTTCCTCGGTCTTTTGCACATGGAGATCGTGCGTGAGCGTCTCGAGCGCGAGTTCGATCTGTCGCTCATCGCCACTGCACCATCGGTGGAATACCGAGTCACCAAGACCGACGGGACCGTCGAGGTGGTGGACAACCCGGCGGCGCTGCCGAATCCGCAGAGCATCGAAAAGATCGAGGAGCCGTACTTCCGCGTGAGCATCATCACGCCCAAGGAGTACAC
>JAFMJD010000139.1 GCA_017853685.1 Actinomycetota bacterium | reverse complement strand
CCTCGATGCCCTTCTTGAGGGTCATCGGGTTGGCGCCGGCGGCGACGTTGCGCAGGCCCTCGCGGACCATGCTCCAGGCGAGGACGGTGGCGGTGGTGGTGCCGTCACCGGCGACGTCGTCGGTCTTCTTGGCGACTTCCTTCACCAGTTCGGCGCCGATGCGCTCGTAGGGATCCTCGAGTTCGATCTCCTTGGCGATGGACACACCGTCGTTGGTGATGGTGGGGGCGCCCCACTTCTTCTCCAGCACGACGTTGCGACCCTTGGGTCCGAGCGTGACGCGTACGGCGTCGGCGAGCTTGTTCATGCCCGCCTCGAGTGCACGGCGAGCCTGCTCGTCGAAGGCGATCATCTTCGGCATGGTGGTTCTCCTCAGTGATTTCGGGCGTTGGACGAGGCGATCGACCGGACTTGGCCGGGGTGTTCGCACTCGTATGCTTCGAGTGCTAGCACTCTACGGGCACGACTGCTAACGCAACAACCGGCCATTCCGGGTCGGGAGTACCCCGGGTACGGTGGGCCCCATGGCGACGGTGGTGATCGTGGGTGGCGGGGTGTCGGGCCTCAGTGCGGCGCTCAAACTGGGCCGGGCGGGGCATGCGGTGACCGTGCTGGAGCGGGACCCCACGCCGATGCCCGACAGCGCGGATGAGGCCTTCGAGTGGGACCGCCGGGGTGCGCCCCAGGTGCGCCACAGCCATGCCTTCCTCGGGCGCCTCTACGGCCTGATGCGTGACCACGAGCCCGATCTGCTGGCCGCCTTGCTGGACGCCGGGGCCACCGAGATGCGCTTCGGCGACAACCTGCCCCCCACCGTGGAGAACTTCGCCCCCCAGCCCGGCGACGAGGACCTCACGATGCTGGCCTGCCGGCGCACCACCTTCGAGTGGGTACTGCGCCGCACCGCCCTTGCCGAGGGCAACGTCACGTTCCGCACCGGCACACCCGCCGAGGGCCTCACGGCGTCCCGCTTCGCTCCGGCAGGTTCGGGCGCGCCGGTTCCGATCGTGGACGGTGTGCGGCTCGCCGACGGATCGCGCCTTGCCGCCGATCTGGTGGTGATGGCCAACGGACGACGATCCACGCTCCCCGAGTGGGTGGCGGCTCTCGGTTCGGCGCCCGTACCCGAAGACGTGGAAGACACCGGAATCATCTACGCCTCGCGCTTCTACCGACTGCGAGACGGCCACGACCTGCCGCCGCGCAACGGTCTCATCGGTGGCGACCTCGGCTATCTCAAGTACGGCGTGTTCGTGGGCGACAACCGCACGTTCTCGCTCACACTTGCTGCGCCGTCGGACGACGACGAACTGCGCAAGCTGCTCGCCGACGAGACGGTGTTCGAGAACGCAGCGCGCGCACTCGATGTTGCCGAGCCCTACGTAGACGGACGCGCCGAACCGCTCACACCGGTGCACATCATCGCCGGGCTGCTGAATCGGCGTCGACGTTTCGTGGTGGATGGTGCTCCGCTGGCGCTCGGTGTGCACCCCATCGGCGACTCCATCATCTGCACGAACCCGTTGTACGGACGCGGTTGCACCACCGGGTACTGGAGCGCGCATCTGCTTGCACAGGCAATCACACAGCACCCGAATGATCCGGTGGCCCAAGCGCTGCAGTACCACGACTCACTCGAGCAGGAGATCGTGCCGTGGTACGAGGCCGGTGTAGCCCAGGACGCCGAGGCGCGTCGCGTTGCCGACGCTCTGCTGCGCGGTGAGGATCCCGACGCCGATCCGAACGACCCACGCGCGTTCATGCGTGGCGTGCTGCGAGATGGTCTCGGGCCGGCGCTGCGCTTCGACGCCGTGGTGTTGCGCGCGCTCATCCGCAACCTGAATCTGTTGTCACCGCCGAATGCGCTGCTGGCCGATCAAGAGGTGATGGGCCGCGTGCTCGCCATCTGGCAGGACAGGGAGAACCGTCCGCCCGAGCCCCGACTCGGTCCGGCCACGCGAGCCGAACTCATCGCCCGCATTGCCGCCTGACAACGGGGCGATCAGCCGCCGGCGACAGCAGGGATGATCGACACGGTTGCGCCCGCGGGCACTGCGGTGTTCAGACCATCGAGGTAACGCACATCGTCGTCAGATACGAAGATGTTGACGAACTTGCGCAGCGCGCCCTGTTCGTCGAGCAGCCGATCGGCGAAGCCCGGATGCACCCGCTCGAGGTTGGCGATCACATCGGAAAGCGTGTTGCCCTCGACTGCGACCGTGGAGCTGCCGCCCGACAGCGGACGCATGGTGGTGGGGATGCGAACGGTGACTGCCATAGGGGTCGGAGGCTATCGGCGCTTGCCGGGCGCCTTGTTCGCCGGTGGGCTCAGGGCCGGCGCTGCCACCACAGCGTCATGGCCTCGAGATGTGCCGCCACACGGATGAGCAGGTCCTCACGCCATGGTGCGGCCACGAGGTGCACTCCGATCGGGAGGTTCTCCGCAGTCCAGTAGGTCGGCAACGAGATGGCGGGCTGGCCGGTGATGTTGAACTGTGCCGTGTACTGGAACCACGGCCGCATGCGACGACCCGCGCCCGGTCCGGCGAGGTAACCGAGTTCGGCGGGCGGTGCACCGAGCGTGGGAGTGAGCAAGAGATCGAAATCGTCCCACCACTGCACCACTCGTCGACTCCAGATGCGCAGCCACGCAACACTGTCGAGGTAGTGCGCAGCACTCAACGAACGACCCCACGATGCGAGCTTGAGATCGTCGGGTTCGAGATCGCCCTCCACCAGCGATCGACCCACGATGGATTCGATGTTGGCAACTTCCTGCGCCGTGCTGGTGGCCACCACATTGGCGAAATGCTTGGCCTGCTGTTCGTACTCGAGCAGCGCAGCGGGGAACGCAGGCTCCACCACGTGGCCGAACCGTTCGAGGAGTTCGACGGTGTGGGCGACTGCTGCCGCGCACTGTGGATCTGCGGGAAGATCGGGCGCGGGTGGGTGATCCAGCACTCCGATGCGCAGACGACCCGGTGCAGCGCCGATCTCACTGGCATACGACCGCGACGGCGGCGGGGCCACGAACGGATCTCCGCACTCGTAGCCCGACATCACATCGAGCATCGCTGCGGTATCTCGCACGGTTCGGCTCACCACACCATCGGTGGTGGCACCTGCCCATGCGTCGTATCCCGGTGCTGCGCTCACACGACCACGGCTCGGCTTGAGTCCCACGAGTCCGCACGCCGACGCAGGAATGCGGATGGAACCGCCACCGTCGCTCGCATGCGCCATGGCAACAAAACCGGCAGCAACTGCAGCAGCAGAGCCACCCGACGAGCCACCCGGTGATCGAGCGAGATCCCACGGGTTGCGCGTGGGGCCGAACGATGCGGGTTCGGTGGTGATCACATTGCCGAACTCGGGAGTGTTGGTACGACCCAGTATCACGAGACCTGCGTTGCGGAAGCGACGGGCCAGTGCGCTGTCGACGGTCGAGCGATGATCGATGCTGCGCAACACTGCGGTACCCGCGTAGAACGGCTCACCCGCCATCGTGATCGACAGATCCTTCACGAGGAACGGCACACCAGCGAACGGACCGTCGGGAAGTGGGCTGCGTGCTTCGGCGCGCGCACGATCGAATCGATCACCGATGACCGCGTTGATGCGCGGGTTGTCTCGCTCGATGCGTTCGATTGCAGCGTCCACCAGTTCGGCCGCGCTCACCTGCTTGGACCGAACCAGTTCCGCCTGACCAACAGCGTCATAGCTCGCAAGGTCCGATGTGTCGTTGGTCTGCATACCGTGAACTTACGACTAGCGTCGCCGCCGTGCGGGTGCTCGCAGCAGTGGACAAGTTCCGGGGGACCGCCACCGCACGCGAAGTGGCGGCCGCCATCGGGAACGCATGCTGGGATCTCGGCCACGACTGCGACGAGGCCCCACTCGCCGATGGCGGCGAAGGAACCCTCGAGGTGATGGGCGGTGCCAATCGCACCACCCGGGTGAGCGGACCGCTCGGCGAACCGGTGGATGCGGGGTGGAGGCTGCAGGGCCGCACCGCCATCATCGAGATGGCACGCGCTTCGGGGCTCACACTGGCCGGCGGTGCCGAGCGCAACGATCCCCTCGCCGCATCCACACGTGGCACCGGACAACTCATCGACGCCGCGCTCGGTGCCGGGGCGCGGCGCATCATCGTGTGTCTCGGCGGATCGGCCACCACCGACGGCGGACTCGGTGCCATACAGGCACTGCCATCACGAGCGCGGCTGCGCGGCGTGGAGTTGCTGGTGGCCTGCGATGTCACCACCACCTTCACCGATGCAGCCCGCGTGTTCGGACCACAAAAAGGCGCCACACCCACGCAGGTGGAGTTCCTCACGAACCGACTCCACGCGCTCGCCGAGCAGTACCGCAGCGAGTTCGGTGTGGATGTGCGCACGATCCCGGGTGCCGGTGCTGCGGGTGGACTCGCCGGAGCCCTCGCTGCACTCGGCGGCGAATTGGTGCCCGGCTTCGACCTGGTGGCCGACGAGGTGGACCTGCATGATCGTCTCGATGCGGTGGACCTCGTGATCACCGGCGAGGGGTATCTCGATGCACAGAGTTTCGAGGGCAAGGTGGTGGGCGGGGTGTTGCACCTCGCCGAGATGGCTCACCGCAACATTGCGGTGTTGGTGGGCGACGCCGATCCTGAGGCCGCGGCACGTGTGCAGGCCATCACCCTCGTGGGGCGTTTCGGCGAAGCCGACGCGTTCGGCCGCACCACATGGTGCATCGAGCAGGCCGTGCGCGAACTCCTCGCCGCACGCTGAGCAGTTACCCGGAGGTCAGTTGCCGGGCGTGGTGAGGCTCGCCTCGATGGCGACCTCGGTGGTGGCCGTTGCCGAGTCGCCGCCGAGGGGCAGCAGCGACTGGCCCGCTCGGTCCAGACCCAAGAGCACCAGCACGGTGGCGGTTCCCACATCGGACTGCTTCACCGGAGCGCTCTCGTCGAGGATTCCGGGCTCGCCGGTGAGTCCCATCTCGAGCAGCACGGTCTTGGCCACCGCCAGGGCCGTGGCATCGCCCGGGGCGGCGAGCACCTGGGTGGTGTCGTAGAGGGTTCCCGAGTTCGCGGTGAAGGCCTTGCCGGTCTCGTAGCCCCGAGCCTTGAGTTCTTCGGTGAGGGCACCAGCGGCGCCCTTCTTGCCCGATGCGTTCGACACCACGACCGCGGCGCCGGTGCGGACCAGCACCGGGGTGACGGTGGAATCGGGCACCGAGTCCACCAACGAGTCGTCGGTGACATCGGTGGAGTCGGTGATTTCCTCGGTGTTGTCGGTGAAGCCGCTGTCGCCGGGATCGTTCTTCACGTTGCGCAGAATGAGCAGGCCGAGCAGGCCCGCTACCGCTGCCACGATGACCGCCACGATGGGCGTGGCCGGGCGAGCCGGTGCACCGGCCCCCGCCGGACGCTGCCGGGGTGGGCGGTTGGGTTCCTGCATGCTCATGTCCGGCTACCTCCGCGTGGGTTGGGCACTCGCCGCTGCCGAACCGTCGATTCGGGCCCGGAGCCGACGGTCTCGCAGACGCATCAGCCGTCGGACCACGAGGGGATCGACGGAAAGCGCATCGGGGTCCTCGAGTACCTGATTGAGTTCCTCATAATAGGTCTCCGGTGCGCAGGCGAATCGTCGGCGGATCAGGACTTCTTTCTCGCCGTCCATCGTCCACCACGTTCGCTCGAACTCGAGAATCGCCTGCTGCCGGTCTGTCAACGCCATCCCGACCATCTTTCTTGGTGCGACCACCCGATACAAGCACCCTCCCCGTTCGACCCGGTGGCGCCCCCATGGGTACGATCCCAGAACACCTGCGAGAACTTGGGGGTTCTGCGATGTCGGTTGTGACCAAGCGGACGTTTTGTCGGTTCTGCCATGCGGCATGCGCCATCGAGGCCGATGTCGATACCGCCACCAATCAGGTGGTGGCCATCCGGGGCGATGCCAACGACCCGCTCTTCGGCAGTTACACCTGCATCAAGGGCCGGCACCTGCCCGAGCAGCACAACAACGCCGAGCGGTTGCGTACCTCGCTGAAGCGGCGGCCCAATGGCGGCTTCGACGAGATCCCCACCGCGCAGGCCTTCGACGAGATCGCCGAGCGCTTCAGCCGCATCCTCGCCGAGCACGGACCTCGTGCACTCGCGAGTTACTGCGGAACCGCAACGTTCCAGAACGCAGCAGCACACCCGGTGGCGCGTGCGTTCCACGCAGCCATCGGTTCGCCGTCGTACTACACCTCCATCACGATCGATCAGCCCGCCAAGATGGTGACGCCGCTGCGCATGGGCGCGTGGCACGCCGGTGAGCAGCCGTGGATCACTGCAGATGTGTCGCTCATCGTGGGCATCAACATCGTGGTGTCGATGCTCGGCATCCCCGGTGGACCCACCTTCGTGAACCCGCTTGCTTCGCTGCGCGATGCCAAGAAGCGTGGGCTCAAGCTCATCGTCATCGACCCGCGCCGCACCGAGACCGCTGCGATGGCCGACATTCACCTGCAGGTAACGCCGGGCGAGGACCCCACGCTGCTGGCTGGCATGCTCCGCGTGATTCTCGACGAGGATCTCATCGATCACGAGTTCTGCGACAAGTGGGTGAACGGCCTCCCGGAACTGCACCGATCGCTGCGCACGTTCGATCTCGATCACGTGTCACGCCGTACGAGCGTGCCGGTGGACGACATCGTGCAGGCCGCACGGATGTTTGCTGCGGGCAAGCGCGGTTCGGCCAC
Organism: Actinomycetota bacterium; assembly: GCA_017853685.1. Taxonomy (GTDB): domain Bacteria; phylum Actinomycetota; class Acidimicrobiia; order Acidimicrobiales; family Ilumatobacteraceae; genus WLJO01. The sequence goes on along the minus strand of JAFMJD010000139.1, from coordinate 241 downwards.
GTGTGGCACCGGACCCAACATGGCGCCGCGCGGACCCATGATCGAGCATCTCGCCGCTGCGTTCAACGTGGTGTGCGGCCGGTTCCCGCGTGAGGGCGAGCAGGTGCAGAACGGCACCGGCGTGATCGGCATCTACGGGCCCGGCTTCGAGCCCAAGGCGCAGGTGCGACCGGCATCGCCCGAGTCGTTGAAGAACGGCGCCAAGGCGCGCGTGCGCGGGCTCACCGCCATCAATGGTCAA
>JAFMJD010000022.1 GCA_017853685.1 Actinomycetota bacterium | reverse complement strand
CACTCGACGCGCCGCGACTGAAAGATGTTGGCTACGACGTCTTCCTCGACGACAAAGAGGTGATCGAGGTCGGCCGCCTCCGCCTCCACGCCATCCACAACCCCGGCCACACCGAAGGGTCCATCTCGTTCAAGGTCGAGGGCGCGCCGCTGCTGTTCACGGGCGACACGCTGTTTCCCGGCGGCCCCGGCAACGCCACCTTCGAGGGCGGGAACTTCGAGACGATCATCCATTCGATCGACACCAAGCTGTTCACGTTCCCGGCCGACACCATCATCCTCCCCGGCCACGGACTGGACTCCACCATCGGCACCGAGCGGCCGCACCTGCAGGAGTGGGTGGACCGCGGCTGGTAATCCGCAGTCGGCACCCACCGCGCCTCGGTCCACTGCGTGTGGAGCGCACCGGGTCCGTGTGGTGAACTAGTCCGAAGGGGTCGTGAGGGAAGCCATGAATTTGCTCGTTCTGCTCGAAATGTCGTCCGGCGCGATGGGCGACCGGGTGACGGTCGGTCCGCTCGCCGGTGGACTGACCTACGAGTCGTTGTTCGAACGGGCCGGGCGCGGCGCCACCTGGCTGCGCAGCCGACCCGGCGAACGCCTCCTGTACGCCGGCGTGTCCTCCCCCGCACTTCCTGTGGCGATGTACGCCGCCTCGTGGGCGGGTAAGCCCTATGTGCCGCTGAACTACCGACTTGCCGACGACCGACTGCGCAGCCTCATTGCGCGTCAGGCACCTGCAGTGCTCGTGTGTGACCCGGGCACCGAGTCACGTTTCGCGAACATCGAGGGCATCGAGGTGGTGGACACCAACGGCTTCGATGCGCACACCCGAACCGCCGAATCCGCCGAACCCGATTGGTCCATGGACGAAGACGACGTTGCCGTGCTGCTCCACACCAGCGGCACCACTGGCGATCCGAAGATCGCAGTGCTGCGTCATCGTCATCTCACGTCGTACGTACTCGGTTCGGTGGAGTTCATGGGTGCCGGCGACGACGAGGCCACCCTCGTGAGCGTGCCGCCGTATCACATCGCCGGGATCGCGGCGATGATCACCTCGGGGTTCTCGGGGCGTCGCATTGTGCAACTCCCCTCGTTCGAGGCCGCCGAATGGGTCCGTCTCGTTCGCGAGAACGCGGTGACACACGCGATGGTGGTTCCCACCATGCTCGGACGGATTCTCGACGAACTCGCCGACGGCGAAGGACTGCCCAGCCTGCAACACCTCTCGTACGGCGGCGGCCGCATGCCGTTGCCCACCATCGAGCGCGCCATGGAACTGCTGCCACACGTGAACTTCGTGAATGCCTACGGACTCACCGAGACCAGCTCGTCGATCGCAGTGCTCGGACCCGATGACCACCGCGCGGCCTTCGCCGCGAGCGATCCCGCCGCACGGCGGCGACTCGGCTCGGTCGGTCGACCGCTGCCCACCGTGGAGATCTCCATCCGTGATCCCCTCGGCGCCGAGCTACCCGCTGGTGAGCGCGGCGAGATCTGGGTACGTGGCGACCAGGTGTCGGGCGAGTACGCGTCACGACGCGCACTCAACGACGACGGATGGTTCCCCACCAACGACGCGGGCTCGTTCGACGAAGAGGGGTATCTGTACATCGAAGGGCGTATCGACGACGTGATCGTGCGCGGAGGCGAGAACCTCTCGCCGGGCGAGATCGAAGACGTACTCCTGCAGCACCCCGCCGTGCGCGAAGCCGCAGTCGTCGGCATACCCAGCGACGAATGGGGCGAGGCCGTAGCAGCGTTCGTAGTGCTCCACGACGGAGCAGCACTCTCGGCCGACGAGGTCTCGGACTGGGTGGTCAAACACCTCCGCTCGTCCCGACGGCCCGAACGCGTCGAGTTCCGTACGTCGCTCCCCTACAACGAGACCGGAAAGCTGCTCCGGCGCGAACTGAAAGCCGAATTCACCGCCGGGTCCTGACCCGGCACACATCAACGTCCTACACACGCACTTGGAGGTGCACCGATGGCGGTCAATCGATTCCCCGTGGAGGCGACCCACATCCTCATGTTCGCCCGGTCGATCGGCGACCCGAACCCGATCTACGCCGATGCCGAGTACGCGGCCGGAACCGAGGTGGGAAGCGTCATCGCTCCACCCACGTTCGTGCAGGCGAGCGCACAGTTCGACGACGAATACCCGTTGCGTCCGGTGATCGGCAAGGAATGGTTCGGCTCCGGCAAGGAGGCCACCGGCATCACCAAGAAATCCGGTGGCGGTGGGGGCGGCGGCAACGGCGGAACCCTGCACGCCGAACAGCACTACGAGTACCACCGGCCACTGCGTGCCGGGGAGGTACTCACCACCACGGTGCTGCCCACGCGGACGTGGGAGAAAGAAGGGCGCCGCGGCGGCAAGTTGCTGTTCAGCGAGACCACCATCGAGTACCGCACACTCGATGGTGAACTGGTGGTCACCGCACGCGGCGTTGGCGTGCGTACCGAGAAGGTGGTGGAGCAGAAATGAGCCTCAAGGCGTCAGACATCAAGGTCGGCGATTCACGCGAGGTCGTGATTGTGGAGGACCTGAAGCGCACACAGATCGTGATGTACGCAGGTGCATCCGGCGACTACAACCCACTGCACACCGACGAGAAGTTCACCAAAGAGATTGCCGGCTACCCGACGGTGTTCGCGCACGGCATGCTCAGCATGGGCATGACCGGTCGGGTCATCACCGATTGGGTCGGCGATGGACGCATCACCAAGTTCGGCGTGCGCTTCACGAAGCAGGTCTTCCCCGGTGACACCCTCACCACCACCGCAACGGTCGAGGCGATCCGCGACGAAGGCGGCGCGAAGTTCGCCGACTTCAAGGTGACCACGCGCAATCAGGACGGCGATGACGTCGTCGCCGGGTACGCGTCGGCCCGACTCGACTGAGTCACCCTCGCCGCCCAGCACATGACACACCCCCGGTCGTTCCCGCGCCTCGTGGTCTTCGACCTCGACGGCACCCTGTTGGACGCTCACGAACGCGTGGCCGACCGCACTCGGACCGCGCTGGAGGCAATCACGGCGCGCGGCACCGCCACGGCTCTTGCGAGCGGCCGGTATTGGTCGCTCGTGGAGCGCACGGCGGCCGAGGTGGGTCCGGCGATGCACTACGGCATTGCGTCCAACGGCAGTGTGGTGGGGTCATTCACCGCTGGCCAGATCATCGATCGGGTCACCATCCCGAGACACATGTTCGTGGAAGTGGTGCGCCTGCTGCGTCGCCATGATCCTCGCCTGGGCTTCACCGTGCAGACCGACGACTTCATGGTGTTCGAACCGGGCTTCCTAGACCGCTCCCCGCTGCGTCCCAAGGGCGAGGAGATCAGCGACGTACTCGACTACGACGCCGCCGAACCGCTCAAGATGTGGGTGTTCCATCCCGATCACGACGAGGACTCGCTCATCGCACTGCTCGCTCCCCTGCTCCCTCCGGCGCTGGGTGCCGGTCACACGAGCCTCATGGCGGCCGAGGTGGGTCCGATCGGGGTGGACAAAGCCGACGGCGTCGCACGTCTGGCGCGTCACCTCGGCATCGACCGGACCGATGTGATGACGTTCGGCGACAACAGCAATGACCGCACGATGCTGCGCTGGGCCGGGAGATCCGCTGCCCTCGCCAACGCCGACGACATCACCAAGACGTGCGCCACCGAAGTGACGATGCACACCCATGACGCCGACGGCGTGGCGCGGCATCTGGAGGAGATGCTGTCAGGCAGCAAGCGCTGAGGTGCACACGAGCTCACCGTCGAGGCACACCGCCACCGCGTGATAGCCCTCGAAGCGTTCGAGCCATCCGAGTCCACTGCGGCCCATGACGAACACCGTGGTGGCGAAGGCATCGGCCCACGTGAGGCTCGGGCCAGCAACCGTCACCGAGGCGAGCGCATGCGCCGTGCCCCCGTGACGCGTGTCCCACAGGTGCAGACCTCGTTCGGCGGTTCCCGAGGTTGCGACGGCACCGGCCTCGACATGGAGCGTTGCACGCAACGTTCCCGGATGCAGCGGGTCTGCGATCCCCACATCCCAGCGCGCTCCCGGTGCTGGTTCGCCGTGCATCACGATGTCGCCGCCCACTGACACGTACCAGTGCTCGAGGCCGTGACGCGTGAGTGCAGCCGCAGCGCGTTCGGTGGCCCAGCCCTTCACGAAACCGGCCGGGTCCACCGCCCCGGCGGGGCCGTCGGGACGGACGTCGAAGGCACCAGCGCTCACCTGCTCGAGCCAGGTGCATGCATCGAACACATCGAGCACCTCCTCGCTGGCGGCTGCGAGCGCGAGTTCTCCGGCGTTGATGCGACTCACCTCGCTGTCCGGGCGATACGTGCTGAACAACGCCTCGAGTCGATCGAGTTCGCGCACCACCTCGTCGAGTGCAGGCTCCACCAGTTCGGCCGCCACGTCGTCATACACATGCATGCTGCCGACGGTGCCCATCACCGGGTGGACCCGGTGTGCGGTGCTGCTCCGATTGCTACTTGGTTGCGGCATCGATGATCGCCTGCAGCGAGGCCGAGTAGGCCACGGACGTGAGTGTTGCCCCGGAAACCACATCGACGCGTGCGGTCTGGTCAGCAAGGCTCTGCTCCACCAGTACCGGCACCGCCCAGTCGTTGATGCTCTGCGACCGGCGATCGCCCGGCTCCTGGATGAGTTTCACCGAACAGATCTTTCCGCTGCTCGTGACGCCGGCCTGCACCTGCACGGGCCCGAATCGGTGCCACTCGGTGGGGCCGTTGTACAACTGGCACTTGGTTCCCGACGACTGTGCGGGCGCAGCGGGGACCGTGGTGGTCACCGTGCTCGCAACCGTGCTCGCAACCGACGTCGACGCCGCACTTGCCGCGGTGCCGGGTGATGTGTTGGCCGCCGTCGACTCAGATGCAGTCGCATCGACGGCTTCCACGCTCGTCGCCTCGGTGTCACCCGGCGCAGCGAGCGTCAGGCTCTCGCCGCCACCCTGACGGTCGAGCGCGAACACCAACGCACCGGCGGCACTGCCGAGCGCAAGGACCGGAACGAGGCGTCGTGCCAGCGTGGGCATGGAGTTATTGGGCGCTTTGCGATCGTTCATTTCTGTCACCACCAGGAGCGTTCGTAATGGACATCGGACGGGTCGACCCCGGCACCACGCAGTCCGTTGCGCGCCGCCCACACCAGTCGATCGGGGCCACAGACCACGACGATGCGATCGGCCACATCGGGCACTGCTCTGCGCAGCACGGAAGCAGAGAAGGGGTCGCGGATCGCGAGGGTGGCCGACGGACCCACGAGAGTGTGGAGCGTGCCACCGCGTTCCTCCACGAGCGCGCGCACCTCGTCGAGGTGCACCAGATCGCGCTCGCTGCTCGCACGGAACAGCACGACAGGTTGGTTCACTGCGGTGAGCGATTCGAGCAGCGAGCGAACCGGGGCGACGCCTACGCCACCCACGATGAACAACGCCTTGCGATCAGCAATCGTCTCGGGCGTGCAGGTTCCGTAGGGTCCCTCCACCGCCACTCGCGTGCCGAGGGGCAGCGTCGCCAATCCACCGGATGCGTCACCGCGGTTCTTGATCGAGAACCGGAGTCCCGCCGACGACGGCGCCGCAGAGAGCGAGAACGGATGTGCCTGCCACCACCAACGAGCGCGGAGTGGTCGCAGGAAGAAGAACTGGCCGGGACTTGCCTTGATGGCGCCCAATCCCGGACCTGCGAGGTGTACGGCCACCGTGTCCGGCGATACGGGTTCGATGCGAGCGATGCGCAACGGTCGCAGTACGGCGCGCACGGTGGTTCCCCAGCGGCGCATGACGATGACACCCACCACTGCAAGGTGCAACAAGCCCCACGCCCACCTGCCCACGGCGTCGTCGCCGAACAGCGTTCCGCGCACGATCTGGTGACCGTAGGACATCGCGAAGCCCACGTACGCGGCGAGGTGCACGAAGTACCAGGTCTCGTACGACATCCGGCGACGCACCGAAGCGAGCGACGAAACCGTCACCACACCGATCAGCAACGCACCGACCGTTGCAAGCGCCATGTACGGCTGGCGCCCGGTGAGGTCCTGCAGCGCAGCGAGGAACCCGCCGGTTGCCGACCACTCGACCAGTGCTGCAGCGATGTGCACGCCGACGAGCACGGCCATGAGCTCGCCGAGGATGCGGTGCCAGACGAACATGCGGTCCAGACCCAGATGACGCTCGACGAAACGCGGGCGCCCCACAAGGACGAGCCCCACGAGTCCGGCCGCCGATGCGAGCAAGCCCGACACCTCAGTGATCGACGTGGCGGCCGCAGTCCAGCCGTGCGCCAGCGCGCTCGCGCCCCCTGCGCGTACCCAGACACCGATCACGAAGATGAGGAGCGCTCCGAGCATCCCGGCAAGGTCGGTATCGAGCAGTCTTGTCCCCCGGGCCGGGGCCAACGGGTGTGGCCTGCGGTTCACCGAGGTCCGACGCTCGTCGGGGGGCATGAGAGGCGCCTGAACCATGCAGAGTACGATGATCGCCAAGTCTTGGAGTTTCCTGAGACCGGTCGGGGAACTCGCACAATCCGGGAGGACGAGATGGGCTCACGTGTGGTGATCAAGGGGGGCACCGTCGTCGACGGATCGGGCGCGCCCGGCCGCCGGGCCGACGTAGCGCTCGAGGGTGACCGCATCGTCGAGGTTGCCCCCAATCTCAGCGGCGACCGCACCGTGGATGCCTCCGGCGCCGTGGTGGCACCGGGATTCATCGACATCCACACACACTACGACGCGCAGGTGTTCTGGGATCCTGCACTCACACCGTCGTGCTTCCACGGCGTCACCACTGTGGTGGCCGGGAACTGCGGCTTCTCGATCGCACCGGTGCGACCCGCCGATCGCGAACTGCTCGCGCACACGATGGAAAAAGTCGAGGACATGGACCCCGCCTCGCTCATCGAGGGCGTGCCGTGGGACTTCGAGACCTTTCCGCAGTATCTGCAGTCGGTGGCACGCCATGGCACCGCGCTGAACTACTCCGCCTATATCGGACATACCGCAGTGCGCATGTATGCCATGGGCGAGGAGGCCACCGGGCGCGCCGCACGCCCCGACGAAGTGGACAAGATGGCCACCATCGTGCGCGAAGCGGTTCAGGCAGGCGCCGCTGGCTTCGCAACGAGTTTCGCCGTGACCCACCGAGGCGCCGACGGCCGCCCCATTCCGAGCCGTTGGGCCGAGCGTGACGAGATCTACGCGTTGTGCAAGGCGGTGGCCGATGCGGGTCGCGGCGTGGTGGGCATCAACGGCGGCGAGAACCTGGGCTTCAGCGAGTCGTACGAACTCCAGTTGCAGATCGGGATCCCGTTCACCTACACCGCGGTGCTCACCACCCCCAGCGGGGCCCACGTCAAGGCAGCCGAGATCAACCGGCGGGGCTGGGCACGCGGCGCACAGGTCTGGCCGCAGGTGAGCTGTCGACCGCTGTCGTTCTCGATGACGATGTCCGAGCCGTTCACCCTGAACGTCAACCCGGTGTTTGCCGAACTCATGCCCAAGACCTCTGCCGAGCGACGCGCTGCATACGCAGATCCCGCATGGCGTGCACGTGCCCGGGCCGAGTGGACCACCGACCGGACCGTTCCGCCCCGTTGGGACTCGTTCGAGGTGATGGAGTCGACTGCGAATCCCGAACTCGTCGGCAAGCGCATCACCGACCTCGCCGGTGCCGTGGGTGCCGACCCGTTCGACATGCTGCTCGAACTCACGCTGAACGAGCGCGAACCCAAGGACCTGCGCGTCAAGGCGATCCTCGCCAACGACGATGTGAACGGCATCACCATGCTGCTCACCGAGGAGAACACCACGCTCGGACTCTCCGATGCCGGCGCGCACGTCGGCCAGTTGTGCGACGCGCCGCTCTCCACGGACCTGCTCGGCAACTGGGTCCGCGAGCGCCAGACGATGACGATGGAATCCGCCATCCGCAAGTTGTCGGGCCAACAGGCCGACATCTTCAACTTCACGGATCGCGGCTACGTGCGGCCCGGTTACTACGCCGACGTCGTCGTGTTCGACCCGAACACCGTGGCCCCCGGCCCGGTGCGCCGCGTGCGGGACTTCCCTGCTGGCGCCGAGCGTCTCACCGCCGATCAGCCGACTGGCATGCAACACGTCTTCGTGAACGGCACGGCGATCCATCTCGATGGCCAGCACCTCCCCGCCGCGATGGAGTCCCGACCGGGCCGGCTGGTGTCACCCGCACCCTGGTGAGCATCGTCCCCGAGACCCCGGTCGCCGTGGTGGCTGTGGGTGCGCTCGAGAACAACATTGCTTCGTTCGCTAATCGCCTGCGTGCGCGCGGCGTTGGGGTGCGCCCGCACACCAAGACGAGCAAATGCATCGAGATCATCAGCCGACAGGTGGATGCAGGAACCGTCGGCCTCACCGTGGCCACACTCGGCGAGGCCGAGTCGCTCGTGGCACACGGATTCGACAGCATCTTTCAGGCATTCCCCGTGTGGGCAGGCACCCCGCAACGAGCGCGGCGGATCCGTGATCTGCACGAGGAATGCGAGTACCTCGCCGGCGTGGAGTCAGCCGAAGCGGCCGAGGCACTCGCAGCGGCGGTGCGCGGCACACGTCGCGCGCTGTCGGTGCTGATCGAGGTGGATTGCGGTATGAAACGAAGCGGTGTTGCGGTGCACGATCTCGCACCGCTCGCCGAGCGCTGCAGCGACCTCGGACTGCACGTACGTGGCGCATTCACCTTCGGCGGCCACGCGTACGCGTCATGCGATGCCCCACCAGAGGCGGCCGATGACGAGGTGCGCACACTGGCCGAGGCACGAGACGCACTGCGTAGCGTCGGAATCGAGCCCGAGGTGTTGAGCGCTGGCTCCACACCCACAGCGCTTCACTCGGCGCGGCCACCGGTGACCGATGAACGACCGGGCACCTACGTGTTCCTCGATCGCCAGCAGGTCGCCCTCGGTGCAGGCCCGATGGAATCAGTGTCGTTGTTCGTGCTCACCACCGTGGTCGCGAGTCACGCCGACGGACGCTTCGTGCTCGATGCCGGATCCAAGGTGCTCTCCACCGACCGGCCATCGTGGCTCGACGGGTACGGATTCCTGCCCGCGTACCCCGATGCGACGGTTGCACGTCTGTCCGAGCACCACGCCGTGTGCACCACATCGGGAACTCGCCCCCGCGTTGGCGACGTCGTTGCACTCGTCCCCAACCACTGCTGCGTCGTGGTCAATCTCACCGACACACTGCATTCGGTCGACTACCTCGACCCGACTGCCGATCTCACTGGTCAGGCGACCTGGGCGGGCCTGCAGACCTGGTCGGTCGTTTCACGCGGGGCCAACACCTGAGCGAATCGCCCCCGGGAAGCGAAAGCCTCAGCCCGGGGTGATGCCGTGACGCTTCGCTACGGCTTCACGATCACGAGGATCAGCAGCGGCGAAGCGCTTGATCAACTCGTCACGGAGATCGGCGAACGACACCACTGCGTCGATCACCATCTCGGACGCAAGTCGGTAGAGATCCACATCGGCCTCGTACTCGGCCCGCCGGGCCAGTACGTACGCCTCGCGCTCGGACGGATCATCGATCGCAGCGATCTTGTTCGCATACACAGCGTTCACCGCCGCCTCGGGCCCCATCACTGCGATCTTGGCCGTGGGCAGCGCGAGCGTTGCGATGGGGTCGAAGGCCGGCCCGTTCATGGCATACAGACCGGCGCCGTACGCCTTGCGCACCACTACACAGATCTTCGGGACCGTGGCTTCGGTGATGGCCGTGATCATCTTCGCCCCGTGACGGATGATGCCCTCACGCTCCACCTTCGTGCCGATCTTGAAACCGGGCACATCGGCGAGGAACACGAGCGGGATGTTGTAGGCATCACACATCCACACGAAGCGCGCAGCTTTGTCGGCAGAGTCGCCGAAGAGCACGCCACCTTTGTGCAACGGATTGTTCGCCACCAGGCCCACCACATGTCCATCGAGACGCCCGAACCCAACCGTGAGTTCGGGCGCGAAGAGCGGCTTCACCTCGAAGAACGAATCCTCGTCGATGACGCGCTCGATGAAGTGATGCATGTCGTAGCCCATGGCCTCGCTGTCGGGCAGCACGTCCCGGGACAACGTCCGTGACGGCGGCACGGGCTGGTAGGCCTCGGGCGTCTCGCGCCAGTTGTTGGGCAGATACGCGAAGAAGTCACGGGCCTGTGCGATGGCATCGGCATCATCGACAGCAAGGTTGTCCCCGCATCCCGACACCGTGGCGTGCATCCGTGCACCGCCCATCTCCTCGAGCGTCACGTACTCACCGATCACCTCCTCAGCCATACGCGGCGAGCCGAGGTACATCGAGGCATTGCCCTCCACCATGATGACGATGTCGCAGAACGACGGGATGTACGCGCCACCTGCAGCCGACGGACCGAACAGACAGCAGATCTGGGGCACCTTGCCGGAGAGGCGCACCTGATTGGCGAAGATCCTGCCTGCACCGCGACGCCCCGGGAACAGATCGACCTGATCGGTGATGCGCGCACCAGCGGAATCGATCAGCCAGAAGATCGGTACCTCGTGACGCATCGCGTACTCGGTAACACGGATCATCTTTTCCACGGTGCGGGCGCCCCAAGAGCCCGCCTTCACCGTGGGGTCGTTGGCCACGACGCACACCGAGCGGCCGTCGACTCGGCCCACGCCGGTGATGACCCCGTCAGCCGGGAGATCCTCGGCCATGGTGTTCGAGAGCAAACCGTCTTCCACGAACGAACCGGGGTCCAGCAGGAGTGCGAGGCGCTCACGCACGAACAGTTTGTTCTGGCGCGCCAGCTTGTCGCCCTCCCGGTGGAGGTTTCCCGACTCCGCGCGCTGCTTGCGCTGCTCGTGTTCCTCGCTCACGCCCGTCCCCGTATCCGCGTGCTGACGCCACGACGGTAGTACCCGCCGGTGATCGACTTGGTACCGTCGCCCACATGGGGACGAACAAGGTGCTGGTCGCCGGCCTGAGCGGGGTCGTCGGCTATGCCACTGCGCAACAGTTCGCGGCCGACCCGTCATGGCAGGTGGTGGGTCTCTCGCGCCGCAAGCCCGACCGACTCGGACGGATCGATCACATCCCGCTCGACCTTGCAGACCCGCAGGCATGTGCCGAGGCGCTCGGCTCGCTACAGGGCGTGACCCACCTGGTCTACGCAGCGTTGTTCGAAAAGCCCGGGCTCATCCCGGGCTGGTACGAGCGAGACCAGATGGAGACGAACCTCGCCTACTTCCGGAATCTCATGGAGCCCCTCACACGGGCCAACCCCGGGCTGCGGCACGTGACGTTGTTGCAGGGCACCAAGGCCTACGGTGCGCACATCGCCCCGATGCGAGCGCCGGCACGCGAACGCGAACCGCGTCATCAGCACGAGAACTTCTACTGGCTCCAGGAGGACGACCTGCGCCAGCGACACGCTGCCGCGGGAGGGTCGTGGTCGTGGACCATCGTGCGACCCCAGATCGTTTTCGGCGAGGCGCTCGGCAGCAACATGAATGCACTCCCCGCGCTGGGGGTCTACGCAGCGCTGCTTCGCAAGGACGGCGAGCCCCTGCACTACCCGGGTGGGGCACGAAACATCAGTGAGGCCGTCGACGCCGATCTGGTGGGGCGGGCCATCAAGTGGGCGGCCGAGTCACCGGCTGCGGCCAATGAGATCTTCAACATCACCAATGGCGACGTCTTTTCGCTCCGCAATCTCTGGCCGGCGATCGCCGATGCGTTCGGAATGCCCGAGGGCGAGGAACGGCCGCTGTCACTCGCCTCGGCCATGCCAGCACGCGAGCCCGACTGGGCGGCATTGGTCTCCCGATTCGGACTGTCGGCCCCCACCAGCCTCGATGCATTCGTGGGGCAGTCGTTCGTGTACGCCGATGCCATCTCGGGGTTCGGTTCCACCGAAGCAAGCCCGCCGTCGATCGTGAGCACCATCAAGATCCGTCAGGCCGGCTTCCACGACTGCGTGGACACCGAGGACATGTTCCGTCGGCTCATCGCCCGCTTCCAGGACCTCGGGCTGTTCCCGCCCCGTGGCTGGTGAGTGCCGCCACGACGCGTACGATCCCTGCATGCCCACCGCCACGATCAGCCTGCTTGCCGGCCATCCGAGACCCGCGCTGCGCAAACTCATGGACAACGTGGTTGCCGTGCTCCACGCGACACTCGAAGCCGCGCCGCCGCGCATGACCGTCGCCATCCATGAGATGCCAGCAGACCTCTGGCTCGTGAACGGCAAGCCTGCCTCGGACTCGCCGCAGGTGTCACAGCCCGGCACCATCGACAATCCACTGGTGGAGATCAACATGGTGGAGGGTCGCCCGTCACACGTGATTCACCACCTCGAACGTGAACTCACTGCGGCGACGGCTCACGCTCTCGGCGTTGCGCCCGAACGTATCCGAGTGGTGATCCGGCAGATCCCGGCAGACGACTGGGCAATGGGCGGCACCTCGGTGGCGGTTGCACGAGCGGAGAACCTCGCGGCGCGCACTCGAACCGATGCCACCGGACCAACGGCCCGTCCGTGACCGCGCTCAAGTTCAACATCACACTCCCCCGCTACATCGACGAGGGCGAACGGGATCCCTTCCGGCGCACGTACGAATACGCGAGGTTCGCCGAGGATCTCGGATACCACGCGGGTTTCGTCGGCCATCATTCGTTCACCCCCGAGACCCGTGATCCATCGGCACCATTCGTGCTGCTGTCGGCCATCGCCGCGCGCACCGAGCGTCTCCGACTCGGCACCGGCATCTACCTCGCAGCCCTCCACCATCCGGTCTCGGTGTGCGAGCAGGTTTCCACGCTCGACCAGATCTCGAACGGTCGGGCGATCCTTGGCGTGGGCGTCGGGTACCGCACCTATGAGTTCGAGGGACTCAATGTGCCCTTCGAGGAGCGCGGCCGCCGCGTCGATGAGACCCTGCAGATCCTCAAGCGCGCATGGACCACGGGCCGCTACTCGGCCGACGGGCCGATCTTTCGTATCCCCGACCTCGCCGTCTACCCGCCGTGCGTGCAGCGCCCGCACCCGCCCATCTATGTCGGCGGCACCTCGCCGGGCGCACTCCGTCGGGCGGCCCGTCTCGGCGACACCTGGTTCTCGCTGCCGATGGAGACACTCGAGTACGTGCGCCGACTCGCCGACACCTATCGCGCCGAGTGTGCGGCGGCGGGCACGACCCCGCGCATCTGCCTCATGCGCGAGGCATGGGTGTCACGAGACCGTGCGTCGATCGAGAACGATTGGCTCGAGCGCGCCCTTGCGTTCCACAAGTACTACTGGGAGACAGGCACCCGCGGCGACGAGTCCGATCCCGTCCTGCGGCGTATCGGTGCGGGTGAGCGCGTGGGTCTCGAGGAGTTCGCAACAGACCGGGCGTTCGCGGGAACACCCGAGTTCGTGATCGACGAGATCCGCCGCTGGCACGAAGCGATCGGGTTCGACGAGGTGTGCCTCATCTTCGCGACCGGCAAAGAGATGGTGCACGAGGCCAATCTGCGACGCACCATCGAGACGTTCGCACACGAGGTCATGCCCGCCTTCGCGGAGTAGGAACTACATGAGCACTCCCTCACCCGAATCGGATCCTTTCGAGCTCGCCCACCACGCAGCGCGGACGCTTGCCGAGCGAACGGGCCGTGACCGACACGACCTCTTCGTCGTGCTCGGATCGGGCTGGGCGCACGTTGCCGAACTCGTGCAAGGCGGAGTCGATGTCGCCATGGGCGACCTCCCGGGTTTCCCCACCCCATCGGCGGCCGGCCACGGCGGGGTGATCCGCAGCGTCGAGGTGAACGGGCTCGGCGTGCTCCTCGCACTCGGGCGCGTTCACCTGTATGAGGGCCACCACCCGAACACCGTCGCCCACGGAGTACGCACCGCATGGGCAGCCGGTTGCGACACCGTGATCCTCACCAACGCTGCAGGAATCCTCAACCGGGACTGGCCGCTCGGGCGACCCATTGTCATCACCGACCACATCAATTTCACGGGGGTCTCACCGCTCACCGGCCTCGACCCCGAGCCGCCGCTGCAGGGTCGATTCGCCGACATGACTGCTGCGTACACGCCGGCCCTGCGTGCACTCGTGCGTCGCGTGGAGCCCTCGCTCCCCGAGGCGGTGTACGCAGGTTTTCGCGGGCCGCAGTTCGAGACGCCGGCAGAGGTGCGCATGGCCGGCATCGTGGGCGCGTCGCTCGTGGGGATGTCCACCGTCACCGAAGCGATCGCCGCATCACATCTGCGCATGAAGATCCTCGGCCTGTCGCTGGCCACCAATCTCGCAGCCGGTGTCTCCGACGAGCCACTGAGCGGGGACCATGTGCTCACCGTGGCACGGACTCATGCGGCGTGGGTCGCCGATCTCCTGCACCGGATCATCATCGAAATCGCGTCCGAGTCCCCGCGGTCGAACCGAAACCCATGAGCATCACCAGCATCACCAACGCCACGCTGGTCACGGCCGACGCAGAGAACCGCGTCGTGCACGGCGCCACCATCGTGATCGAGGACGACACGATCGCCGAGATCAGACCGGCATCCGCGCCAGCACGCTCGGGAGCAACACACACGGTGGATGCCCGGGGCGGCATCGTGATGCCCGGCCTCATCAATGCACACGCCCACCTCGCCATGACGATGTTCCGCGGCTTTGCCGATGATCGTGACCTCCAAGGCTTTCTCGACCGCCTCTTTCCCGTGGAGGAACGGGTGCTCTCGGAGGAAACCGTGCGACTCGGCGCACGGCTCGCATTCGCCGAGTCCCTGCGCGCGGGCTGCACCGGCGCGCTCGACATGTTCTGGTGGCCCGACGCAAGCCTCGACGAAGCGAGACAAGCCGGATTCCATCTCGAGAGCGGGCCGATCTTCATTGGCTTCCCGGGGCCCGATCACACGATGTTCGCCGATCGAATCGAACGTACCCGTTCGACTGCACCGCACCGTTGGCTCTTCGCCCATGGCACCTACACCATGCAACCGGCCGAACTGGATGCGGTCGGACGGCTCGCCGCCGAACTCGGAACCCGATTCCACATTCATGCATCCGAGAACCAGTCCGAGGTCGACGACGTTCGCTCGCGATTCGGAAAGACGCCGGTGGAACTCCTCGACCACTACGGACTCCTGCGTGCCGGCACCGTGCTGGCGCACGCAGTGGTGCTCGACGACCACGAGATACAGCGCATTGCCGCCACCGGCACCGCAGTGGCGCACTGCCCGCTCTCGAACCTGAAGCTCGCCTCAGGGGTGTGTCGGGTGCCAGACCTGCTGCACGCGGGCGTGGTGGTCGGACTCGGTACCGACGGCTCGGCCTCGTCGAACGACCTCGATCTGTTCATGGCGATGCGAACTGCTGCGCTGCTCCACAAGGGCACCCGGCACGATGCACGTGTGCTTCCTGCGGGAACGGTGCTGAAGATGGCCACCATCGACTCCGCGCGTGCCCTCGGAATCGACCACCTGGTGGGTTCCATCGAGGTCGGCAAACGTGCCGACATCGTGCGACTCGATCCCGATGCACCGTCACTGACCCCGTCGTACGACCCGATCTCCACCATCGTGTACTCGGCATCACGGGCCGAGGTGGTGGACGTGTGGGTGGCCGGGCAGCAGGTGGTGGCGGATCGCCAGTGCACCACCATCAACGTTGCCGCCACGCTCGCGGCCATGCGGGAACTACAGATCGAGATCGCCCGCTAATCGAGGGCGGTACCGCGGCGAGCAGTTCCCCTAGCGGATCGCCACGGAGTTGCCGGGCGAACCGATCCCTCCCGGCAGGTGCAACGGCGCAGCAACGAACATGAACGTCCAACGACGATCGGCTCGACACGCCACTGCTAGGGCGTCGAGGTCGAACATCTCGCCGAGCGCCATGCCGAGCGACGGGATCATCCGACGGTGCAGTGAGCCGACCGCAGGATCACCGGGCGACATCTCGACCGCGGGGTTGTCGGCCACGAGCGCCGCGGGATGCTGGTTCCACACCAGACGCGCCGTGTCGTGGTCTCCGCACAGACCGGCAAACGCAGCATCATCCGCGTAACGCTGGCGACCAGCCTCATCGAGCGAGCGGTACGCAGTAACCCAACCCGTGCGGACGCACCAGATGTCGCCAGTACGCAGTTCGACTCCCTGCTCGGCAATGGCCGCTTCGATGTCGCGCGCGTGGATCGGTCGGGCCTGCAACGGGTCGTAGTCGGGTCGGTGACGCAACATCCAGTCGGCCATGTCGATCAGCACGCCACGGCCCGCTATCCCGTGGCGAGCCCAGTGCTCGATGCCGAGCGACACCGACTCGTCCGAAGGGTCGTCGGTGGAACCGTCCCAGTACCCGAACTCGCGGCACCGAACATGTTGCAGCGAATCCCACTGAGTGGAGGCCTGCGGATGGAAGTTGTGGAGACGATCGTCCATCTCGTGGCGGTTCAGCGCAAAGACCTCGTGCCGGTACTGCTGACGGCCGAACAGCGGTGGGTTCGGGAGATCGAGTGGCAGGTCGAGCGGGAACATCGCTCCGGTACGCACCTCGCGCGCGGCAGCCGCCACCACATCGGGGGTCAGCAGATTGATACTGCCGAGCCGATCATCAGCCCCGAACAACCCGCGCGCATGGCGCACATCGAGGCCGTCGAACAGCGGAAGGTCGTCGTACGCGGGAAGGTGCATGGGCGGTGCTGGGTCAGAGGAGGTGTCCGGTGACCGCGAGGAAACCCAGCGTAATCATCGCCACTCCCCCCAGTCGCCGCCACCACGTGACCGGACCGCGCTCGCCCTCACGACCGAGGGCGATGAAGGTTTCCACCGCAGTCATGGGCACGTTGAGCACCACGAATGCGACCCGCACCAGTTGCACGCCGCCAGTCCAGTTCTCGAGCAGGCGGGCCACCACCGTGCAGAGCAGCAATGCCGTGATGAACTTGTAGACGCGGAGCGGGACCAACGGGGCGAACCGCTTCACCACCGGGATGCGGTCTTCCACCACGTCGAGCAACTGTTCGGCACAGTAGGACGCACACCCCACCCAGAGGTACCAGTTCCAGCCGACGAAAGGCTTGGCCGCAAGCATGAGCGCTCCGGTACGGGCGAACACCATCACCCAGCGTCGCGTGAGGCCGTATTCGGGAACCTCGTCGTTGTGGGGCCGCACCGCACGCATGCGCGCGGGATACACGTTGGTGGCGAGCGACTCGAGCGAGATCCGGCTCACGATGCCTACCATCGCAACGATGGCGAGCAGGTCGGCGCGGTCGGTGATCTCGAGTGTGTAGCCGCGCAATCCCTCGAGGGAACCGACCGCTGCACGGATGAGCCAGCCGACGAAGAGCGCTCCGATCACTGCGTCACCCAAACGATTCCAGCGCGCCTCCCAACCGCGACCCGGCGGCCGGGTCAACGGTCGCACCATCTCGGCCATGAGCGACACGCCGGTCATGGCCACCACGGTGCCGGCCACGACCAGCACACTGTTGAGTGACGTGACCGCTCCGCTGGCGAGCAGCGGAATTGCGTAGCCGATCCCGGCGGCGAATCCAGCGATTCCGTCGAGCGCACTGAGCACCAAGATCGCTCCGAACACCGCAACGGTCGGCGGCAGCGCGTCGAAACCGGTGCTGGCGGCAGCGACGACGCCGAGGACGAGTCCGGCGAGAGGCAGCAGCACCGAGAGCGAGCCGAACATGGCGCGCAGATAACTCTCGCCCACCATCGCTCGCGTCACGCCGGGTAACGCCGCACCGAGGCGTCGCTCGAATGCGAGCGCGAACCGTTCGACGCGTTCGTTCCCGGGCGCTCGCCAGGTGAGCGACCGATCGCCCCACCGTTCGCCGTCGAGATCCACCTCGAGTGCATCTTCCACGTCGATCTCGCCCACCTGACCGGCGCTGTCGGCAGCACCGCCGCCACCACCACCGGCAGCGCCCGCCGCGCCAGCAACCGCAAGCGCGGCCACCGTTGCACCTACCACCACGGTGGCGTTTGCCCCGGGGTCGTATGCGCCGAAGCCGAGTCGCTGCTCACCGGTTTCGAGCGTGCCCGCTGCACCAATGGCGAATGTCGCCGAGTCGAGCACGGCAGGTTCACCGGCGTAGTGCACCTCGATGGTGTGCGTGCCGGGTTCGAGATCGGCCGGAAGGCGGCCCGACAGTTCGAACTCGCCATCGGAGTCGACGGTGCCCGTGGCGAGCACCCGGTAGGTGGAGCGCACGCCGAACTCGATCGACCTGCCGGGTTCGAGTCCCTTGCCGCGCACCGTGACCTCCGCACCGGGCGATGGCTCACCGAGGCGTGCTCCCACCTTGATGTCTGCAGCCCAACCGGCCGGCACCGCTGTCGTGGCTGCAATCGTGGTGGTGACACGAGGTGCAGCCGACGATGCGGGGACCGTGCTTGGCGCAACCGTGGTGTCGGGCACCGTGTCGAGCACGGTGGTGTCGGGAACTGTGGTGTCGGGCAGCGTGAGCGGTGGGACCGTCGTACGACGAACCGTGGTGGGCGGTTCGGTCGGGGGCGGCCCCTCGCCGACCCATACAGCAACGACCGCGCGCGGCACCGGAGGGTCGGCGTCACCGAACTCCACGACGTAACCGCAGCACGCCGAGTTGTCGATCGAGACGTCCCATGCGGTCTTTCCGCCGGTGGTGCGTACCCGAACACGCCCGTAGTCATCCACACCTTGTTTGGGTGTACGCGGTTCTTTCGGCAGCCAGTCGAAGTACGCAGGCGTGACACCGACATCCGGCCCGTCTGCATAGGTCCACGTCCACGCGTTGCGACCGCGTGCCGACTTCCCGGTGAGGCCGAGGTGCACCGATTCCGAACCGATGAGCGTCTCGAGGTAGGTCTCCTCCTCCACAGACGTGACAGTGACGAGGTACCCGGTCTTGCCGTACAGGCTGAGCGCGCTCGCCGCTGCGCGTGCCGCCGTCCACGTCACGTGTGTCGGGAAATACCGATATTGATGACCGTTGGGGCCGGGCGCCGTGGCCGTGTGATCATCAATCGTTGCCACCACCTCCACCGCACCCGCCGACGGAGCCACGAGTGTCACCGATGTCAGCGCAGCCGTAACGTTCGCGGATGTGCCCGACAGCGTGATCAAAGCATCAGCGTCACCGTCGCCCAGCTCGTAGGTGACATCTGCACAGGTTGTCGAGCACCCGAGCGTCAGCACGCCGCTGCCAACGGGTTTCACCTCGAGGGTGATCGCCAGATCGTCAGAGCCCGCGACGGTGAACGCACCCAAGGCAACGTCGACACCCGGCAACGTGGTGGTGGCCGCGGGTGCAGTCAGGGTCACGGTGTCGAGCGGTGTCGGATCGACTGCCTCGGCACGCGTGCGCCCGGTGGTGGAACCGAGGAGTCCGAGTGCGAGCACGCCACCCATCGACGCCAGCACGAGGACCCGGGTGCGACGCAACGAACGGGTCCGGCGTCGCTCCATGGGGCGACGAAGACCTGCGCTGCCTGCGCGATCGATTCGATGTGCACGTTGTCGCACTGCGTGGCGACCCTTCCCCGGAGTTCCGAACTCGTCCAACGATGTTAGAGGAGCGGCACTGACCGACTCGGGGTTCGCCCTCGCGGTATGCAACTACTCCTAGCGCTCAAACCACCACGATTAGTGTTACTTTCGCCACGGGCTTACACAGGGGTGGAACTGCACATGCCGACACAGGCCGACATCGAACATCTGCTGCGCCGTACCGAGTTCGTGGCCAAACCCGAACGGGTTGCCCAACTCGTTGCGCTGCCGTCGCTGAGTGCCGCAATTGCGAACATTCTCACGGTGCCCGCCGATCCGGGTTCGATGACCTTCAGCGACGCGGCAACAACCGAGTCCGCCAAGGGCAACGAGTACTCCGCCTACTGGTTGGGCCGGATGGCGAGCAGCCCGCGGCCGATGCAGGAGCGGATGTCGTTGTTCTGGCACGGACACTTCGTGTCGTCGAATCGCAAGGTGCTGAACGCTGCTGCGATGCGTGAACAAGTGGATCTGTACCGCCGCACGGGTCTGGGCAACGTACGCACGCTCGCCATTGCGATGTCCACCCAGGTGGCGATGCTGAAGTACCTCGACAACTACCGCAACCGCAACACCTCGCGGAACGAGAACTTCGCTCGGGAACTGATGGAGCTCTTTCTGCTCGGCGTGGGCAACTACACCGAGGCCGATGTGCAGGCGGCAAGCGCTGCATGGACCGGGCACTCGATCGACTCCACCACGAACACGTATCTCTGGCGGCCGACTTGGCACGATGCAACTCGCAAGTCGTTCCTCGGGCGCACCATCAACAGCGGCAGTGACCAAAAACTTCACGGTGCCGACACCATCAACGTGATGCTCGGCACCGGGCTCGTCCCGAGCACTGCCACCAACACGGCGAACCGCGGACGTTCGACCAAACTCGTTGCCGCCGAACACCTGTCCCGCAAGCTGTGGGCCGAATTCGCCGGCACCACACCGTCGACCACGGTGATCACCGCCATGCGCGACGCGCTGGTGAGTTCCGGGTTCGCCATCAAGCCATGGGTGACGGCCATGCTGTCGAGGCCCGAGTTCTACACGGCCGAGGTCAAGCGGGGTCTGGTGCGCTGTCCGATCGATGCAGCCGTGGCCGGCATGATCGCCACCGGCGTCACCCCGAGCACCTCGTGGGTGTACGACCTGAACGACATGGGCCAACGACCGCTGCATCCGCCGAACGTGAGTGGTTGGCGAACCAACGGCTACTGGTTGAACGCCGCGGCAATGACCGCCCGCGCGGATCTGGCCGGAAAGATGTACACCGCGGTCAAGTCCACCTACGCCACCGAGAACCTGATGCGCCTGCCCGGCGGCACGATCACCCGCGAGGAGATCGAGGTCACCTACCGGTACCGGCAGCCGGAATTGGTGCAGCGCATGTGCGACCTCATGCGAGTGCGGCTCTGCGCCGAGTCCATGACTGCGCTCAACGGATTCGCGAACGTCGCGCCGCTCTACCAGCGCCCCGAGCTCGTGAAGCTCATCTTGCTCACCCCCGACATGCACATCGCCTGAGGAGACCACCGTGCTCGACCCAGACATCTCCACCGGCGAGGCGCTCGCTCTCCTCAGCCAACGCGACGACCACACCGCGGGTCTTGATCGCCGTCGATTCCTCCGGCTCATCGGCATGGGTCTCGGCGCTGGCGTCACCAGCGCAGTCGCCGGTGCACCACTGCTCAGTCGACTCATGCCCGGATACGACGCTGCCGCATGGGCAGCCGGCCCCATCGGGCCCAACGACGGCGTGCTCGTGGTCATCGGCATGTACGGCGGCAACGACGGACTGAACATGGTGGCACCGATCACCGATCCGAACTACGCCACACAGCGTGGCTCGCTCGCACTCACACCCAGCACTTCGCTCGTCATCGATCCAGAGACCGGGTTGCACCCCAATCTCACCGAACTGAAGGCTCGCTGGGACCTCGGCCAACTCGCGATCGTCGAGGGCGTGGGGTACCCGAACCCGGATCTCTCGCACTTCACGTCGATGGCGGCGTGGATGTCCGGCCGTCCCGGTTCGGTGCCCACGAGCGGATGGCTCGGACGTTGGCTCGACGGCTATCTCGGCGGCAACCGCGATCTCTTCGCTGCTGCATCCATCGGGTCGTCGGTGCCTCTCACCCTCGTGGGTGCGGCATCACGTGGCACTGCGGTGCCCTCATCACAACCCACGTTCGGCGCCGACACCTCCAACTCGCAGATCCGCTCGTCGACTGCGATTCGGTCGATGGCAACGGCAAACCAGGGCGCTTGGCACGCTGCGATCTCCTCGGCATTCGTCGACGCACTCGACGTGGGCAAGACCCTCGCTCCGGTGATCCCATCAACGGGAATCGCATCCGGGGCCATGGCCGAACCGCTCGAGGTTGCCGCACACCTCATCAACGCCAACATGGGCTTCCGCATCATCAACATCGGCTGGGGTGACTTCGACAGTCACGCCTCCGAGGCCACGATGCACGCAAGCCGCATGACCGAACTCAACGATGGCGTGCGCCGGTTCTACGAGGTGCTCGGACCCGAGTGGACCAACCGGGTCACCTTCATGACCTTCTCGGAGTTCGGGCGCACGTCGTGGGTGAACGCCGGTGGCGGCACGGATCACGGCACGGCCTCGGCGCAGTTGGTGTTCGGCGCGAACGTGAAAGGCGGTCGCTACGGACAACGCCCCTCGCTCGCCAACATTGCGCGCTGGCAACGACTCACCCACCACGTCGACCTGCGCTCGTACTACACCTCGATCCTCGATGGCTGGATGGGCGGCGGCGCCTCGAACATCCTGGGCGGAACGTTCGAGAACCTCGGACTGTTCCGCGCCGGTCCCGGTCAGCCGCTGCCCTGAGCATCGCAGTCTCGTACCACTAGCCTCCGGGTGGTGGAGGCGCTGTGGATTCACGTCGGGATGCCCAAAGCAGCCTCGACGACGATCCAGTACGCGCTGAGCACAGGGCTCCACCAGTCGTCCATACGCAACCTCCCGCTCGAGGCGTTTCGGAAGACACTTGCGGGCCCGGAGCAATTTCGGTCGTTGCTCGCCACGGAGTGGGGTCCCCACGAGCACAGTTCGGATTACTCGCCCCTGGTGGCGCGCTGCGGCGACGCAGTCCTTCTTTCCCACGAGAACTACTGCAATCACCCGCCGGAGTGCGTCGCCGGGCTCGACTACGGAGGGCTCGCAGTGCTGCGTGAACCCACCAGTTGGATCCCAAGCATCGCGAGCCAGTACTTCTTGTTCGACTACGCCGCGAATCCTGCCGCACAGGCGCCCATCCACGAAGTTGGAGCGATCGACACCGATGCTCAGCTCGACACACTCTTCGCGCAATTCTCCCGTCAGTTCCACCGGGTACTCGACCACATCCGCAAATGGTCCGCATCGGGAACAGATTTTCGGATCGTGCCGTATACGCCGGATCTCGACCTGAACGTCGTGCTCCGAGAGCCTCTCGCAAGGCTCGGGATCGAGTTGGCGTTACCCACCTCAGCCCCGGTTCTGAGGGTTTCATACAACTTCGTCGCAGCCCAGTTGGCGCTGGCGATCTACCTCGCTGCACGACATCGATTCGGGAGAAACCACGCAACAAGTGCGCGACTTGCACGCCTCGCACTCGGCGTTGATCCACGCGTTCTCTCGCGAGCACAGACACAACCGCAACAGCGCACCATCGATTCCATCAACGCGCGGGTGCGGGAAGCCCACAGCGACTACGAAACGACTCTCCGCCAAGCCGGCCATGCCGATCGGATTGCTGCGTTCGTTCCGCCCCAAGCGAGCATCATCGAACCCGAGTACTCCGATGCGCTCGCCGAGACACTGATCCGCACTGCACTACAGCGCGTGAGACCTCCGGACGGCTTCGACCCAGCTGCATATCTCGACCTGAATCCCGAACTCCGCGGCATCGCCGCTCAGTCGGGCGACGAGCTTGCATTCGCTCGAGACCATTACGAGCGCGAAGGCGCGTTCGAGGGAAGACCCGCCTCGCGCTCAGTCTGACCCCGGCGAAGCCAACGCCTCACGTCGAACCGGGCGCTCCGTCACGGAAATGCCCGGGCGACGAGTTCGCTATCGAGCTGGACCAGTGGTGTCACCACCCGTGCGATGTCGACTCGCGAGACATCGCCGGACGCGGACGCGTTGTGTCGTTGCAGGGCCGAGCGGGCTGTGGTTCTGAAGATCGAGTCGAATCGTGTAACGGATTCGTCCAGACGGTCCGTCAAACCGACGAACTCGAACTCCCCCAACCGTTCCAGCGCTCGCTCGAGTGTCGCCCGGTCGGCGGCAGGGGCTTCTTGTGGGCGAGCGGTCGTGAGCGCCCCGGCACGCATGAAAGGCTCGGTACCAAAGACACGGGTCTGCAGATTGGCCACGTGCGTTTCGAGGAAGGCGTTGTCGACGAGCAACTCCGAGACTGATCGACCAGTTCGGGCCGAGTGATGCTCGATGATCGACACCGAGCGCGCCACGGGATCCCGAAGGAATGTCGCCCGGCGATACCGAACCGGTAACACCTCTGCGAACGAGGCAACGAAATGCCCGAAGAGGAACCGATGATCGGCCACCCGCTCCCAGCGTTCGAGCAACTCCGCGGCCGACTCATAGCGGCCGTCGGGACGAGAGGCCAACACGGTGGCGGATGGGTACACGCCTCCTGCCTCGCACGTTGCTTCCAGCGCTCTTCGCAGAGAGGTGCCCGCCGTGCGCTGAACGTGCACGACCAACACCCGGTCAGGCGGAAACATCATCGACTCGCTGTTCCGCGGACCGCAGGGCGTCGAAGCGCCCGAGGATCCTCGCGTCCTTGGACATGATCCGCTCGACCGTCACAGCGGCCAGGGTGCGCTGCTCCGACGGGAGCGAGGAGAGCGACAGTGGCCTCACCATGTATTCGTAGAGCACGTCGTCCACCCGACGAGTACGAGCACCCCTGACTGCAACACGCAACCAGAGATCCCAGTCCTCCCAGAACGGGAGATGCTCATCCCATCCGCCGAGGTCGTCCAACAGACGACGACGAATCAGCGCGCAGGCATCGATCTGATTGTGCGGCACCAGATGCTCGACCCGCATCTCCGGTGGCACAACGACTGCTGAGTCCGCGCCGATTCTCCTCCACGATCCGTGGACAATGTCGACATCTCGCTCTGCGAACAGACACAGCTGTTCGAACATCGCTGGCAACACGCGGTTGTCGGCATCGAGTGGGAGTACCACCGCCGTACGACTCGTCGCCGCAGCAGCGTTTCTCGCGGCGGGCAGCCCCACGCCCGGCAACCGCAGCACCTGCCTCCCGGAACGGCGGAGGGCGTCGAATACCCGAAGGGTTTCGGAGTCGGTCGAGCCGTCATCCACGATGGTGAGTTCGAGATCGGGCTGCGCTCGGTCCTCCACCGACGCAACCGCTTCGGCCAGGAAGTCGCCGTCGTCACGACACGGGATGATGACCTGAATCCCGGCTTCTGGCGCAACCGTTCCACCGCCCGGCGGGATCGGGAGCGAACATCTCGCCCCGTGACCGGGCCGCGGCACCTGCGCGACCGAGTCGAGCGCAGCCACGAGCGCCGAGTGCGTTGGGTAGATCTCCCGATACAACGCCGCGATGGCAGAGGCGTCGATGCGTGTGACCAAGCGGTTCGGGTCGACCAGATTGGACGGAACGGTTTCACTCAACTGCGCCCAGGGCGCGAGTGTCGACCAGACCTGCTCGGGTGTGGCCGCCACCGCCTCCGCGGCCACGAGCAGAACACGATCGGGGTGCTCGGCGGCAAGCCTCAGCAGCCGGAGGTTGTACTCGAGCCATGCCCGTCGAGCGAGCCGCGGGCGGCGACAGAACACATCGGCACCCACACGCACTGCGCTGTCCACGGCATCCCATGGACTTCGGTACACCAGCACGAAGCGCACGTCGGGAATCTGGACCCACAGGTCGAGAAAGAGCGACGCACGGGGGTCCTTTGCCACCCACGCCCCATGACGAGCCGCTCGTTTCGCGGCGTACATGCGTGCCATGTCGAACCAATGCGAAGGATGGTCAGGAGATCGGCCCAGCCAGTGCGGCACGAAACCGTCGGCGATTCCCCAGTCGAGGTGAGTGTCGAGCATGGATCTCGGCATCGTGGAAGCGAAGGCATCGGCGAGCCACGCCCGGTGGAGTTGCACGAAGTCAGCATCCTCGAAGTACTCGTCCCGGGGTCCGGACAACAACTCGTCACCGGGATGACGACCACCGGAGGCAAGCATGCTGGTTATCAGCGACGTACCCGAGCGATGCATTCCTGCAACGATCACACCACTCATCGCAGGCTCCCGCGAGGAAGACCGAGTAGCCGTTCCGTGCGTGATGGCGACCGTCCGAGGAGCAGTCGCGCCAGCAGACGAGCCGAGCGGGACGAGTGCCCATCACTTGCGTTCAGATGTGGAAGCGCGCCGAGCGACACACGCTCGACACCCAGAAAGTCATACACCCCGTCGATGACGCTCTGAGGCGACCGGATCATCTCCTCGAAGAGCACGACATGAACCGACTGCGAGAGCACCATCAGCCGCCGCAACTGGACGTCGTATCGACCGCGGTCCACATATGAAGACTTCCGGTGCGCCGAGCGCCGAGCAAGCGGGTCGGTCTCACGCCAGAGTCGGAACCGCTCTGCAAGAAAGGCTCGGAACATCGGCGCGGTCTCCCTGCCCAGCCTGCGCTCGTGACCGTGCTGCGACACCGCCCGGGCGACCGGCTTGCGGAGCAGCACGATGATTCGGGCGTCGGGGCAGTGCCGCTGTATCGCCTCGAGGCAACCCGGCAGGTAGAGGTACGAGGGCGTGGCGTCCAGCAAGACCTGTCCCGGCATGCGGTGGGCGAAGAAGCGATCGATGTCGTCACCGGAGACTCCCTCGCGTTGCACGCGTTCGGCGTCGAAGAGGTGACACTCCTTGTCCCGGGCGACACAGATCGCCGGATGCTCCGCCAGCACTGCAGCGAGTGTGGTGGTACCGCAGCGCTGCGCACCCACGATGAAGGCGCCGATCTGCGCTGCCCGATCATCACCCGCGGGTGGCGAGATGACCGGACGCCGTATCGACTCCACGGGGACGAAAAGTTACTGGCTCGCATGCCTCCGCGTCCTCACCTCGTGCGGGTTCGCTACTCCGATTGTGCGAGCACGGCCTTGAGCCGCTGGGCGAGCTCATAGAGGTCCATCACCCCGAGTCCGGTGACGGCGTCGTAGCCGGGAGTTGCGCTGCATGGTCCGGCCTCGTTGGTGCCCGGGGCGGGCTTCGATCCCGCACCCCCTTGCGGGGAGGGGGGTTTAAGCC
>JAFMJD010000138.1 GCA_017853685.1 Actinomycetota bacterium | reverse complement strand
CGGAGGATCTCGGCAAAGGCGTCGTCGGCCTTGGCGCGCATCTCGTCGTCGGTGCGGTCCTGAATGGGGTGCGGCACGAAGATCCGTGCCGCAGGAAAGCCGAGCGATGCGGATTGTGCATCGGCGGCCTGCACGAACTCCGACGACGCAATAAAGGCACCGACCACGCCGCGGGCTTCGAGATCACTGATGTCGTGCACACTGCACGACGTGCAACTGCCTCAATCGGCAAGTGCTTCGATCACCACCTGGCACTGGCTCGCGATCTCGTGACGCAGGTCCACCGGTGCAGGTTTGGTGAAGGTCGGCTTCTTGAAGCGCAGCACCTTGGCACCTGCTTCGGTGAGGCGTTGCTCGATGCGGTCCAGGAACACGTCGCCACGCGGCTTCGCGATGTCCAGCAGACCCACGGTGAGGCCTGCGATGGAGGCGGGGCGCTCCAGCAGTGTGCGGTGCGCAACTGATCGCTCGTTGCTCGGGTCCAGAATCGTGGTGGTCATCGGTTCATCTCCAACTGACTGCTCGTGTCACCGGTGTACTCCCCATGGCGCCGTTTGCCCAACCACCGATCATGGTGGAGAACAGTCCCGCTCCGCCACCAGCATGCACCAGGAGGATGCCGTCGTTGCGGAACTTGGCAAGCGTGCGGTCACGCAGGCCCTCGGGAACCCCTTCGGCGATGCCGTGAGCCCCTCGAACCAGTTCGGTGCCGCTGATCTGCAGGCGGCCGTGGAGTTCTTCGAGGACGCGCTCGCGGTTCCACCCGGCCTCGGAGAACACACGTGCGTGCTCGGGGCTGATGAGCAGGATCACGTCGAAGCCCAGCACCAGTTTGGGGTGGTGCATTGCGCGCATCGCTGCGGCCAACGAACTCACGAGCGACTCGGGTGTTCGGGACAACTGGTCCACGATGATCTTGGGGCCCTCGCCGGCGAACAAGGTGATGGCGTCGCTGCCCGGGGCGATTCCTCGTGCTGTGGCGAGTGATGTCCAGGGTGATCCGGCTTCGTCCTCGGGGAAGCAGAACGAGATCTTGCCGGGGTTGCCGTGCGTGGCGCGGTCCACGCCGCCGGGTCGCCCGCCGCCCACGTTGCGGATCACCAACTGCAGTGCGCGGCCGATGGTGAGGTTTGCCCGGTTCCCCTGCCCGAGCACGTTCACACCGCTGTTCATGCCGATGGCCTGCGTGCCGGGTCCGTTGCACACGATCACCGGTCCGACGGGCATGGTGGTGGCGAGCACACCGTGAATGTTGAACTCGTCGGTGCACGCCGCCTGCACTGCGGTGAGCACCCATGGCAGGTACTCGGGCTTGCATCCGGCCATGACGGCGTTGATCGCCACCTTCTCCACCGTGACGTCGACGAGGTCGGGTGGTGCGGTTGCGACTACTTCGTCGGGGGCGTGGCTCGTACCTTCGAGCATGCGCAGCACGCGTGTTTCGGTGGGTGGCACCACGGGCAGTCCGTCGGTCCAGCCACGCGCGTAGAGCGCTTCCATTTCGTCCTCGAGAGTGGCGAACTCGACGCGGCGCGATCGCAGGCGCGAGCCGGAGTACTTCGCCCGCAGGCCATCGACGAGGTCAGGGTCCACCGAGAGCGAACCGCAACCCGGACGCATTGCGGGCAGGGCCGCGCCGAGGTCTGCGATTCCGGTGAGGCGCTCCCATTCGGCGCGGCTCCATCCAACCGTTCGGTCCTGTTCGGTGCCGTTCATCACCGAGATGAGCGTGGGCACGGTCTCGATCTCGTGATGCCAGCTGAACGCCAACTCGGAGTCGTCCACTGCGGGGATGCCGCCGAGGAACGAATCGTCGTCCTGCACGTACACGGTGAGGTGCTGCGAGCCGGCCAACTGCTCGAGTACGGGCACCACCATGCGGCAGGTGGCGCAGTCCTGTTTCACCACGACCACGAGGCCGTCGGGGAGGGCGGGTGCAGTGGTGGCGCTCGGCATCGCCCGGGAACGTACAGCCCGGCTGCGACATCTGCCACAACGGGGCATCTGGACACCCTCGCCGGGTGCCCGTAGCGTTCCCGGGACTGTGGGGAACGCGCTTCGAATCACGTTTCACGGTGTGCGGGGCTCCACCCCGTGCAACGGTGACGAGGTCCGCCGTTATGGCGGCAATACCTCGTGCGTGTCGGTCGAGGCGCCGGGCGAGGATCCGATCGTCTTCGATCTCGGAACCGGTCTCCGTTATTTCGGTAACGGACAGCCACAGGACGGAACGTTCAGCGGGACCTGTTTGCTGTCGCATCTGCACTGGGATCACACCCAAGGGCTGCCGTTCTTCGTGCCGATCCTGCGCCAGGGTGCGTCGCTGCGCATCTTCGGACCGAGGCAGGAAGATGGCAGCAGCGTGCGCGAGGCGATGAACCGCTTCATGGCGCCGCCGCACTTCCCGGTGGCACTCGATCAGTTGCCCGGGCGAATCGACTTCACCGACGTGGCCGACGACGAGTTCGATGTCGGTGGGTTCCGAGTGATGTCGAGGCTCATCCCGCACGTGGGCAACACACTGGGCTTCCGTGTGACTTGGCGCGGGGCGTCGGTGGCGTACCTGTCGGATCATCAGCAGCCCTACGACGGCTCGTTCGGCGCAACACCGGGCGCCTTCGACCTCGTGCGCGGTGCCGACCTTGTCATCCACGATGCGCAGTACACGCCGTCGGAATTCGCGCAGAAGAGCACATGGGGGCACTGCACGGTGGAGTACGCCGTGTGGCTCGCCCAGACGGCTGGGGCGCGTCGGCTGGCGCTGTTCCACCACGACCCGACGCGTCATGACGAGGCCGTCGACTCGCTCCTCTGCGGGGCACGGGAGTCGGCGGGTTCGAGCGGGCTCGAGGTGTTCGCTGCGAGCGAGGGTCTGACAGTCGAGGTGCCCGCCGCCTAACCTGCCGGCGTGGCCGCATTCGATTCCGCTCGCTTCCGTCAGGTCCTCGGACATTTCCCGACCGGTGTCACGATCGTGACCGGTCTGACCTCGGGCGGTGAGCCGAGTGGATTGACGATCGGTTCGTTCGCGTCGGTGTCGCTGGATCCGCCGCTCGTCGGGTTCCTGCCGGGCAGGAGTTCCAAGAGTTGGCCCGAGATCGCGTCGACGGGAACGTTCTGCGTGAACATCCTGGGCGCCGATCAGGGCGAACTGTGCTGGCGGTTCGCCAAGGAGTCCACGGGGCGGTTCGACGGGCTCGATTGGCGCCCGGCGCGCAGCGGTTCGCCGATCCTGCCGGGTGTGATCGGTTGGATCGAATGTTCGATCGAGCAGACCTACGAGATGGGCGATCACTGGTTCGTGCTGGGGCGTGTGCACGATCTGCACTGCGAGGAAGACGTGAGCGACGCGATGATCTTCTTCAAGGGCAAAGTCTCCGCCGTCCGCCCCCTCTAACCCCCACCTCGCGCTCTGACGGGCCGAGAGTCAGCGATCGCTGACTTTTCGTTGCTCGAAGTCATTCAGCCGGATCGGCGATCCTCCCGATTCCGCGCGGCAAAAAGTCATCCATGACTGACTCGCGGCCCGTCAGAGCGCGGATGGGGGAGGGGTGGTGGTGTGGAGGAAGGTGAGGGTCTGGGCGAGATCGCGCCAGGCCTCGTAACGCCCCGACGGCCCGCCATGGCCCGCCCCCATCTCGGTCTTCATCACGATCGGTCGATTGCCCTGATTCACCGAACGCAGGCGAGCGACCCACTTCGCCGGTTCGTGGACACTGACCCGCGGATCGTTGAGCCCGGCCGTCACGTACAACGCCGGGTAATCGGCCGGCATCGAGTTGTCGTACGGCGAGTACGAAGCCATGTACGACGCGAAGGGTTCGGCACGCGGGTCGCCCCACTCCTCCCACTCGGTCACGGTGAGGGGCAGCGTCGGGTCGCTCATCGTGGAGACGATGTCGACAAACGGGACCTCTGCCACCACCGACGCAAACAGGTCCGGCCGCATCGTCATCGCCGCCCCGACCAGCAGTCCTCCGGCAGATCCACCCTCGATCGCCACGCGATTCGGGTGCGCCCACTGTTCTTGCACGAGGTGCTGTGCGCAAGCAATGAAGTCCGTGAACGTGTTGCGCTTCTCGAGCAACTTTCCGGTTCGGTACCAGCGCCGCCCGAGCTCGCCGCCGCCGCGTGGATGCGCAAGCGCCCACACCCATCCGCGGTCCAGCAGCGAGAGACGAGCCACTGAGAACCATGGTGCGATCGACACTTCGTACGCGCCGTAGCCGTACAGCAGCAGCGGCGCCGACCCGTTGCGCGGCGTGCCACGGCGCCACACGAGGTCGATGGGGACACGCTCGCCATCGGGCGCCGTGGCCCACGTTCGTTCCGACTCGTAGTCGCCCAGCGAGACATTCGGGGTGGGTGTCTGCTTGAGCAGCACCCGTTCCGCGGTGCGGACGTCTTCGTCATAAGCGGCGCGGGGCCGCACGAGGGACTGATGCTCGAAGCGGAGCGTTGTTGTGTCGTACTCGCCGTTCGCACCGAACTCGACATCGCTTGGTTCGCTCCCGAGATCGATCGAGCGCTCGCCGCCCTCTCGGAACAGCACTCGCAGACCGGGCTGGCCCGCTGACCACTCGTGCACGGCGAGGTGGCCGGCGAAGGGTTCGACACCGGTGATTCGCCGTCCGGGCCGGTGCGGGATCAGTTCGCTCCACGTAGCAGGTGTGTCGAGCGGCGCCGTCATCACCCGGAAGTCCTCCGCCTCCAGATTGGTGAGCACCACGAACCGGTCGCCCCAATGGTCTACGGCATATTCGTGACCGTGCTCGCGAGGCCGCACGAGCTTCGGTGCCTGCTCGGGCGTGGATGCCGGCACGAGCCACACCTCGGAGGTCTCCTTGGAGTCGATGGTGATGACGATCCACTCACCGCTGCGGGTGAGGTCGACCTCGACGAAGAATCGTTCGTCGTTCTCCTCGAGCACCAAGACATCGTCGTGCTGCGTCGAGCCCACTCGGTGTCGCCACACCTGATACGGACGCATCTGCTCATCGGGCACGGTGTAGAAGAGCCAGGTGTCGTCGCTGGACCACGCAGTGCCGTAGTACGTCCGCTCGATGCTGTCGGCGAGGTCGACGCCCGTGTCGAGATCCCGGATCCTCAAGGTGTATTCCTCGGAACCGTCGGTGTCGCTGGACCATGCGAGCAGTCGGTGCTGCTGCCCGACATCGAATGCGCCGAGTGCAAAGTAGTCGTGCCCCGCCGACTCGGCGTTCTCGTCGAGGATCACCGTCTCGGCAGCAGCAGGCGCAGAGGTGCCGCGACAATGAATCGCATAGGCCTGACCCTCGACGGTTCTCGATACGTACCACCACGGTCCGCGCTTGCTCGGAACCGAAACGTCTGTTTCCTGCACACGTGAGCGAATCTCCCCGAAGATGGCCTCGCGCAGTTCGGCGTGGGGGGCGAACCAGTTCTCGCAGTAGGTGTTCTCGGCCTCGAGATACGTGCGCAATGCCGGATCGTCGGTGTCTCGCATCCATGCATACGGATCCTCGACAGGCCCATACGCCCGCTGCCATGTGTGCGCTCTTTGCTGAGCGATCGGGGTCTGCACAGCGGGCACGCTAACTGCGGCACATGGCCCTGCACGGATGCACTGCAGGCCAACGCGCACCGTGCCGATGTTGCGCCGATACCCTGCGGCCCATGCCGAGGCCGGGCACTCCGAAATGAGGGTGTGGATCGATCAGGACCTGTGCACCGGCGACGGCCTGTGCGTGGATCACTGTCCCGATGTCTTCGACCTGCTCGACGACGGCATTGCATACGTGAAGGAAGGCGATGTGGTGCTGAACGATCCGGGCGGCTCGGGAAGCCTCGCGTTCGTCCCGGAGCGTCTCTACAGCCAAGTGGTGGACGCCGCCGAGGAATGCCCGGGCGAATGCATCTTCATCGAGATGCGCTGAGCCGACCGAGCGAGCCGGCGCTGTTGGGGCGAGACTGTGTCGCCCCGGGGTTTGATTCGGGGTACGCGTAGAGCGCGCAACGCACGCAACACCAGCCGAGAGGGGAAGGGCGCAACATGTCCGATGTGAACAGCGATGCGGTGGCGTGGTTGGAACGCTTCGCCGGCCGACTTGGCCTTGCGGCGCCCACCACGGCTGAGATCGAGAACCTGCTGGCGCTTGCCGGTGAAGCGGCGCATTCGTCGCATCGTCAGGCTGCGCCGGTTGCCTGCTGGCTCGCCGCCCGGGCAGGTCTGGACCCCGCCGCTGCGCTGGAAGTCGCCCGTTCGCTCGATGCTTGAGGCCTTCGCGGCGTCCGGAACGGCGCCGGTAATTGTTACTATGGCGGTAGTGGAAATCCCCCGGACCTCCGCTCGGACCCCGCTCCTGTCGGGTTCTGGTGGCGGTTCCGTCCAGACGGAGTGACAGTCATGGCAGCAATCGATCTCGACCTGAGCAAGTACTCGCTCGGATGGAACGACGGCGACGAATACGTGTTCCGTCCCGAGAAGGGCCTGAACCTCGACGTCGTGAACCAGATGTCTTGGTGGAAGGGCGAGCCCGAGTGGATGCGCAAGTTCCGCCAGCGCAGCCTGAGTGTGTTCGAGAAGAAGCCGATGCTGCCGTGGTTCGCCGACAACATGCCCGACATCGACTTCGACGACATCTACTACTACATCAAGCCCACCGACGGCGGTGTGGTGGACGAATGGGAAGACCTTCCCGAGAAGATCAAGCAGACGTACGAGAAGCTCGGCATCCCCGAGGCCGAACGCAAGTACCTCGCGGGTGTCACCAGCCAGTACGACTCCGAGGTGGTGTACCACAAGAATCGTGAGGAGCTCGAGGCGCAGGGAATCCTGTTCTGCGACATGGACACTGCACTGCGCGAGTACCCCGACATCGTGAAGCAGTACTTCGGCTCGGTCATCCCCCCGGCCGACAACAAGTTCTCTGCGCTGAACTCCGCCGTGTGGAGCGGTGGTTCGTTCATCTATGTGCCACCGGGCGTCGAGTGCGAGATGCCGCTGCAGGCGTACTTCCGCATCAACTCCGAGA
>JAFMJD010000021.1 GCA_017853685.1 Actinomycetota bacterium | reverse complement strand
GCACGGCTTCGCCGGCTTGATGGCGATCTGCATCCAGTTCATCTCTGCAATGCGGGACAGCACGGCCTTCACGACGTCGTAGTCCCCCATCGACACACCGCCACTCGTCACGATCGCATCGCACGTTGCGGCCGCATCGCGCAGCACGCGCTCGAGTGCGGCTTCGTCGTCCACCACCACACCGAGATCCACGGCGTCGGCACCCGCGGCACGCACCATGGGCACCAGCATCGTCTTGTTGCTCTCTCGGATCTGACCCGGTTGCAGCGGACCGCCATCGGTCACGAGTTCGTCGCCCGTGGACAGCACTGCCACCCGAGGACGCCGCACCACACTGATGGCGCGGCGGTTGATGCTGGCCAGTACGCCGAGACTCGGACCGTTCAGGACGGTTCCTGCGGCGAACACGCGGTCACCCGCGCGCACGTCGCTCCCTGCATCACGAATGGCGTCGCCGGGGCGCACCACTTTGTTGACACGCACCCGCGCGCCACCATCGAGGCGTTCGGTGTCCTCCACCATCACGATCGCGTCGGCCCCATCGGGTACCGGGGCACCCGTCATGATGCGCACCGCAGTTCCGGCTCCCACCCGGTGCGAGGGCGCAGCACCGGCGGCCAGTTCACCAACCACCACCAGCTCTGCCGGAACATTGGCGGTGTCCGCCGCGCGCAGCGCATAACCGTCCACCGCGGTGTTGGCGAACGGTGGCACCGCTTCGGCCGCCGTCACATCGTCGGCGAGCACACTGCCGGGCAGCGACGCGTCGGTGATCGGTAGCGTGACCGGGTCGAGTCGCCTCACCGATCGGAACACCAGTGCACGAGCATCTTCGAGCGGGATCACCCGGGGGACGGTAGCGGTGGACACTCGACTCGTGCACGCTGCATGGCGCGCCGTGGACCACTCGGCCCACGAGGAACTCTCGCTGCGCTGGGACAACGGCGGGTGGGTGGCCGAGGGAATCGTGCGCGGCCCCGATGTGCAGTACGTCCTGCGTCTCGGGCCCGATTTCGACACGAGACAGTTCCTGCTGTTCAGGGATCTCGAGGAACCGGACCTGTGGCTCGTCACCGACGGTGAAGGTCGCTGGGCCGAGATGAACGGAGTGGAGCGAACCGATCTGGCGGGCTGCACCGCGATCGACCTCGGATGCACTCCGTTCACCAACACGATCCCCATCCGGTCCGCATCGCTCGCCGTCGGCGAGACCGCCGAGATCCGGTGCGCATGGGTCGATGTCGACACCCTGGCGGTGGTGCCCGATCTGCAGCGCTACACACGGGTGGCTCCACAACGCTGGCGATTCGAATCGCCTGCGGCGGAATTCACCGTGGAGTTCGACGTGGACGAGCACGGCCTCGTGCTCGACTACCCGGGTCGATTCGTGCGAATCGTGCCCGGCACCTGAGCAGCACCTACCCTGCCCCACGTGGGCGCTGACTCCTTCGACCTCATCATCGTGGGCACCGGATCGGGGAACTCGATCCTCGGACCCCAGTTCGACGACTGGAAGGTCGCCATCATCGAGCGCGATGTGTTCGGCGGGACCTGTCTGAACAAGGGGTGCATCCCCACCAAGATGTACGTGTACGTGGCCGATGTGGTGGAGCACATCCGGCATGCCGGCGTGCTCGGCGTCGATGCGGAGATCCGACGCACTCGTTGGAGCGATGTTCGGGACCGTGTGTTCGGCCGGATCGATCCGATCGCGGCGAGCGGCGAGGACTACCGCACACACCGATGCCCGAACGTCACCGTCTTCCGGGGGTCGGCTTCATTCCTCGGACCGCGCACGATCCGTGTGGGCGAGCACGTGCTCGAGGGAGACCGGATCGTGATCGCGGCAGGTGCACGGCCGACCGTGCCCGACGTGCCCGGACTCGCCGACGTCGGCTTCTACACCTCTGACGACGTCATGCGCGTCGACGACGTGCCGCCGCGACTCGCAATCCTCGGTGGCGGCTTCATCGCCTGCGAGATGGCCCACGTGTTCCACGCATTCGGCAGCGAGATCACCATCATCAACCGCAACGACACTCTGCTGCGCGCCGAGGACCACGACATCCGGGAGCACTACCTCCGCGCCGCCCAGAGCCAATACCGGGTGGTGCTCTCGCAGACCGCCACGCAGGCGACGCGCACCCCGAGCGGGATCCGCCTCACGCTCTCCGATGGGTCGACGGTGGAGGTCGATGCGGTGCTCGTGGCCGCCGGACGCACTCCGAACTCGGATCAGCTCGGACTCGCCGGGGCCGGCTATCCCCTGCACGAGGACGGACGCCTCGTGGTGGACGAGTACCAAGAGACAGCCTTCGAGGGCGTGTACGCGCTCGGCGACATCTCCTCACCGTTCCAGTTGAAGCATGTGGCGAACCACGAGGCGCGTGTGGTGGCGCACAACCTTGCGAACCCGAACAACCGACGCCCGTCCAATCACGACAACGTTCCCCACGCCGTGTTCGGCTCGCCCCAGATCGCGTCGGTCGGCCTCACCGAGCGAGCCGCCCGATCGGCGGGCCACGATGTCATGACGGCGGTGCAGCGATACGGCGACACCGCGTACGGGTGGGCCATGGAGGACACGACGAGCATGTGCAAGGTGGTGGCCGATCGCCGCAGCCGACGACTGCTCGGCGCCCACATCATCGGGCCCTACTCGTCGATGCTGCTGCAGCAACTCGTGCAGGGCATGTCGTTCGGCCAGACGGTCGACGAAATGGCACGGGGCCAGTACTACGCGCACCCTGCGCTCAGCGAGGTGGTGGAGAACGCGCTGCTCGGGCTGCCACCCGCCGGAAGCCACTGACC
Source organism: Actinomycetota bacterium (assembly GCA_017853685.1). Classification (GTDB taxonomy): domain Bacteria; phylum Actinomycetota; class Acidimicrobiia; order Acidimicrobiales; family Ilumatobacteraceae; genus WLJO01. The sequence goes on along the minus strand of JAFMJD010000021.1, from coordinate 24,146 downwards.
TGCGAGACTCCTGCGTCATGGCGTGGCTGGTCACCAACGGCAGGGTGCTGGCGTCGGCCGATGTCCTCACCTCGCTCCCCGATCGCGCGCGCGGCCTACTCGGAAAAAAGGGGATCGACGGCGCTGTGGTGATCGAGCGGTGCCGATGGATCCACACGATCGGCATGAGGTTCGCCATCGATGTGGCCTATCTGGATCGGAACAACACGGTGATCCGAATCGCAACGGTTCGCCCGAACCGCGTACCGGCCCCGGTGGTGCGTGCTCGACGTGCAGTCGAGGCCGAGGCAGGCGCCATGGCTCGTTGGGGTCTGCGGGCGGGCGACGTGATCGAGATCCGGAACTGACGCCATGGGAACGCTCGTACTCGTGGCGACCCCCATTGGCAATCTCGGAGACCTGCAGCCTCGCGCCATCGAGGTGCTCGCAGGGGCGGCACTCGTGTGCTGCGAGGACACCCGTCGGTCGGGTCGCCTGCTGCAGCACGCCGGCATCAGCGCCCAACGACTCCGTCGGGTCGACGACCACACCGAACACAGCGCCACGAGCGACATCCTCGATGTGCTGCGCTCGGGAGCAACCGTGGCCCTCGTGACCGATGCCGGAACACCCGGAATCAGTGACCCCGGGCATCGGGTGGTGCGCGCTGCGATCGACGACGGTCACACTGTGAGCGCGGTTCCCGGGCCGACCGCCTTCGTGATGGCGCTCGTCATCAGTGGGCTCCCCTGCGAACGATTCGTGTTCGAGGGATTTCTGCCCCGCAGTGGCGCCGAGCGCAAGCAACGAGTGCAGGCCGTTCTTTCCGAGCAGCGCACCGTGGTGCTCTACGAGGCGCCGCACCGCGTGCGGCGTACCGTCGACGACCTCGGCGCAGCGTGCGACCCGAACCGCCGGATCGCCATCTGCCGCGAACTCACCAAGATGCACGAGAACGTCTGGCGCGGGACGATTGCTGATGCATCACTGCATCTCGCCAGTACCGAACCGCTGGGCGAGTACGTGCTGGTGCTGGAGGGCGCTGCACCCGAGGAACCGGCCGACGACAGTGCAGTAGTGGACATGCTGCGGAATGCCATGGCGGCAGGCAGTACCAAGCGTGACGCGGCCGCCGAGGTTGCCCGACTGACCGGGCGCTCACGTCGTGAGGTGTACGACCTCACACTCGGGCTCTAGACCCGGGCGAGCAGACCGTACTGGCGAGAGAGCGCTACGAGCCGACCACTGCTGTCCCACAATTCGCCGTCTTCGTGCAGCGCGCCACCCGACACGTACCGAGTGTCGAAACGACAACGCAGCGGGCCCGGAGCGGGCACGGCGCGCACATGCACCGTGAACTCCACCGTGGGGACCCAGCCGCGCACCACCTCGTGGAGATTGAACACCGCAGGCGGAAAGGAATCGGCCGCAAGCAGCAGCGCCAGGCTGTCGATGGGGCGACCGTCGTGGAAGTCGAACCATCCACGCGTCTGACCGATGCCCGACGGCCGGTCGTGCAGTGCGCCGGCGTCCTCGGGGTGGATGTGCATCTGCACACGGTCTGCCAGACCCACCACCGCAGAACCACCCTCGGGGGTGCGTCGTTCGCACTGCTCGATAGGCGGCAGGTCCGGTGGTGCTCCCTGATACACGGCCTGGTCGTCGTCGGCGCCCGATGGCGCCAGATCGCCGAATGCCCCGAGCATCCGGATCAAGGTGCGACCGTCTCGCTCGATCGAGCCGGCCATCGTGGTGAGCCGCTTGCCGGCCTTGACCACCTCGGTGTTGAACGTCACCGGGCCGGGCGTGACCGGGGCCAGGTAATGCGCGGTGATGGTGATCGGCTGGGCGCGCCCGCATGCCGTACGCAGCGCATTGGCGCCGAGGGCGAGGATGTATCCACCGTTCGCGTTCCCGTTGATGTCCCAACCGTCGGGCACCACGGCCCCGAGACCGGATCCGGTCTGGCGAACGGCAATCGCCTCATCGAACTCGAACGACGTCATCCCACAACTTTGGCAAATGATGACCCCACTTCGCGCACCGAGGCCCTACCCTCGTCGAACGTGGGTCGCTTTTATGTCACCACCCCGATCTATTACGTGAACGCCCGGCCCCACCTCGGCCACGCCTACACCACCATCGTCGGGGACGCGCTCACGCGCTGGCACCGATTGCTCGGCGACGACGTGCACTACCTCACGGGCACCGATGAACACGGGCTGAAGATCCAGCAGGCGGCCGACGCAGCGGGCAAGACCCCCAAGGAGTTCGCCGACGAGATCGCCCCGCTGTTCGAGCAGGCCTGGAAGCGGCTGAACATCGCCAACGACGACTTCATCCGCACGACCGAGCCGCGTCACCGCGTGGCGGTCGAGACGCTGCTGCGGGCCTGCTACGAGGCGGGCGACATCTATCTCGGCACCTACTCGGGCCTGTATTGCGTGGGTTGCGAGGAGTACTACGTCGCCGACGAGCTCACCAACGGCACCGACTGCCCGATCCACAAGCGACCGGTGGAGCACTTCGAGGAGGAGAACTACTTCTTCCGACTCTCGGCGTTCGAGCAACGCCTGCTCGACTGGTACGACTCACACCCCGATGCGATCGTGCCGGACTTCCGTGCGAACGAGGTGCGCGGCTTCATCAAGGGCGGGCTACGAGACTTCTCGATCTCGCGACGATCGCTCGAGTGGGGCATCCCGATCCCGTGGGACCCCAAGCACGTCACCTATGTGTGGTTCGACGCGCTCACCAACTACCTCTCGGCAGTGGGGTACGGCCAGGACGACGAGCGGTACCGCGCATGGTGGCCGGTCGACTATCACCTCATTGGCAAGGACATCATTCGGTTCCACTGCGTCTACTGGCCCGCCATGCTCATGTCGGCGGGCGTGGAACCCCCGCGCGGTTGGGCCGTGGGCGGCTGGCTGCTCGTCGACCAGGAGAAGATGAGCAAGTCCATGGGCAACGTGGTGAACCCGTTGGACCTCATCGACGACATCGGTCTCGACGGATTCCGCTACTACGTGCTCGCCGAGACTCCCTACGGACAAGACGGCGACTTCACCCGCAAGGGACTCATCAAGCGCTACAACGCTGACCTCGCGAACAATCTGGGCAACCTGCTCGCACGTGTGGCCACGGTGGTGGGCAAGAAGTGCGGTGGCATCGGCCCACGGGCAGCCACCGATTCCCCACTCGCACCGGCTGCCGCACTTGCGTACGAACACGCCGCTGCGGCCTGGGACAACGTGCAGCCGAGTCGTGCGCTCGAGGCCACGTGGCAACTCATCCGCGCAACGAACGCACACCTGGAGACCAACGAACCCTGGAAGGCCGAACCCGGTCCCGTGGTCGATGCGGTGATGGGCGACGCGCTCGAAGCGCTGCGGATCATCGCGATACTCGCATCGCCCGCCGTACCGTCCACCGCCCAGACGGTGTGGGAACGCATCGGCATGTCGGGAGCGGTCACCGACGAGCGACTCCCCGACGCTGCACGCTGGGGCGGCTACCCCGGCGGCGCGGCAGTCGTGAAGGGCGAGGCACTGTTCCCGCGTCGCTCCGACGAGGACGACTCCTGAGTCGAGCCGTGCGCTTCACCGACAACCACTGTCATCTCTACGACCCCCGTGTGCCCGAGGGCACCGACGGACTCGTCGAGGCGGCCCGCGCCGCAGGTGTGCACCGCATGATCACCGTGGGTTGCGACCGCGAGACCTCGCAACAGGCCATCGACATCGCAGCCCGGTTCGACGGCGTGTGGGCCACTGTGGGTCTGCACCCCCACGAGGCGCGCCACGGCGTGGGCACGATTGTCGATCTGCTGGACGCGCCCAAGGTGGTCGCGGTCGGCGAGTGCGGCCTCGACTACTACTACGACCATTCGCCGCGGGATGTGCAGCAACATGCGTTCGCCGAACAGATCCGACTTGCGCTGACTCGAGACCTTCCGCTCGTGATCCACACACGCGATGCATGGAGCGACACGTTCGCCATCCTCGATGACGTAGGGACGCCGTCGAACACGATCTTTCACTGCTTCACGGGAGGCCCGGACGAAGTAGACGAATGCCTGCAACGAGGTGCATTCGTGAGCTTCAGCGGAATCATCTCGTTCCGCACCGCAGAGGACCTGCGCGCGGCTGCGCGCCGGTGCCCGCTCGATCGCATGTTGATCGAGACCGACGCACCGTACCTCGCCCCGATTCCGCATCGCGGTCGCCCCAACCAGCCCGCGTACGTGACCCACGTCGCCGAGGCACTCGCCGCTGCGATCGATGTGCCGATCGAGGTGGTTGCCGATGCAACCGACGCGAACGCTGTCATTGCGTTCCGTCTGCCTGCTCCGTAGCCTTTTCGCCATGCGGTGGTTGCCATGAGCTGGCTCTCCAACGCGACCGTCTATGACCGTCGTCGGCTCGGTGTCGCGCTCATCGTGACACTGGTGATCATCCCCATCCTGTGGTGGACCCGCTCGAGCTCATCGAGCCAACCGCCCGAGTCGCCCGTGGAGGTCGGTCCGGTGAGCGAGTCGCTCACACCCGGGTTCCTCAGCGGTTCGCGCGAGACCGTGCCCCGATCCACCTTTGCGCCCAACGAGCCGGCACCCGAAGATGCGCTCCTGCGCAGCGGCCTCGCCACCTACAAGAACTTCGGTGCGCGCCAGTACCGCCCCAAGAGCAGTGAGACCACGCTCGTACCCACCACGGTGCTCCCCCGCGACGTGTGCATCATCAACTTCCTCCCCGAGGGCACCAAGGTGACCGTGGAGAACACCGACAACGGGCGTTCGATCAGTTGTCGGGTGCGATGGCAAACGATTCCGCCGGGAATCATCGTGGTACTCAACGCTCCGCTGTTCCAGAAGATCTCCGAACTCGCACAGGCACCGATTCCCGTCCGGCTCAGTTGGTGACACGATGACGATCGGCCGCACCCAGGCCGCAGCGCAGCTCGATGCCCGCGGCCTCGCCCCGCGTCGATCGCTGGGACAGAACTTCGTGGTGGACGCCAACACCGTTCGTCGCATCGCACGACTCGCCGACATCGGGCCGGGTCACCACGTGGTGGAGGTGGGCGCGGGACTCGGCTCGCTCACCCGAGCGCTTGCGGAAACCGGTGCCACGGTGATTGCCGTAGAGATCGACGACCACCTGATCCCGATACTGCGCGAGAACACCGAGGGCCTCGACAACGTGCGCGTGATCCACGCCGATGCGATGTCGCTCGACTGGGGTGCGCTCCTCGACGGCGCTGCGTCATGGACGCTGGTGGCGAACCTCCCGTACAACGTGGCCACACCGCTGATCGCGGATCTGCTCGACGGAGTACCGCGCATCACCTCGATGCTCGTCATGGTGCAAAAAGAGGTGGGCGAGCGACTCGTCGCATCGCCGCGCTCTGCCGCGTACGGCGCAGTGAGCGTGAAGGTGGCCTACTGGGCCACAGGATCCATCGTGGGCCTGGTGCCGCCCAGCGTGTTCCTCCCCCGACCCAATGTGGACTCTGCACTCGTTCGCATCGTGCGGCGCGCCAGCCCGGCGGTGGACAACGACGTGGACCGCGATCACCTCTTCGCGCTCGTGCGCGCCGGTTTCGGCCAGCGCCGCAAGATGCTGCGCCGATCGCTCGCCGCAGTAGTGACCGACCCAGCAGCGTTCGAGCGTGCGGGAATCGACCCCACGATGCGCGCCGAAGAACTCGACGTCGAGGCGTGGGGACGTCTCGCACGGGCGACCGGGAACAACTGATGGCCGCGGTGCTCGAGGCTCACGCGAAGCTCACGCTGTCGCTGCGCGTGACCGGCGTACGCGATGACGGCTACCACCTCATCGATGCCGAGATGGTCACGCTCGCGCTGCACGACCGTGTGCGCATCGACGCCGGCGCAAGCGGACTCTCGATCACCGGCCCGTACGCGCACGGCGTACCCACCGACTCGTCGAACCTGGTGAATCGGGCACTGTTGCTCTGCGGCGCCGAGGCTTCGGTCCATGTGGAGAAGAACATCCCCAACGGCGGGGGCCTCGGCGGAGGATCTGCCGACGCCGCAGCCGTGCTCCGTTGGGCGGGCTGGACGGACCCGGTGCGCGCCGTGGTCATCGGCGCCGACGTTGCGTTCTGTCTCGTGGGTGGCCGCGCACGTGTCACCGGCATCGGCGAACTGATCGCCCCATTGCCCCCCATCGAGCGCGCTTTCACCCTCGTGGTGCCACCGCTGCACTGCTCCACCCCGGCGATCTACCGACGGTGGGACCTGCTGGGCGGGCCACTCGGCGACCACGGCAACGATCTGGAGCCCGCGGCAATCGCTGAGGTGCCCGAACTCGCGTCGTGGCGGGATCGCATCGTGCAGTACTCGGGGCAGCGGCCTCGGCTCGCCGGCAGCGGTTCGACGTGGTTCTTGGACGGCGAACACCCGGATCTGCAGGCAAAAATGCCAGAGGCCACGGTGGTGGTCACCCACACCGTGGCCTGAAGCGAACCTCGATACTGCGAACCTCGTTGCTGCGAACCTTGTTGCTGGGCAGCGCGGCGCAGACCGGTTCAGGAACTACTTGCGACGCTGGTGGCGCGTGCGGCGAAGCATCTTCTTGTGCTTCTTCTTGCGCATGCGCTTGCGACGCTTCTTGATCAGCGAACCCATAAGGCTGGCAAGGCTACAGGCCGGAACCAGAACGACGAACATCCGGTCCGACGAACATCCAGTCCGACGAACCATCCGGCACGTGGCACTTGTTCGGGAAACCGCCGGGGAACCCGGCGGGGCCGTAGTTCGGGGGAGAGGGCTCGAACCCCTATTCACGGAACCAAAATCCGTTGTCCTGCCGGTTGGACGACCCCCGAGGGCGACCCGCAGGGTATCCGTGGGAGCCCACGTCCCCTATCCGCGCCACGTTGCCAGCGTCGGTGTCCGTGTCGTCGGTGTCCGTGTCTCGGTGGGCGCTGCGCTAGAAACAGTCCATGTCCGTCTCTGCCATCGTGCTCGCCGCGGGCGAGGACTCACGGATGCACTCGGACCGCCCGAAGCCCCTGCACCTCATCTGCGGCCGAGCCATCGTGATGCACGTGCTGCACGCCCTCGATGGACTCGATCTCGAGCGCACGGTGGTGGTCGTGGGCGCCGACGCCGAACGGGTCACCAAGAAGGTCCACGAACAGGCGCCGGTGTGGGCCAACGTCACCTTCGTCGAACAGGCTGCGCGGCACGGTTCGGGCGACGCAACGCTCGTGGGTCTGTCTGCGTTCGACTCCGACGACCTCGACGACACCTCCACAGTGATCGTGCTGCCGGGCGATCGGCCCCTGCTGCGTCCCGACACGGTCGCCCGCCTCGTGGAGCGCCACGAGTCCGAGGGCAATGCGGCCACCGTGCTCACGGTGCTGCGCAGCGACGTCGACGGCCAACGGCGCATCGTTCGGGTGGACCAGCGCAAGAACGACCACCACATCCTGCGCATCGCCGAGGCCAACGAACCCGTGACCCAAACGGGTCACACCGGCCCGTACGAATGCAGCACATCGATCTTCGCGTTCCGCAGGGACCTGCTCGGCCCGGCGTTGCGTCGACTGCGACCCCTGGGTGGACCCGGCATCTACGCACTCGCCGATGTCATCGAGACACTGTCCACGATGGGGTATCGGATCGGTTCGGTGGAGGTCAACGACGAATCCGAGGTGGCCGCGGTGGACGACCGCTGGCAGTTGGCGATGGCCGAACGCGAACTGCGTGCCCGCACGAACCGGGACTGGCTCCTGCGCGGCGTCACCATGCTGGACCCGCGCCAGACCTTCATCGATGTCACCGTGGAGCTCGGTCGGGACATCACCCTGTTCCCGGGCACCATGCTGCAGGGACGCACCATCGTGGGCGACGGCTGCGAGATCGGTCCCAACACCCGTCTCGTCGACTGCGTCGTGGGATCGGGCGCCGTGGTGCAGAACACCGTGGGCAGCGAGGCCGAGATCGGCGCGGGTGCCCAGGTAGGTCCGTTCGCGTTCTTGGAGCAGGGCTCGAGCGTCGGTGAGAACGCCCGGACCGGCCCCTTCTACACTGCCTCGGCGGAGTGAGAGGGGCTGCCACGGTCATGAAGGAACAGTCGATGCAGAAGGTCACCACCAAGCGGCTGGCCCTCTATTCCGGGCGCACCCACCGGGCGCTCGCCGAAGAAGTAGCCCAGTGTCTGGGCATCGATCTCGGTGATGCACAGATCGTCGACTTCGCCAACACCGAGATCCGCCCGCGCTTTGCCGAGAGCATCCGCGGCTGCGATGTGTTCGTGATGCAGAGCCACTACGGATGGAACGGCTACTCCGTGAATGACTCGATCATGGAGCAGTTGATCATGATCGATGCGGCGCAGCGTGCGTCGGCCAAGCGCATCACTGCGGTGTGTCCCTTCTACGGCTACGCACGCCAGGACCGCAAGGCCGAGGGTCGCGAGCCCATCACTGCCCGACTCGTGGCCGACTTGTTCAAGACCGCAGGCGCCAAGCGCATGGTTTCGATCGACCTGCACTCCGGACAGATCCAGGGCTTCTTCGACGGTCCCGTCGATCACCTCACCGCGATGCCCGTGATCGAGGGGTACATCCGCACCCATGCGCACCAGCCCGTCATCGTGTCGCCCGATGCCGGTCGCATCAAGGTGGCCGAGCGCATGGCCCAGCACCTCAACGACAAGGGTGCCGACCTCGCATTCATCTACAAGCGTCGCCCGAAGGGCAAGACCAACGTGGCTGAGGCCAAGGAGATCATCGGCGAGGTCGAGGGGCGCCTGTGCATCCTCACCGACGACATGATCGACACCGGCGGCACCATCGTCTCGGCCGCCGAGCTGCTGATGGCCCGCGGCGCTACCGAGGTCTGGGCCATGGCCACCCACGGTGTGCTGTCCGGCCCGGCGGTGGAACGCCTGAAGAACGCCCCGATCAGCCGGGTGGTCATCACCAACACCCTCCCCCTGCCGCCCGAGAAGCGGATCGACAAGATCGAGGTGCTCTCGGTGGCCCCGATCATCGCCGATGCCCTCTCGGCGGTGTTCGACGACACCAGCGTGAGCGAGATCTTCGGCGGCGAGAACCAGGCCTGAGCGGCGGTTTCCATCCCCGCCCACCAGCCGGTAGCGTTGTCGGCTGCTTCGTAGATGCCCCATCGGGGGCTCGCCCGGGAGATTCCGCCATGTCGAACAACGTGCTCGTCGCCACACCCCGCTCGCAGACGGGGTCGCCCGCCGCTCGGCGCCTGCGCGCGCAGGACCACATCCCGGCCATCGTCTACGGACACGGTTCGCAGCCGGTGTCGGTCACTGTCGAGCGCCGTGATCTCCGCCTCGCCGTGTCGGGCCCGAACGGCTTCAACACCGTGCTGAGCCTCAAGGTCGGCAACGACACCCATGTGGCGGTCATCAAAGAGGTGCAGCGTCACCCGGTGCGCCGCAACGTGAGCCACATCGACTTCCTGCTCGTGAACGCCGACGAAAAGATCCACGTGCGCGTGCCGCTCCATGTGTACGGCGAGGCAAAGGCCGTTGCCCAGGCCGGTGGCCTGGTGGACCCTGCAGTGGACACCATCGAAGTGGTCACCACGCCGAACCAGATGCCGTCCGAAGTGCGTGTCGACGTCACGTCGATGCAGCCCGGTCAGGTCATCCACCTGCACGAGCTCAGCCTCCCGGCCGGCTGCACCGCCGTCGGCGACCCCGACATGCCGGTCGTGATCGCCATGGCAGCCCAGGGCGCGAAGAGCGCTCCGGCTGCTGAGGCTGCACCCACGGCGTGAGCCTGTTCGGCCGAGATCGGGCGCCACGACGTGGCACCCCGTTCGGCTGGCTCATCGTCGGGCTCGGCAATCCGGGCAAGGAGTACCACCACTCCCGACACAACGTCGGTGCCGACTGCATCGAGCTGATTGCACGACGTGTAGGCGCGCAATTGCGTGCGGGGCGGGACAAAGCACTCGTGGCCGAAACCACGCTGGCCGGCCAGCGCTGCGTGTTGGCCTTCCCCACCACCTACATGAACCTCTCGGGCGAAGCCGTTGGCGCCCTCGTGAGGCGGTACGGCATCGACGAACCCACCAAGATCGTGGTGGTGCACGACGAACTGGACCTCGCGCCCGGCACGATGCGCGTGAAGGTGGGCGGCGGGCTCGCCGGGCACAACGGCCTGCGTTCCATCACCCAACACCTCAAGACCCAGGACTACGTGCGCGTTCGCATCGGCGTCGGTAAACCCAATTCGAAAGAACAGGGCGCCAACCACGTGCTCTCACGCATTCCCGCAGCCGAGCGTGAAGTGCTCGACGTGATGATCGAACGCGCGGCTGATGCCGTGGAGGCCGTGGTGGAACTCGGGCCCGACGCCGCCATGGCCCGGTTCAACGGCGCATGAGCCTCGCCTCGCTCCCGCTGCTGCTGCGCGACGAACCGGCACTCACCGCCGTCGCCGGACGCACCAACGCCGTGCTCGCCGTACCCGAATCGGCGCGAGCGCTCACCGTCGCTGCACTCGCCCGCCGCTCCACACGTCGCCCGCTCGTCGTGGCCATGCCCACGGGCTCGGCCGCCGGACAGCTGTACGACGATCTCTGCCAGTTCCTCGATCCCTCCGAGGTTGCATTGTTCCCCGCATGGGAGACACTGCCGTTCGAACGTGTCTCTCCTGCCGTGGAGACCATGGGGCGGCGACTCGAGGTGCTCTGGCGTCTTGCGTCGCCCGATCGCTGTCCGCTCGTGGTGATCGGCGGGGTGCGCGCACTGCTGCAGCGCCTCGGACCCGGTGACGACAACATCGAACCCATCCGTGTGCACCCCGGTGCCGTCTTGGACCCCGAGCAACTGATGGCCCGACTCATTCACATGGGCTACCGACGTGAGGACCTCGTGGAGCACCGAGGCGAGGTGGCGCGACGGGGTGCCATCATCGACGTCTTCCCCTCCACCGCTGATGAACCGATCCGTATCGACCTCTGGGGCGACGAGGTGGACCGTCTCACCACGTTCGGGGTCAACGATCAGCGTTCGACACGAGACCTCGAGTCCGCACTCGTGTTCCCCGCGCGCGAGCTCCTCGTCGACGACGACGTTCGCACGCGCGCGAGTGCACTGGTGGGCCTCGAACCCTGGGGACGCGAGCACTGGGAACGACTCGCCGAGGGCGCTGTCTTCGAAGGCATGGAGAGTTGGCTGCCCTGGCTCGCGGCCGACGAACGGATCCTCACCGATGTGCTCCCCGACGGGGCCCGCATCGTGCTGGTGGAACCCCGACGCATGCGCGACCGCGCAGCCGATCTGCTCGCCGAGGAAGACGACCTCGCTCGCGCACTGGCCACCACCTGGGCGAGGAACGCCGAACAGAACTTCCCGCGTCTGCACGTCGACATGGATCGCCTGCTCTCCGGCGCCGCTGGGGCGTCGGCGCTGTCACTCGTACCGACGCCCGATGCACCCGACGCGCCGGCGATCGCAGCATCGTCGTGGGGCCCGGTCAGCGGTGACGGTGCCGGATTCGCCGATCGCTTGAGGTCGCTGCTCGCCGACCGATTCCGCGTGGTGGTCGCAGCCGAGAGCGAGTCGTCTGCGCAGCGACTGCACAGCATGCTGCTCGATCACGAACTGGACTTCCGGATCGTCGGCATCGACGGCGCCGAACCCGATCTGTCGGCACCGGGTGGCTACATCACCGTGGCGCCACTGCACACCGGCGCATCGATCCCGGGCTCCAAGGTGGCCGTTGTCGCCGAGGGTGATCTCACCGGACGCCGACGCTCCCGCCGCCAGTCGCGGCCACGTCGACGTCAGGGCGCAAGCATCTTCGAGGACCTCAAGCCCGGCGATTACGTGGTGCACTATCAGCACGGCGTCGGGCGATATGCCGGCATGGTCAAGCGCGCCATCGGCGGCGTCGAGCGTGACTATCTGCTGCTCGAGTACAAGGGCAACGACCGCTTGTACGTGCCGTCGGATCAGATCGACACCATTCGCCAATACGTCGGCGGGGAAGCACCCACGCTGCACCGCATGGGCGGATCCGATTTCGCCAAGGCCAAGGCGCGGGTCCGATCTGCGGTACGCGAGGTGGCCCAGGAACTCGTAGTGCTCTACCAACGTCGTGTGCATGCCACTGGTCATCAGTTCCCCCAGGACACACCGTGGCAGCGCGAGATGGAGGAGTCGTTCCCCTTCGTCGAGACACCCGACCAGATGCGAGCCGTCGACGAGGTGAAGTCCGACATGGAGCGGGCGTACCCGATGGACCGACTCCTCTGCGGCGACGTGGGATTCGGCAAGACCGAAGTGGCGATCCGCGCTGCGTTCAAGGCGATCCAGGACGGCAAGCAGGTCGCAGTGCTGGTACCAACCACCTTGCTCGCCCAACAGCACGGAAACACCTTCGCCGACCGATTCACCGGTTACCCGATTCGCGTCGAGGTGCTCTCTCGCTTTCTCACCGCCGCACAGGCACGCAAGGTGCTCGAGGGCCTTGCGTCCGGCGAGGTCGACTGCGTGATCGGCACCCACCGGCTGCTCACCGACAAGGTGCGCTTCAAGGATCTGGGTCTGCTCGTCGTCGACGAGGAACAACGCTTCGGCGTGAACCACAAAGAGCTCATCAAGAAGCTCAAGGTGAACGTCGACGTGCTCACCATGTCGGCCACGCCGATCCCCCGCACGCTCGAACTGTCGCTGGTGGGAATCCGGGACCTCTCGCTGCTTCAGACCCCACCCGCCGAGCGCCAGCCGATCCTCACCTACGTCGGTGAGTACGACGAGCGTGTGGCGGTGGAAGCGATCCGACGCGAACTGCTGCGCGAGGGCCAGGTCTTCTGGGTGCACAACCGCGTGCAGTCGATCGACGAGAGCGCGGCGCGCCTGCGCGAACTCGTCCCCGAGGCCCGCATCGCCGTGGCTCACGGCCAGATGGACGAGGTCGGGCTCGAGCAGGTGGTGCTCGACTTCTGGGAAGGTCGTTACGACGTGTTGGTGTGCACCACCATCATCGAGAGCGGTATCGACATGCCAACGGTGAACACGCTCGTGGTCGAACGCGCCGATCTGCTCGGACTCGGACAGATGCACCAGTTGCGCGGACGGGTCGGCCGCAGTGGACAGCGGGCGTACGCGTACTTGTTCCACCCGAGGGATCGAGTGCTCAGCGAGGACGCCTACGAGCGGCTGAAGACCATCGGCGAGACGACCGACCTCGGTAGCGGATTCAAGATCGCCATGCGCGACCTCGAGATCCGTGGAGCGGGAAACATCTTGGGTGAAGCACAGTCCGGTCACATTGCTGCCGTGGGGTACGACCTCTATTGCCAGATGGTCACCGAAGCCGTCGCCGAACTCAAGGGTGAGGAGGTACGCGAACCCGCAGAGGTCAAGCTCGATGTGCCCACCGACGCCTTCCTCCCGGTCGACTACGTACCCAAAGAAGAGTTGCGCCTCGAGGCATACCGACGGCTGGCGAACGTCACCACCGATGCCGAGGTGGACGACATCCGCACCGAGTGGGAGGACCGGTACGGCCCGCTCCCCGAACCTGCCGACGCATTGCTCACCGTCGGGCGCCTGCGCGCCGAGTGCCACCGCCTCGGCCTGCGCGAGATCACTCTGGTGGGGCGCCAGGCGCGCCTTGCACCGCTCGCCCTGCGCACGAGCGAGACCATGCGCCTTCGCCGTCTGGCCAAGGACGCGATCTACAAAGAGGATCTCCAGCAGGTGAATGTGCCGCTGCGACCCGGCGTCGACCCGGCTGCACAGTTGGTTGCACTCCTGCGCGAACTCGTGCCCCCTGCGGACACCACCGCTCAGAGCGGAGCGGCTCCGGGCGCGCCGGTCTCGGGCGGGAACGGACCGGGCCGATAGGGTCACGAGCCGTGACTCGTCGCATTCCCCTCCTCCTGTGCGCCCTCGGCGTGACCGCCGCACTCAGCGCCTGCTCCACGTTCGACTCCGGCGCTGCGGCACGCGTGAACGGCCAGCGCATCGACGACCGCCTCATCCGAGTGCTGCTCGCCTCACCCGAGGAGGCAGGCGCCGCCGGCGAGTCGGCTGGATCCGCACTCAACGGCGACGACGCACGCGCCGCGCTCGGCAATCTCATCGAGGCAGTGGTGGCCCGTGACGTGGCCGAACGCTACGACATCGACCTCGCTGCACTGCGGGCTGCGAGCCTCGCGCAGATCGAGTCCTCGCTCACCGGGCAGCGTCTGGCTGCGTGGAAGGCACTGAACGACGACGACCGCGCGCTGATCGCTGATTACTCGGCTGCCCTCGAGGCACTGAGCAAGTTGCCGCTCCCGACGCCCGACGATCTCGAAGTGCGTTACGCCAACCCCGAATCCACGGGCTACTTCTGCCTGCGCTACATCGCGTTCACCGATGAGACAGCCGCTAACGCTGCGGCGGAGCGGCTCGAGGCGGGCGAGGAATTCGCCGCTGTGGCGACCTCGGTGGACCCCGAGTCCAATGGTGGAGAGGTCACCGATCAGGCGGGCTCACCGTGCGTGCGCCTGGACCAGTTCCGGGCGCCCGGCATCCCCACCGAACTCGTGCGGGCCCTGTACGACGCAACTCCCGGCGCATTCGTCGGCCCGGTGCGCGCCGCCTACGACATGGGCGACCAGTGGTTCTTGTTGTTGCACCGCCCGTACAGCGAGATCGCTGAGGGCCTCGCTGCCGCAGTGGCATCGGCACCTGCGCTCGCCGATTTCTACGCAACGCTCGCCACCACCTCGGCATCGGTTGCCTCGCGCTACGGCACCTGGGACTCACAGAACGCCGCTGTCGTCGCGCAGCCGTGATCAGTGCACGATGATCGAGCGATGACATGAGCCGCCCGCGCATCGTCGTCGTCGGTCTCGGACCGGCTGGTCCCGATCTGGCGAACGCGCTCACACTGCGCGCCGTCGACACGATCCCGCACCGGTTCCTGCGGACGGCGCAACATCCGGCGGCCTCCATCGTCCCCGGTGCAACCACCTTCGACGACGCCTACGAGACCGGCGCAACGTTCGAAGCGGTGTACACCTCCATCGTCCAGCGACTCCGCGCAGCAGCCGACGAATTCGGGGAGATCCTCTACGCCGTTCCCGGCTCACCGCTGGTGCTCGAGCGAACAGTGCAACTGCTGCGGAACGAATCGGGCGTGGATCTCGAGGTGCTGCCCGCCATGTCGTTCCTCGATGTCGCCTATGCACGACTCGGTATCGATCCCGTGGAGTCGGGCCTCAAGCTCGTCGATGGGCACACCTTCAGCACGAGCGCTGCCGGCGAGCACGGCCCCTTGTTGATTGCGCACACGCACGCCAACTGGGTTCTGTCCGACATCAAACTCGCCGTCGAGGGAACCGCACCCGAGAGCGCAGTGCTGTTGCACCACCTCGGCCTGGCCGACGAGCGCATCGTCGAGGTCGCTTGGGGCGATATCGATCGCTCTCTGGAGGCAGACCACCTCACCTCGCTGTACGTGCCGCTGCTCGCCGAACCGGTGGGCGCTGCGTTGGTGCGTTTCCACCTGCTTGCGCGCACGCTGCGCGAGCAGTGTCCGTGGGACCGCGAGCAGGATCACCAATCGCTCGTGAAGTACCTCATCGAGGAGACCTACGAGACGGTGGACGCCATCGAGGCGCTGGACCCCGAGCGGCCCGAGACCGACGACGACCTCATCGAGGAACTCGGCGACCTGCTGTACCAAGTGGAGTTCCACGCAACGATCGCAGAACAACAGGGCCGCTTCTCGATGGCCGATGTGGCTCAGGGCATCCACGACAAGTTGGTGCGGCGACACCCCCACGTATTCGGTGACGTAGAGGCCGCCGACACCGACACCGTGCTCTCGAACTGGGATGCCATCAAGCGCGCCGAGAAGGGTCGCACCTCGGTGTTCGACGGCGTTGCCGGTTCGCTCCCCGCGCTGTCGTATGCGGCCAAGTTGCAGTCCAAAGCGGCCGGTGTGGGATTCGACTGGCCCGACGCCGACGGGGCGATCCCCAAGATCACCGAAGAACTCGGCGAGGTGCAGGCGGCACGCGTCTCGGGTTCACCCGACGATGTTCGGGACGAAGTCGGCGACCTGTTGTTCGCCGTCGTGAACGTGGCACGCCATCTGCGCATCGATCCCGAGTCCGCACTGCGGGCCGCTGCGCACAAGTTCCGTGACCGCTTCGAGGCCGTGGAACGCCTTGCCGCCGAACGCGGCATGGACCTGCACGCAGCATCGGTCGGACTGGGTGAACTCGATGCACTCTGGGACGAGGTCAAACGGGGTCGATGACCCCATCACCGTGCCCCAACGGGCACGAAACGGTGATTCCATCGCGGTTGGGTACCCTACGGATGCCAGTTTCCGCCCCCAGGAGCACCATGAGCGAGATCGCACTCGTCATCGGCCGCGAAGTCCTCGACTCCCGCGGCAACCCCACGGTCGAAGTCGAGGTACACCTCGCTTCGGGCGCATCCGGGCGCGCTGCGGTGCCGTCGGGCGCCTCCACCGGCGAACACGAGGCAGTGGAACTGCGTGACGGCGGGAATCGGTACGTCGGCAAGGGCGTGCTGCAGGCGGTTGCACATGTGAACGGCGCGATTGCCGACGCCATCACTGACCTCGATGCACTGGATCAGCGACTCGTGGACCAGGTGATGCGAGATCTCGACGGCACCGACAACAAGGGACGTCTCGGGGCGAACGCCCTGCTCGGCACATCGATGGCCGTGGCGAAGGCCGCAGCCGCAGAACTCGAGGTTCCGCTGTACCGCTACGTAGGCGGCCCGAACGCACACGTGCTGCCGGTGCCGATGATGAACGTGATCAACGGCGGTGCGCACGCCGACAACTCCATCGACCTGCAGGAGTTCATGATCATGCCCGTGGGCGCGCCGAGTTTTCGCGAAGCACTCCGTTGGGGCACCGAGACCTACCACGTGCTGAAGAATCTGCTGCGCGACCGCGGACTGGCCACCGCTGTGGGCGACGAGGGCGGCTTTGCGCCGAACCTCGACAGCAACGAGGCCGCCATCGCCATCCTGATCGATGCCATCACGGCGGCGGGCTACCAACCCGGCACCGACATCTGCATCGCGCTCGACCCTGCGATGAGCGAGCTCTACCGCGACGGCCGCTACCACCTCACCGGCGAGGGCAAGGTGTTGGACCGCGACGCCATGGTGGCCTACTGGTCACGACTCGTCGATACCTACCCGATCGTCTCCATCGAGGACGGCATGGCCGAGGACGACTGGGACGGATGGAAGGCCCTCACCGACGCAGTGGGGTCGCGCGTACAACTCGTGGGCGACGACCTCTTCGTCACCAACGCCAAGCGACTCCAGATGGGAATCGACCGCGGGGTGGCCAACAGCGTGCTGGTGAAGGTGAACCAGATCGGAACACTCACCGAGACACTCGAAACCGTCGACCTCGCTACTCGCAACGCGTACACCAGTGTGATGAGCCATCGCAGCGGCGAGACCGAAGACGTCACCATCGCCGACCTCGCAGTGGCATCCAACTGCGGCCAGATCAAGACCGGCGCACCGGCGCGCAGCGATCGTGTGGCCAAGTACAACCAATTGCTCCGCATCGAGGAAGACCTCGGAGACGCTGCTCGCTACCGCGGGCGTCGCGCCCTCGCACGAGGAAGTGCATGAGCGACCCCAGTGGGCCGCGCAGTGCCACGCTCGACCGTTCCGGTCGGCTGGGCAGCACAGCGGATCCTGCGCCCACGCGTCGTCGGCGCGTGTCGAACCTGGCTATCGGCGTGATGGCGCTGGCAGTCGCCGGAGCCATCGCCGCAGCGCTGCTGATTCTCCCCGTGAAGGCATGGCTCAACCAGCGCGATGCACTCGAGGCCGGACGTGAAGAACTGAGTGAACTCGAATCGGCGAATGCCGAACTACAGGCCGACGTCGACCGACTGCGCACCCGTGCGGGAATCATCCAAGCGGCCCGCGAAGAGTTGAACGCTGTCCGCAAGCGGGAGAAGGTGTGGCGCGTCCTCGCTGCTCCCGACCTCCCGGTGGCGTTCCCCAACGGTTGGCTGTACCCCACGATCGAGTCGCTCATCACCGAGCGCATCGCGTCCGTTGCGGGCGCGCAGAGCGGCGATCCGGGCAGCGACCTCATCACTGCCGACAATGTTGCGATCCCCACCACTGCGCCCGGATCCGCTTCTGCGGCCACGGTGGTTCCGTGAGTCGCTCGTCAGCCTGAACAGCAGCAGGAAGAACACGCAGGCCGCACCGGTGAGTGCGCCCCATTGCACCGCAACGTGACCCTTGTCTGCGCCGGACTGGAATCCGTGCACCGTTCCGATCACGAACATCGGAATGCTCGTGAGGTGCACCGAGTGCCAGAGCGTGCGGGGCAGCCAGCGCTTGCACCATGAGGTGACCTGCACGGCCACGAGCAGGTACAGCGCAACGATTCCCCATGCCACTGCTCCGGGCCGCCACGAACTCGCCATGGGGACAAAGAGATCGGCTACGCCGAAATGCACGTAATTGTCGGCGACGAGCGCGCCGATGTGCACTGCGGTGAAGACGAGTGTGAGCGAACCGAGATACCGATGCAGCGCAAGCAACCACGCAGGTACGCCGCGCTTGCGAACCAGTCGCGTCGACAGTGCGAGACCGAAGGTGACACTTGCGGTGGCGAGCACCCAGGTGGTGATGCCGCTCGAGCGCGCCACGAACCATGCAGTCTGCGCGGCAATCATGCGGCCCTCCGGATGCCGACCGAACCCGCCATCACGACCGAGCCATCGGCGAGCACGAGCCAACCCGCCCGAGCCAGCCGTTCGATCATCTCGACTCCGCGAACCGCGCCCGCCACGATCGCCGCCTTGGCCACACCTTCGGCCCACCAGGCCTCATCGGCCACCACCACGGCGCCGACCACACCCGAGTCAGCCGACGTGCCGGTGCGAGGGTCGACGATGTGGTGTCTGCGGGCATCCGCCGGACCCCACGAACGCACCAAGCAATTGCTCTGCACAACCGCACCGCGGGTGAGCGGAATCTCCCAACGGTCACGGTCGGGTTCGAACGGATCGCTGACCCCGATCCGCCACCCACCATCGGGTGTCACTCCGCACACAGCAACGTCGCCACCCACCGAGACGCAACTCCCCGATGCGCCGCGCTCCACCATGCCAACTGCGATGCGATCGGCGGCGAGTCCCTTGCCCACACCACCGAGATCGAGGCGTACGCCGGCAGGAAGCTGCACGGTCTGGCGTTCGTGGTCCACCACGATGCCGAGGGCACTGAGCAACCCGGGTCCGCTCGATACCGGCGCCGGCTCACCCGAGGGGACGACTGCCGTACGGGTAACCGGGCGTGCGCGCACCATGTCGAACGAGGAGTCGTATCCGAGAGCCTCGAGCGCCGCCAGCGTGGTGGGGTCGAAACAGCCATCGGTGGCGCGCCACAGACGAAGCGAAGCATCGATGGCATCGAGCAGTGGAATCGATACGACGACCGGCCCGGAACCGGCCGAGGCGTTCAATTGGCACAGTTCGCTCGCCGGATCGAAGCGTGTCCACGATGCCTCGAGTGCGGCGAGTTCGACGCGAGCCCAGTCCAGCACACGCTCGTCTGCGTCGAGCGCAAAGACCTCGACGGTGCTCCCCATCGCCGGCCACCGAGTCCACGAGTGACTCATGGGCAGCCCGAACCCGAACAACGCGGGCGTGGCGGCGCTGTCGTGACCGTCGTCGTCCTCGTACTCGTGGTGCTCGGTGCGGCAACGGTGGTGGCCGTCGTGCTCGCCGGCTGAGTTGCCGGCCGAGTTGTCGACCGTGTCGCGGGTCGAGTCGCCGGCCGAGTAGCGGGCACGGAGACCGGACCGCTCGTCGAATGTTCTGCAGGATTGTTCGGCGTCACCGGGTTGCCGTGCTCATCCACGTAGACCGTTCGGTGGAGTTCGATCACCACCACCTCGGTACTCGCGGGTGCGTCGCTGGCCGGAGCGGCCCCGACGACGCCTTGCTCGGCCGTTGCAACCGGCACCGCCGAGGCCTCCGGGGTCTCGGCGGACGAAGCGCCCGACTGGGCCGACGACATCACGCCCACCAACGCTGCGGTTCCCGCAACCGAGATGCCCGTTGCCGCAACGCGAGCCACCATCGCCGGGCGGCGGGTAGTCGTGGCCACGATCAGTCGTCCTCGTACTCGTGCTCGTACTCGTGCTCGTCGTGATCGTCGTCGTCCTCGTACTCGTGGTGCTCGTACTCGTCGTCATCGTCATCGTCGACCTGAGCCCTCGGTGGACGCGTGGTGACCACCGACGACGGCGGGGTCGGATCCTCGGCACCGAGCGACATGGACCAAGCGCCAACGGAACCGCCGACTGACTCGTCGGCCGACGATGCAGCGCCACTCGCCCCGGAGCGCACCACCACGCGATCCTCGATCACCTCGATGGTCACCTTCGGTCCATCCGATGAGTCATCCGCGCCGGTCGTCGGCGATGTCGCGGTGTCGGCCGGGCTCTCGGCTCCCGACGGCGTCGAGGAAGCCGATCCGGCATGGAAGCCGAGGATGCCGTTGCCGGTCAGCGCAGCAGTCGCCACGGCACCACCGAACACGGTGGCCGTTGCTGCCGCCGACCACACGAGGGCCACTCGTCGCTTCATCGTTGGATTCCCTTCCTGCCAGGCCAACCGCCACCGAGCAGGCGCCCGGATCCGATTCCGCACAGGACACGACACAACGAGGCGCCCGGTTTGGGGCGGAACTCCGTGGCGCGGACTCCGTTGTGCCACGATGAACCCTTGGTGAATACAAGCAATCCCCCGGTTCGAGCCGAGGGTCTGGTTCGGACCTTCGGTGACATTGCTGCCGTGAACGGCGTCGACCTCACGGTGAACTCCGGTGAGATCTTCGGGTTTCTCGGGCCCAACGGCGCCGGGAAGTCCACCACGGTGCGGATGCTCACCACACTGCTGCGTCCCACCGGGGGTCATGCCACGGTGGCCGGTTTCGATGTGGTGTCGCAGGCCGCCGAGGTGCGCAAGCGCATCGGCGTGGCTCTGCAGGACGCCGCCATCGATCCGCTGATGACCGGCGCAGAACTCCTGGATCTCCAGGCCGTGCTGTACGGCATCGACCGTGCACGCGCCCGGGTGCGGGCCGGCGAGTTGCTCGAACGAGTGGGACTCACCGCTGCGGCGGAACGACGCGTCGGCACGTACAGCGGTGGCATGCGACGCCGACTCGATCTGGCGCTCGCGCTCATGCACGAACCCGTGGTGCTGTTCCTCGACGAGCCGACGACCGGACTCGACCCGATGAGTCGCCTCGCGCTCTGGGAAGAAGTGCGCTATCTCAACAAAGAACTCGGCACCACGGTGCTGCTCACCACGCAGTACCTCGAGGAGGCCGACCAACTCGCCGATCGCATCGCCATCATCGACCACGGTCGCATCGTGCGCGAGGGCGTGCCGCGCGAATTGAAGGCACAGGTGGGCGCTCCCACGCTGCTCATCACGGTGTCGCCCGATCAGCGAGATGCCGCGCACGAGGTACTGATCCGCTTCGGCGATATTCGCCCGACGCCCGAGGGAACCATGGGTGTCGGCCTGCGCGAGGGTGCCGAGGCAATCGCCACAGTGGTGCGCGGACTCGATCAGGCGGGCGTTCGCCTGCACCACATGGAACTCAACGAACCGAGCCTCGACGATGTCTTCGCCGAGGCGACTGGTCACCGCCTCGAGGGCGCGCAGTCGCCGGTGGCAGTCGCTCCCGGTGCGCCCGGCAAGAAGGGTCGCCGCGCGGGGCGGCGAGGGCGTCGATGAGTACCGCAGCGGCAACGGGAGCCATTCACGAAAACCTCCATCAGTCGGCTGTGCGCCAGACGATGGCCCTTGCTCGACGCAGTCTGCTCGGTCGACTCCGTCAGCCCGCCGTGCTCGCTCCGAGTTTCGTCTTTCCGCTGTTTTTCGCCGCACTCTCGGCCAGCAGTTACAGCCGCACCAAGAATGCGCCGGGCTTTCCGAAAGTGGACTCGTTCCTGCAGTTCGGCCTCACCGCCGCCATCTTGCAGGGTGCATTCTTCGGCGCGACCTCCGGCGCCGCAGACCTCGCCACCGATATCGAGCAGGGGTTCTGGGAGCGACTGATCGCGTCTCCCGTGAGCCGAACCTCGATCGTGATCGGTCGCCTCGCATCGTCGACCACCATCGGTGCCATGCAAGCGGGCGTATTCATGGCCCTCCTCGCGATCTTCGGCGTGCGGGTGCGGAGTGGTCCGATCGGCATCATCGCCGTGATCGTCTCGGGCGGACTCGTGGCACTCGCGATCTCCACCATCATGGCAACGTTCGCCATTCGCAGCGGATCACCCGAAGTAGTGCAGGGCGCTTTTCCGCTCGTGTTCATCTTGATGTTCCTGTCGTCCACATTCATGCCGCGCCAGTTGATGCACGGGTGGTTCCGCACCGTCGTGAACGTGAATCCCATCTCGCACATTGCCGAGGGCATGCGCGCTTTCGTCATCCAGCGTGACGTATCGGGCAAACACTTCTTCGCCGCCTGGGGATACCCAGCGATCGGTGCAGCACTCGCGCTGCTCCTGTGCCTCGCTGCTCTCCGCCGTCGATTGGCACAGTCATGACGCTCACCGTGAACCAACCCGCAGGTACCGGCATCGCCTCCACCCCGAACTCGTGGAGCGTGGTGGCTTTCATGGTGAAGCGGTCGCTCGTGCGCATCCGACGCATCCCCGCCGCATTCCTGCCGTCACTCGCCATGCCCATCTTCCAGTTGATCGCATTCGGTGGCGCATTCGCCGGTGCGCTTGCCTACGCGCAGATCAAACATGCGCTCGACTGGTACGCACCGCTCGCCTGCATGCAGGGCGCTGCGTTCGGCGCCATGGGACTCGCGTTTGCGACGGTGAACGATCTGCAGACCGGCTTCTTCGACCGACTCCGCATGGCCCCCGCCGGACGCGCAGCGATGGTGTTCGGCCCTCTGTGCGCGTCGATGGTGCGGGCCATCATCCCCCTGGTGCTCGTGAGCACCGTCGCCTTCATCGGCGGCGCAGCACTGCCCGGCGGCGTCCTCGGCCTCGTGACGCTGGCGGCCGCCGGCATGGGTCTCGCCTACTGCGCATCGGGGTTCGGCCTCGGCCTCGCCTTCCGGATGCGAACCCTGGCGGCGGCCACGCTCACCCAGTTCGCGATCTTCTTCACACTGTTCTTGTCCACCGCCCAGATGCCCCTCGACTTCATCCAGGGCTGGGTCAAGCCCCTCGCCCGCGTGAACCCCATGACCAACGTGCTGCGCCTCGCCCGGCAGGGATTCCTCGGCGAGGTCACGTGGCACGGCACCTGGGGTGGGCTGCTGGCGCTCGGGCTCATGGGCCTCGCCTCCACGGTGTTCGCCGTGCGGGGCCTGCGCAGCTTCGACAAGTAGCCCGGCCGGGCTGACCCTGCCCCGGCCACATCCCGAGCCGCCAGACCCGGTCCCAGCCCACTAGTTCGGCCCGGCAGTTCGGCCCGGCCGTTCGGCCCGCCAGCCTCGTTGGGCCGGGATGCGACAAACCGGCCCGGTTTACGGCATGATTGGCGCCGCTACATCCGCTGCTCCGAGTACTGCTCTGAGCATCTTCTCTCTGGGGGTCTCACCGTGAAGATCACGGTCGCCGTCAACGGAACCACGCACACCAGCGATGTCGAGCCGCGGACACTGCTCGTCCACTACGTCCGGGAGACCCTGGGGCTCACCGGCACCAACGTCGGCTGCGACACGTCGTCGTGCGGCGCCTGCACGCTCCACGTCAATGGGCAGAGCGTGAAGTCCTGCACCATGCTGGCCGTTCAGGCCGATGGCGAGAAGCTCACCACCATCGAGGGCCTCGCCAACGGCGACAAGCTCCACCCGATGCAGCAGGCGTTCATGGACAACCATGGCCTGCAGTGCGGCTACTGCACGCCGGGCATGGTGATGGCAGGCATCAGCTACCTCAACGAGAACCCCAAGCCCACCGAGGATGAGGTCCGCGAGGCGCTCGAGGGCAACCTGTGCCGCTGCACGGGCTACCACAACATCGTCAAGTCCATCCTCGCCTGCGCCAACGGCTGAGCAACGGAACCCAAGGAGCCACAGTGATCCCCGCATCCTTCGACTACAAGCGTGCCGGTTCCGCCGAGGAGGCCA
>JAFMJD010000020.1 GCA_017853685.1 Actinomycetota bacterium | reverse complement strand
CGCTCTTCCGATCTAGCAACTTCCGTGGATCTCGGTGGTGGCCGGGTGCGGCACCGGCGCACTGTCGTGTGCCCTGCTCGTGGTGAACAACCTGCGAGACATCCCGACAGACATGCAGAGCGGCAAGCGCACACTCGCCGTACGGATGGGCGATCGACGGACGCGGTGGTTCTATGTGCTCCTGATCGATGCGGCGTTCGTGATGGTGGTGATCTGCGCTTCGCAGCGCACCGCTGCGCTCATCGGTCTCGCAGCAATTCCGTTGGCTGCTCTGCCGGTGCGCACGGTGCTGGGCGGTGCCACCGGCCGAGGCTTGATACCGGCGCTCGCCTGGACCGGCAGGGTGCAACTCGCCTACGGATTGGCCTTCGGGATCGGGCTGGCACTGGGCGCCTGATCCGACTCGCGCAGCCACTGCTCAAGCACTGCGCAGAACTCCTCGGCGCGTTCGAGATGGGCGGCATGCCCAGCGCCAGCGACGAGCACCCGAGTCGCATTCGTTCCGATGGCATGCGCCATCTGACCGGCGATCGCCGCGAACTTGGTGTCGAGCGAGCCGGCCATGAGTAGTGCAGGCATCCGCAGCGACGCGAGACGGGGCCAGAGGTCCTCCTGGCGTCCGGTGCCGGTGTTGCGCAGGCACGATGCCAGTCCCTCGACGCTGTTGCGCAGGCGGTCCTCGATGTTCGAGGCACCGACGTCGAGATGAGCAAACAGTGGATTCGCCAGCCAGCGCTCGAGGAAGGACTCGAGGCCGTCGCGCTCGAGCGATCGGGCCAAGTCCTCGTCACTCGTTCGTCGGGCCGCGCGCTCGACCTCGGTGCGCAGACCGGGGGTGGCGCCGAGCAACACCACCCGACGAACCGACTCGGGATGCGCGAGAGCAGCGTGCAGCACGATGCGTGCACCCATGGAGTAACCGACGTACGTCGCCTCGCCGCCTGCCTCGACGACCAGATGCGCCGCAGTCCAGAGATCGGCGTCGAAATGGTGCGAACCACCGTGACCGGGAGCATCGACAGCGATTACCTCGTACTCGGATGCGAAGTGCTGCTGCACCGCAGCCCACGAGCGCGCAGTCTGGGTGAAACCGTGGACGAGGACCAGACGCGGTCCGGTACCCGACCGCAAGACGGCGAGCGCCACTCAGACCTCGCAGACGCCGTCGTCGCAGGCGTTGCCATCGGGACCGTCTCCGGTGGCTCGGGCCCGCTCCCCGTCGGCCGCCCGGAGTTCCTCCACGCGCCGCAGCACATTGAGGAACACCTCGGGATCCTGCGCGCCCGGGACGGTCCATCGACCGTCGAACACGAACGTGGGTACCGCAGTGATGCCGAGGTCGTGTGCCTCGTCGAGCTGTGCGCGTACTTCGGCGAGGCCGTGGTCTCCGTGGAGTACTGCGTCGACCGTGTCGGGTGCGAGACCGGCCGCGAGCGCGAGTTCGGCGAGCGTGTCAGGGTCGGCAACATTGCCGCCATCGACGAAGTAGGCCTGCAGCAGTCGCTCCTTCAGGTCGGTCTGGTGCCCGGGGGTTCCGGAGTGCTCGGCTGCCCACAACAGTCGGTGAGCCAGCATCGTGTTGGCCCGCTGTGCGCGCTCGAGATGGAACTCGAGTCCATCGCCGGCGGCCACGCCGGTGAGGTGGTCGATGATCTGGTCGGCTCGCTCCCAGCCGCCGAACTTGCGGGCGTAGGCCTCGCGTACGGGCATCGTGGATCCGGGCGCCGCCGAAGGATCCAACTGATACGGCCGGAACACGATGTCGACCTGATCGGCGTGGTCGTAGCCTGCAAGGGCCTGCTCGAAACGCCGCTTGCCGATGTAGCACCACGGGCACACGACATCGGACCAGATCTCCACTCTCATTCCTGACACGATACGACGACCATGCCCATCACCACCGCTGCAACCTTCTGTGCGACCCTGGTCGATGAATGGGTCGCTGCGGGCCTTCGGGCCGCCATGGTGGCCCCCGGCTCACGCTCGACCCCGATGGCACTCGCGCTCGCCGATCACCCGGCCGTGCGAGTCGAGATCTTCCACGACGAGCGCTCGGCGGCCTTTGCTGCTCTGGGACATGGACTCGCAACCGGCTCACCTGCAGCGGTCCTGTGCTCGTCGGGCACCGCCGCAACGCATTTCCATGCAGCAGTGGTGGAGGCCGACCTGTCGAATGTGCCGATGCTGGTGCTCACCGCCGATCGACCGCCGGCACTGGTGGATGTCGGTGCAGCCCAGACCATCGACCAGACGCACCTGTTCGGTCGAGCGGTCCGGTGGTTCCATGCGCCCGGGGTGCCCGACACCAGCAATGCACACGTGTGGCGGTCACTCGCACGCCGCGCCTACCGCGCCAGTGTGGATGTGCGGCCCGGTCCGGTGCACCTGAACCTTGCGTTCGTCGAACCGTTGGTGGGTGAACCCGGTGCCCTCCCGCCGGGGCAGGACACTGAAGTGCTGCGTTCGAGGCCAACGGTGGGCGTCGACGAACTCGAGGCGATCCTTCCGTTGCTCGAGCATCAGCGCGGCGTGATCGTTGCAGGTGCGGGTGCAGGTGACCTCGATGCCGATGTCGAGGGCATCGCACGGCTTGCTGATGCCACTGGATGGCCCGTACTCGCCGATCCACGCTCGCGCTGTCGGGAACTCGCCTCTGCCGTGAGTGCAGCCGACGCGTTGCTGCGCCACCCACGCTTCGCCGCAGATCACTCCCCGGCGGTGGTGCTGCACGTGGGTGACCCGTGGGCGTCACGCATCGTGAACGAATGGCTCTACGGCTCGGGTGCGCGTCACGTGCATCTCGCCGCCTCGCCCAAGGTGGTGGACCCGGGCCATGTGATGGCGCGGTGGGTCACTGCACCGGTGGGCGACACGTGTCGTTGGTTCGCCGGTCGACTCCGGGGTGCTACTGGAACCACGTGGTCGGCGCGTTGGCGTCATGCCGAGGCCACTGCGCGTCGGATCTTCGACGAGTGCCTCACTGCGTCGGGCGAACTCAGCGAGCCCGCCGTCGCTCACGCCGTGGTGTCGAGTCTCGGTGCGCCGGGATGTGCTTCGCGGCTCGTGGTGTCCTCGTCGATGCCGATCCGCGACGTCGAGTGGTACACCGTGCCCCCGGCCGCATCGCAGGTGTTCTCGAACCGCGGGGCCAACGGCATCGACGGGGTCATCGCAACAGGCATCGGTGTGGCCCTTGCGTCGGGGCCCACCGCCTTGCTCATCGGCGATGTTGCCTTTCTGCATGACGCCTCTTCGCTCACGGCGTTGTCGGCGCGTGGCGCGGATCTGCGGATCGTGTTGGTGGACAACAACGGCGGGGGAATCTTCTCGTTCCTGCCGCAGGCCACAGGGGTGTCGCCGGAACGCTTCGAGCTCCTGTACGGCACGCCGCACGGCACCGACCTCGTCGCGCTCGCCCGCGCGCACGACCTGCGCGCGTCAGTTGCTCCCGATCGTGAGTCGCTGCTCGCCGCACTCGCCGAACCGGGTCCGTCGGTCACCATCGTGCACTCGGACCGCCAGCGAAACGTGCAGGTCCACCGAGACCTTCACGGCGCCGTTCACGCTGCACTCGGCTGAGCCGCGAAGCGACGACTCGTCAGCGGGTCGAGTCACACGCCGTGCAGGTGGTGCCTCTCGACCTCGGCGGCGAAAGCGCCGGCGAGTGCCGGCGACTCCACGTTGTCGGGCGTGTGTATGAACACGTACGGCTCGAGGCCCTGCGCGACCCAACGCGCGCACGTCTCGACCCATGGCTTCCAGAACTCCGGGTTCGCCTCGGCCCGGGTCTGGCCGATGAACCGCACGACCGGGCTCGAGGAGGTGGCCACGGGACGTACCGGCAGGTTGGGCTTCGTGCGGATCTCGTCGATCTCGGCGGGCGTGTCGGCGGGACCTGCGTGCACGCAGCGGGCATCCATGATCACGCGGTTCACGTTGTGGGTGCGCAGCAGTTCGTCGAGGTCCTGTTCGAACGTTCCGCCCACGAAGAACTCTCGGTGGCGCACCTCGACGCCCCACGGGCGGTCACTCGGGAGCGCGGCGAGAAACGATGCGAGTACACCGAGGTCGTTCGGGCCGAACGAGGGTGGCAACTGCGCGAACGTCGGACCGAGACGTTCACCGAGCGGTTCGAGCCGGGACACGAACTCATGGAGTTCGGTTCCGCAGTTCCGGAGTCGCAGGTCGTGCGTGATGCGTCGGGGCAGCTTGAACACGAACCGGAACTCGGGAGGTGTGGCCTCGTTCCATCGCTGCACGGTGCGCGTATCGGGTACTGCATAGAACGTGGTGTTGCCCTCGACACATGGACGCAGTCGGCTGTAGGCGGCGAGCATCCCGGCGGGGGCGGTACCTGCAGGCAGGTGTGTCCCCACCCACGGGCGGTGGCCCCACAATGCACAGCCGACGCGCAATCGTCCTGGGACTGGTCCTCCCGGGGCACTGTCGTGGGGCACACCCCGATGATGCCTCCCCGAGCCTTCGGCGGCAGAATGCCGGGCGTGAGTTCCGAGAGGAGTGCCGTGAACGTCGATCGCGTCGAACGTCTGGAGGCGGGTCAACGGATCCTGTTCGGGGGGAATCGCTGGGCCACGGTGGGCGAGGACCTCGCTCGGGCCTTTGCGCCCGGCGATCGCATCGTGGTGGTGCACGAGACCGGCGACCTGTTGCACATCCCGGCATCCGAGTACGACACCGTGGCCGCGGCGGTCGAGCGCGCACACCGGGCCTTCGGATCCCTGGCCGCAGCGAGCGACGACGCCATCAGCGGCTTCTTCGAGGAGTTTGCTGCTCGACTGGACGCGCCGGCGTCGTTCGCTCCCATCGCGTCGGCCAATGAGCGTGACGTGTCCGATGCCCGGGCGCGTGGCCGTTCCACCACCCGACTCGTTCTGTCCGACGCGATGCGCTCCGGCATGGTGAGCGGACTGCGCATGTGGCGTGACTATCGAGCCGATCGTGACGCGCTCGTGGACACGGTGCAGCACGACGGGTGGCGCGCCGAGATGCGACGCGCACCGCTCGGCGTGATCGGTTTCGTCTTCGAAGGTCGTCCGAACGTGTTCGCCGATGCAACCGGCGTACTGCGCACCGGCAACACCGTGGTGTTCCGTATCGGCAGCGACGCGCTCGGCACGGCCCGGGCGATCGTCGAGCATGCGTTGGCCCCTGCACTCGCTGCGGCAGGACTGCCGCCGGATGCAGCGGTACTGATCGACTCTCCGTCACGTGCCACGGGATGGGCACTGTTCGATCAGCGGTCCCTTGCGCTCGCAGTTGCGCGCGGGTCCGGCGGTGCCGTGGCCCAACTCGGCGCAGTGGCGCGCCAGGCGGGGGTCCCGGTGAGCCTGCACGGAACGGGCGGCGGTTGGATCGTTGCCGGCGAACACGCCGTGGCGACTGATCTCGCCGATGCGGTGTTCCACTCGCTCGACCGCAAGGTGTGCAACACCGTCAATGTGGTGTGCGTGCCGCGGTCCCGTGCGGGCGAACTGGTGGCCGATGTCCTGGCCGCAGCGCACCGTGCAGGCGAGCGACGTTCGACGGTCACCAAGTTGCACATCACCGAATCGGCCCGCCCGTTCGTGCCGGAGCACCTGTTCACCACCGATGTCGAGGTGCGTCGCGCCGACGGGCCCCACCGTGAACCGCATGCCTCGCCGATCGACGTGAGTGCGCTGGGCATCGAGTGGGAGTGGGAGGATTCTCCCGAGATCTCGATCTGTGTGGTGGACGACCTGCAGCATGCGGTGCGGCTCTTCAACGAGCACAGCCCGCGTCTGGTGGCCTCGCTCGTTTCTTCGTCGGACGCGGAGCATCAGGGGTTCTGGTCCACGGTGGACGCCCCGTTCGTCGGCAACGGCTTCACGCGCTGGGTCGACGGTCAGTTTGCGTTGGACAAGCCAGAGCTTGGCCTCTCCAACTGGGAGCATGGTCGACTGTTTGCTCGCAGCGGAGTGCTCGGTGGCGATTCGGCGTTCACGGTTCGTATCCGGGCGGTGCAGGACCGTCCCGATATTCATCGCTGACGGACAACATGTGCTGACGCGTCGGTGGCGGTGCGGTACTACTCCACCAGATCGGAATCGGGCAGCGGCATGTGCGCGATACCCGGCAGGTATGCGTCGAGATCGCCCTGCCACGCGTACGTGCGCATCTGTCGCAGTGACCGTCGGGAGCCCAGGATCCGGGTGAGCTCCCACGTGCCGTGAGGAAGATCCCCGAGATCGAGACTCAAGCCGACGGACCCGGTTCCGCAGATCCACTCCTCGCCGTCGGCCACCACCCGTACCGCGCCGAGGCCGGCGCGAGGCAGGTCACGGTCGAGGATCTGGCGTGCCTCCACGAGCATCGCTGCGCGCACGCCCGATGATGCTCGGTCGCCCACGATGCCGATGGCGCTGCAGATGTCGTGCTCATGGGCAACCACATCGAGCACGAGACCCGAGAACGCTCTGGGATGACTCGCAATGAGCGCCTCGAACCGCGGGGCGAATTCGTCCCACTCGTCGAGCAGCGAGGGGAGCGATCGCGCTGCGCGATCGGCCACCTGGCCGTCCACCCACGCCTGTACATCGGGCCC
Organism: Actinomycetota bacterium; assembly: GCA_017853685.1. Classification (GTDB taxonomy): domain Bacteria; phylum Actinomycetota; class Acidimicrobiia; order Acidimicrobiales; family Ilumatobacteraceae; genus WLJO01. The sequence continues at coordinate 20,423 of JAFMJD010000020.1, read as the reverse complement.
GGGGTTGCGCCGCTCGACGATGTCCCGGGTGACCCCGGCGAGGTGCGCCAGGATGTTGGTTACCGACCAGTCGGGGCACGCCGGGATGATCGTTCCTGCAAGACCGGCAACGGTCGACGGGCCCGACGATGCGCGCTCGATGATGCCGCGAATGCGTTGACGTGACGCCGCGTACTCGGCGCCGTACTGCTCCGGTGTGATGTCGTCGTTCGCCATGGCGAGGGCTCCTGTTGCGCTGTGCCCGCAGTGCGGGTTCGCCGTCTAGGTGGTGGTGGGTGGCGACAGCGTGGCCGCAAGGTCGCCCAGATAACTGCCCGAGCGTTCCGGGAACGCAACGACGCAGACGTACTCGCGGTCCTCGGCGGCACTCGGGTTGTTCGTGAGCAGCAGGAGCGTGCTGTCGGAGTCGTCGAGTGCTCCGAGGAGGCGTTGGTAGAACGCGTCCTGCTCGGCCGTAGCACCGTCGGGCGTACGACGACAGTTCTCCTCCGGGGTCGGCTGGTCGGCGCCCGGACTGCCGGGGTACTCGAATCGGGCGTAGATCTCGGCGTTATGGGTCTTGGAGCACTCACGCTTGCGCAGCAGCGACTGCACCGATCCCGATTCGGGCAGCGGCTCTTTCAACACGATGCACTCGCCGCCCTTGGCCTTGGAGAGTTTCATCTTGGTGTCCTGCGATGCGAAATAGGTGAACCACACGAGCCAACCGACCAACGCCATCGGCAGCATCACCGCAATGGTCTTGCGGACGCCCCACAGCGGCGGACCCTCGGTGGTTTCGGCCATGTGAGGCAACGTAGTCGGCTCACGCCGTCGCTCAGCGGTCGGACCGGGTCCGACCTCCGGATTCACCCCGAGACCCGGGCGCCGGCAGAACACTGCGGGGCGTGATCGGGCCCGGGGGCTGTCGGGCGGACACTACGCTGCAGACGTCCGATCGTGACCGGGGGGTTGCACATGAAGTTCGGGATCTTCTACGAGTTGCAGTTGCCGCGTCCGTGGACCGCCGACGACGAGTACGAGTTGTTCAACAACGCGCTCGACCAGATCGAGCTCGCTGACCGGCTGGGCTACGACTACGCGTGGGAGGTCGAGCATCACTTCCTCGAGGAGTACAGCCACTCGTCGGCTCCCGAGGTGTTCCTCGGTGCGGCAAGCCAACGCACCAAGCAGATCCGGCTCGGCCACGGAATCATCCAGTTGCCCACGAATCATCCGGCGCGTGTGGCCGAACGGGTGAGCACGCTCGACCTGCTCAGCCGTGGTCGCGTGGAACTCGGCGTGGGGGAGGGCAGCACCGTCACCGAACTGCACCCGTTCGACCGGCGTTTCCGTGAGAAGCGCGAGGTATGGGAGGACGCCATGCGCTGTCTCATGCCGATGTTCACCGACGAGTCGGTGGAGTACAACGGTCCGTACTTCCAGTTCCCGGCGCGCAATGTGCTCCCGAAGCCCTACCAGAAGCCGCATCCGCCGCTCTGGGTTGCCTGCAGCCAGTTGGACACCATCCAGATGGCCGGTGAGCGCGGGCTCGGGGCGCTCGGTTTCCAGTTCGTGTCGAGCGATGCAGCCACCGCATGGGTGCACGCCTACTACAACTCGATCGTCCACCGCCTCGATCGGTTGGCCGACTATCAGATCAATCCCAACATCGCGCTCGTGTCCATGTTCATGTGCGCCGAGACCGACGAGGAGGCGCAGCGACGCGCGCAGGGAGCCACGTTTTTCCAGTTCGCGCTGCGGTATTACAACACTCACGGTCCCATCAAGCCGGGCACGGTGAGCCTCTGGGATGAGTTCCAGCAGTGGCGTGCAACCGACGCCGGCAAGAAGGCAGCGTCAGGCGGTCTGATCGGCTCGCCGCAAACGATCCGGGAGCGCCTCCGCAAGTTTGCGGCCACCAACGTCGACCAGATCATCCTGTTGAACCAGGCCGGGCGAAATCGGCACGAACACATCTGCGAATCACTCGAGATCTTCGCAGCCGAGGTCATGCCCGAGTTCCATGACATGGAGGCCGACCATCAGGACTGGAAGCGCAGTGTGCTCGCCGGCGACCTGCGTCTCGAGGAGATCGACACCGACCCGTACAACATGGTCAGCATGCAATCGACCAAGTGGAAAGAGGCCGCCGCCCAGGGCAAGGTGCTGGCGGACCAACCGCTCTGACCTGCTCAGTCGAGCAGCATGTTGTCGATCAGGCGCACGTCGCCGAACCAGACTGCAGCGGCGATCACCGAAGGTCGATCGACGCGATCGATGCTCACCAAAGTGTTCGCATCGAAGACCTGAACGTATTCCACGCGGGCGCGGGGTTCTGCGGCGAGGATCTCGGTGGCGCACTGCTCGAGTGTTCGTCCCGACGCCTCACCGGCGCGATACGCACGGAGGGCTGCGGTGAGCGCGACCGGAACTGCCACGGCTGCTGCGCGGTCCTCGGGTGTCAGCCGTCGGTTGCGGCTCGACAGTGCGAGCCCGTCGGGTTCGCGCACCGTGGGAACTCCGATGATCTCGATGCCCATGTCCAGGTCGATGGTCATGCGCCGGATCACCGCGAGTTGTTGGTAGTCCTTCTGGCCGAAGAGGGCCACGTCGGGCTGCACGGCGTTGAACAGCTTGGTGACCACCGTGGTCACGCCCCGGAAGTGTCCGGGTCGCATGGCACCCTCCATCGGGTCGCCGAGCGAGCCGGGCTCCACATGGGTCTCGAATCCCTCGGGATACATCGTGGCCGCAGTGGGTGCGTACACGGCATCGATGCCCACCGACTCGCACAGCGCAAGATCGTCATCCATCGGACGCGGGTAGGTGTCGAAGTCGTCTCGGCGGTTGAACTGGAGCGGGTTCACGAAGATCGACGCCGCTACCGCACTCGCATGCTCGCGAGCGGTTCGCATCAGGTGGAGGTGACCCTCGTGCAGGGCTCCCATCGTGGGCACGAAACCCACGCGCCCCGCGCCCGAGCGATGTGCTCGCGACCACCGCTGCATCTCCGACGGTGTGGTGATGATCTCCACGGGGTGTCGTCCGGTCAGTGGAAGGAATGCGCGTCGTCAGGCCACGCGCCGCTCTGCACCTCGGTCACGTACGCGGCGGTCGCATCGATGATCTGCTGGCGGAGGTCGATGAACGACTTGGCGAACTTGTAACGGGTGGGGCTCAGCCCGAGCACGTCGTGGAGCACGAGCACCTGACCGTCGCAGTCGGGGCCGGCCCCGATGCCGATCGTGGGGATCGACACCTTCGCAGTGATCTCCTTGGCGAGATCACGCGGCACTCCTTCGATCACGAGGGCGAACGCCCCAGCCCGCTCGACAGCGACGGCGTCTTCGAGGAGGCGGTCCCGTCCGCCGGCCTCGTAGCCGGCTTGGCGTCCCTGCACCTTGTGCCCGCCCATGCGGTGGACGCTCTGGGGGGTGAGGCCGATGTGGCCCATCACGGGGATGTCGATGCGGGCAATCGCGTCGATGGTCTCGGCCATGTGCGTGCCGCCCTCGAGCTTGACGCACTCGGCCCCACGCTTCATGAGCACGATCGAACTCTCGACCGCCTGCTGCGGGCTCACCTGATACGAGCCGAAGGGCAGGTCACCCACCACGAGTGCTCGGGGTCGAGTGCGTGCAACCAGTTCCACGTGGTACGCCATCTCCTCGAGACCGACGGGCAGGGTGTTGTCCACGCCCTGCACCACCATGCCGACCGAATCGCCGACGAGGATCATGTCCACACCGGCCTCGTCCACGAGGCGCGCAAAGGTGGCGTCGTAGGCAGTGATCATCGAGATGCGCTCGCCTGTGGCCTTGCGGCGCACGATCGCCGGCACGGTGACTTTCTGGCGGTTCTCGGGAGTGCTGCTCATCGTCGGCCGTCACCTCTCGGGGTCGGGGGATCCCACAGTCAACCTTACGGCGAAGCGACCCGTGCACCGCAAGGGGCAAATGGCACTGGAGCGCGTCGGGCTCAGTCGCCGGCGAATGCACTCGGGCAGAGGTCTCGGTACGCCCGGAAGCGACCCATTCCGCGTGCGCTCACCAGCGCATCGACGCAGGCTGCGCCGAAGGCGTCGGCGCCGGCGGCCAGGATGCGGTTGAGCAGGACGTGGCGGGCGTTGGGATCCGACAGCGACGCGCCCGTGGGGGCGGTGGAGAGTTCGGTGGTGCGCGTGGACAGCGCGAACACGGTGTCGCCGTCGACGAGCAGGTGGCTCGGGTTGGCGGCCCGTGCGAGGCCGTCGTGTGCAACCTGGGCGAGTTTGGTGCACTCGGCCTTGGTGAGAGCTGCGTTCGTGGCGACCACACCGATGGTGGTGTTGAGCGGTGTCTGGTCTGCCGTGGCGGGTGCAGCGCGCTTGTCGAGCACCTCCTGGAGGCGGCGTCGGTCCTCGCGATCGGGTCGACGCAGACCGTCAACGGGCAGCCACGGCATGGCGGTCTCGCGATCGACGAGCGAACCCGCTGCGTTCACCACGGCCAGTGCCGCCACAACGGTGCCGTCCTCGAGCGTGATCGCTGCATTGCCCACACCGCCCTTGAGTCCGCCTGCGACGGCGCCGGTTCCCGCTCCGACACACCCGGAACGCACCGGACGTCTCGACGCCGTTGCAGTGGCCTGGTACCCGAACTCGGCCGTGGGGTGATTGCCGAAGTGGCCACCCCGGCCGAGGTCGAAGATGATCGCTGCGGGCACGATGGGCACCACGTCGTCGGGGTTGGCGCCCACGGGGAGTCCCACTCCCAATTCGGCGCAGCGGCGCATGACGCCATCTGCTGCCCCGAGACCGAATGCGCTGCCACCGCTCAGGCACACCGCATGCACTTGGTGCACGAGGTTCTCGGGGCGCAACACGTCGGTCTCCCGGGTGCCGGGGCCGCCGCCGCGCACATCGACACCTCCCACTGCGCCGAGCGGGGTGAAGACAACGGTGGTGCCGGTGAGCCATCCCTTCCCGATCCGCTGGAAGTGGCCGACCCGGACGCCGTCGAGTGCCGTGAGCGAGGAGTTCACCGTGCGATGCTCGCACACCGTTCGATCGAGCCGACGTACTGTGGGTCGCCATGAGCGTGAACCTGAGGAACTACACCAAGGCGATCTACGGCTTCGACCATGTCATGCGCGGCGTGGGGGAGGGCGTGTGGGACCGCCCGTCGCCCTGTGAGGGGTGGAGCGCCCGCGATGTCGTGCTCCACGCCGCAGGAGTGCTGCGCTACGTCGAGAGCCTTGCCCGCGGCGCTGCCCTCGTGCCGCCCGGCGACGAGCCTCGGTCGGCGTGGGTCGGTGCACGAGACGCCGTGCTCGAGGCACTGGACCACGACGGGGTGCTCCAGCAAAAAGTGGCGTCACCCTTCGGTGAGATGCCCCTCGACACCCTCATCGGCATTCTCGTGGTGGACACCCTCACGCACTCGTGGGATCTGGCGCGTGCGGTGGGCGGCGACGAGCGACTCGCGCCGGAACTCGTGGAGACTGGCTTCGCGCAGGTACGCCCACTCGATGAGGGACTGCGTGCACCGGGTCGCTTCGACGCGAAGATTCCCGCGTCACCGGGCGACGATCAGCAGACTGCGTTCTTGAAGTTTCTCGGGCGACGCGTCTGACGACCCGGATCGCTGTACCGCCCCGGAAATCCGGGTCGGGGCGTGATCGCGCTCAGTACGAGAACAATGGGTTGGGTACGCGCCACGAGACCGGCTCGCCCCAGCGTTCCTGATACGACACCTCGTGTGCCGGTTGGCGCTTCGCGACGTCCCAGCGTCCGGTCGGGTAGCCCATGGACAACATGGCGAAGGGCTCCCACACGCCGTCGTCGGGCGCGCCGAGGATCTCGAGCATCTCGGGGCGGTAGTACTTGAACAGCAGCGTCGTGAGCGCCGTGCCGATGCCCTCGGCGCGTGCTGCGAGCTGAACACTCCACAGCGCCGGGTAGATGCTGCTCTCGCCGTTGGGCTTGCCGAACGCGAACAACAGTGCGGGAACCGACGCCAGGTTCTCGGCGAGCCAGGTCGCAGAGCGATGTGTCTTGCGCGCCTGGATGACCTCCGGATCGTTCGGGTCACCGTTCTCGATGAGGTCCATCGTGGCCTTGTACTGCGTGCGGTTGAGCTCTGCGAGGCCGACACTGTAGAGGCGCTGCACGCGCGACTTGGTCTCGTGATTGGTGACGATCAGGAAGCGCCAACGCTGAGTGTTGCCTCCCGACGGCGCGCGCACAGCAGCATCGATGATGCGGGCGATGACGTCGTCGGGGATCGGGTCGGGTTTCACCCGACGCATCGCGCGAGTGGTGTAGAGCGCTTCGGAGAGTTCCATGGGAATGACCTTTCGGGGGAGGGGTGCGATCAGCGTGTGCGGTCGCGGGCGAGTTGGAAGATGGAGCGGTCGCCGGTCTGCCAGGTGACGGTGAGCCGACAGTTCGCAATGCGCCAGCCGTCGTCACCACGCACGAGTTGGTTGGTGTAGTAGCCGCCGAGGGTGCAGAAGTTCACGTCGCCGGACCGGCCGAAGGAGTCCATCGTCTCGGGGGCAAAGAAGTGCTGCGCGTGCATGTAGCTCACGCAGGTGGCCCGGCCGCTTCGTGGGCCACCATCGGCGAAGGTGACCACATGGTTGGTGGAGATGTGCTGCGTGGCGTCGAAGTTGCCGTTCACGCTACGAACACCCGCTACCCACTGGTCGGCCGGGAGGTCGGTGCCGGGAGTTCCGTTCCACGACGAGAAATCGAAGTGGCAGATGTCGGTGAAGCACGAGCGGTAGGCCGTCCAGTCGTGCATGTCGATGCCGGTGGCGTAACGGATCACGGTGTCCACCACCGCCTGACGTTCGAGCAGGAATTCGAGTTGTGCAGCGTCCACGGGTACCTCTTCAGCAGTGTCGGGGTGAGCAGTGTCGGAGCGAGCGGTGTCGGAGTGAGCAGTGTTGGGGTCGACGGGAGGGACTTATCACGGGCGAGTGGTCGCGGCCCAGCGGATGGCGTTCGACAGGAGCCGTCGGTAGTGCGGGTTCGCGTAGGCCTCGGGGCCGTCGCCGGGCTGGATGTACACCACGGTGGAGTGTCCGACGGTGTGGGTCCATGCCGCGAGTCGCGAGCCCGCGGGGTGGTGCCACCCCGCTCGTGAGTACATGTGGCCGGTCACTGCGAGGGTGGCGCTGTAGTACTCGTCGTCGGTCTTGGGTGCATCGGAGACGAGGAGCGGAACGACCGCATCATCGAAGACGGGGCACAGGTAGGTCTCGTCGGTGAGTTCGAACGATGCGGGGAGTCCGGCGCAGACCGGATGGGTCGGATCCGCCACGGCGAGTTGCTGGCGCACTTCGTGTCGATAGCCCGAGTCCGGCCACGAGGTTCCGTGCAGCGTGGCGGCCACGTAATGGAAGCGTCCGCCCACGATGTCGGCGAAACGGGGCCACGCAGGCCACGACGCGATCGAATGATGCAGCGCCACTACCGGTACGCCAGCCTCGAGCAGACGCTCCCATCCCGTTTGCACCTGGGCGGGTGGATCAGGCAGGCCGGGGAGCTCGCCGCGCTGGAACGCGAGGCCGGGCATGTCGTAGAGCACGAGTACATCGGTGTCGTCGAGCCCGCCGGCTGCGAACACATCGATGGCATCGGGCCAGGGGCGATGTGTGCAGCGAACGCCGTCGATCGAGCGCAGCAGTTCGTCGAAGGGTGCTGCCTCGAACGGGTGTCCACCCGAGAGCACCGTGGCACGCACGATGGTGTCGGTCATGACGGTTCCTCCCACAGGATTCGGAGTTCGGCCTCGGGATCCTCGACCGTCGCCGATTCCGAGTCGAGACGCATCGTGGTCCGCCGCTCGAGGTCATACGGTTCCCACCCCGGCGATCCGTCGGTGGCAAAACGGGTGACGGCACCCGAGAAGGTCTCCGCAAGTGCTGTGCGGTCATCGCCATCGCCGGTGAACGCACTCACGCCGTTGCGATCGAGATTGTGGAAGACGAACGGAATGTCCAGCGCGTGGCACGAGCGCAACACCCCGCCGAATGCGGGTGTCTCCCAGGTGAACCAGTGCATCCAGGTGGGATGTCCGGCGCGGACACGCGCTTCGGCGAGTCGTCGGGCGGGCCCACGGAAACCTTCATCAGTAGCCATGGCGGAAGCGAGTGCGCCCGGTGTGGAGTCTGGACGCACCCGTCGATAGGCATCGATCGCATCGGCCGCCCTCGCCCCGAATCGTGCAGTTGCGAACGCCAGCAGACCGCTGTCGTCCATCTTCTGGAACTGCGGATCGAGCATCGTGAAGAGCAGCATCTCGTCCTTGGTGGTGCCGATGAGCAGTGGCACCGGGTTGCGGGCCGCAGCATCGGCGACGTGATCGGGGATCGACGGCTCGCCGGGTGTGGGGGCGAACGCCGTGAACGAACCGCCGGGCCGACGCAGCACGGCGCGCTGGGCCTCGAGGACCGTCTCGGTGCTCGCGTGCCGCAGGGCGCGGGCGTCAGCGCCGGCTGCAACGAGCAGCTCCGAGGCCGCCTCGTGGGCACGGTTGCGGTCCCGCAACTGACTCATCGACGGACTGAGGGCGATCACCTTGTGGAACAGGCCGGTGCCTGCCGGCGTGGCCATCAACGACAGCACGCTCGAGCCGCCTGCTGATTCGCCGAAGATCGTGACGTTGTCGGGATCGCCGCCGTAGGAGGCAATGTTGCGCTGCACCCAGCGCAGTGCAGAGACCTGATCGAGAATGCCGAGGTTGCCGCTGTCACGGAAGTCGTCACCGCCGTGGTCGGCGAGGTGTGCGAACCCGAATGCGCCGAGCCGATAGTTGATGGTGACCACTACCACGCCGTAGCGCTCCACGAGCGAGGCGCCGTGGTACCAGGGAGTTGCCCCGGTGCCGTTGGTGAATGCGCCGCCGTGTACCCACACCATCACGGGTCGACGTGCAGAGTCACGTCCCGGTGTGAAGACGTTGAGGAAGAAGCAGTCCTCGTCGGAGGGAAGACTGCCCTGCCCGAGCATCTGCTCCATCATCCCGATGACCTGTGGGCATTGCGGTCCGTACAGTCCGGTATCGGCGCGGTCGAGATCGTGGTCCACATCGACGGGCTGCTCGAAGCGACCGGCGTTCGCGAACCGCAGTCCCTTGAAGATGAGCGTGGACGGGGAGTCTTGGGGTGCGTTCATGTCGTGCTCACTGTCCGGTGAAGCGGGCGGGTCGGCGTTCGAGGAACGACAGGACGCCCTCTTTGTGGTCGTCGCTGCGGAAGCAGGTCGACATGGCGTCGGTGTGGCGCTGCATGTGCGCGCCGATCTCTCCCGAGAAGGCCTCGTACACCAACTGCTTCACGAGGCGCGTCGAGAGGGGAGACGACCCTGCTGCGATCGTGCGTGCGAGGTCGGTGGCGCGCGGCAGCAGTTCGTCACTGGGCACCACGTCGAGCACGTAGCCGAGTTGCTTGGCCTCATCGGCACCCATGAAGCGCCCGGTGTAGATCAGTTCGAGGGCGCGCTGGGGTCCGAGCAACTTCGGGAGCAGCCACGTACCCGCACCGGTGTCGGGTACCAGTCCGCGATGGACGAAGTTCCACGCAAAGCGCGCACCGGGTGAAGCGAGGCGGAGATCGCACTGCGATGTGAACTCGGCTCCCATGCCGACGGCAGGTCCGTCCACCGCACAGATGGTGGGCTGCGGAATCTCGATGAGGGGCCACCAGCGTCCGCGCTCGCGCGCCGTGCCACGCAGGCCGCGTTGCTCGCCGGGAACCGAGTTGAGGTCCGACAGGTCTGTTCCCGCGCAGAAGGCGCCCGGCACTCCGGTGAGCAGGACGACCCGCACCTCGGGATCGGCACCCACGGCGTGCACGGTCTCGATGAAGTCGCCGAGCACGGCGAAACTCATCGCGTTCTTCTTCTCCGGGCGGTCGATCGTGATGGTGGCCACGTGGTCAGCCACGTGCAGCTTGATGTGTTCCCCCATGGCCGCAACGCTACGCCCTCGTAGGCTGGCCGTCGTGCTGCACCGGGAACTGCCCGAGCCCACCCGCTGGAACCTGCTGCGGGGCAAGATCCACCGGGCATCCGGGGAGATCGTCCGTTGGGCGTGGAACGCCGCCGTCGAGGTGGGGGCGATCGGGCCGCATACCAGCATCGGTCGCCGCTTCGGTCGTTTCGGGAACGGCAGTGTGATCTGTTTCCCGCCGAACACGATCTTCAACGAGCAGTTCATCCAGATCGGCGAGGGCACGATGATCGGTCCCGGCGTCACGTTGTCGGCGGGGATGGTTCCGGGTCAGCAGTGCGTGACGAATCCGGTGGTACGTATCGGTGATCGCTGCCTGATCGGGCGCGGGAGTGGCATCGTCGGACATCTCGCCATCGACATCGGTGACGATGTGTGGACCGGCCACCATGTGTACATCACCGACCAGAATCACGGCTTCGAGGACATCGATCTCCCCATCTCGCGCCAGTCGATGCCCGAGCGTCCCGTGATCATCGGCAGCGGATCGTGGTTGGGTCACGGAACCGTGGTGCTTCCCGGTTCCACCATCGGCCGCCACGTGGTCGTGGGTGCCAACAGTGTGGTCACCGGGGATCTGCCGGATTTCAGCGTTGCGGTGGGCGCGCCGGCACGGGTGATCCGCCGATACGTGGAGGGCCAGGGCTGGGTCTCCTGCTGAGGTGGGGCGGCACCGCAGGGTGGCGGCGCCTCGCTCGGCCTACGCGGTGAGGTAGTCGGTGCTGCAGATCTTGATGCGGTTCTCCACCGCAAAGGTGTTGATCCGCTCCTCGACCGGTACGCCGGTATCGGTGACGCTCACGGCGAACTTGGTGATGCGACCGGCCCGGAGTTCCTCGATCCAGAGCCGCAGATCCTCCTGGAAGATGCGGTAGTCGGTGATCCAGCGCGGCACGATGTCCTTGGCCTTCTGCGATGTGCGCGGCAGGGCGTCGATGTCGTCGATCATCTGCGCGAGCAGCGCGTAGCCACGGTCGAGGTTGGCGACGTACTTGGGCAGGTCGGTCGCCTTGTTCCCCTCGTTGATCTCCACCTTGAACACGAGCTCGTTGAGGCGCTGGGACGTGGTACTGCACACGGCCTCGGCGCCGTCGGTCCACGCCTGATCCTTCACCGGGTTCACGCCATCACGTGGGGCGAACACGAACGCATACACCCACATCACCGCAATGGCCACGCTGGCCAGGGCGAGCAGCACCTTGAGCCACAAGCGACGGGGCCTCGGTTCGGATTGCGTTGCGGTCATGATGCCGACGGTGGCCGGTAGAACGCAGCGAGCTGTGCCACTGCGCCGCCGACACCCAGTGCTGCGGCGATGATGAGGCCGCTCCAGTCGTGGAAGTGCAGGTCGATGGCGTGGTCGATGGACCATTCGCCGGGGCCCGTGGTGCCGATCACCAGGGCGGCCACCGCGATGGATGCGCAGTACTCCCAGCCCTGACCCGGCTTGAAGATGAAGAAACCCACCTTCCAGTGGCTGGTCACGATCGCCACGATCATGACTGCGATCACCCCTGCTGCCGCAAAGGGGGTGAGCAGACCTGCCGCAAGCAGCACACCTGCACCGATCTCGGTGCACGCTGCCATCACGGCCTGCAGGCGCGGCGCTCGAAAGCCCATCGACCCGAACCACCCGGCGGTACCGGCGATCCGGCCACCGCCGAAGAACTTGTTGTAGCCGTGGTAGGCGAGGAACAGTCCGAACACGAGTCGGAGCACGAGCATGCCGAGGTTCAGTTGGTCGACCATCGCGCTCAGGCTAGGTCGCTCTGCGCTCGGGAACTGACTGCTAGAACCGCACTGTGTCCGAGGTCGCCACCGAGTCGGGGTCAGAATCCACTGCCCGCCCGGTACCCACGTGGCGCCGTGGTGCTGCGTTGATCCGTGCGCTCGTGGCGATGCACCCACGTTTGTTCTGGGTGTCGGTGTTCGGTGCAGCAATTTTCGGCCTGTGCACCGTGGCATCGTCCAAGGCGGTGGAGTGGGTGGTGGATCACGTGATCCTGCCGCGCTTCGAAGCCGGTGAGGTGGCCGTGGCCACGGTGGTGGGGGGCTGTCTCCTCGTGGTCGGGGTGGGAGTCGTGCGGGCGATCGGTGTGGTGATACGTCGGAGTTTCGCGGGCGCAGTGAAGTGGCGTGCTGCCGAGGACCTCACCACCTCGATGGTGGGTCGCTACGTGGCGCAACCGCTGCGGTGGCACCAACAGCACCCGTCGGGCGACCTGATTGCGCGCGCCGGTGTGGATGTGGACATCGCCACCGAGGTGCTGTCACCGATCCCGTTCGTGAGCGGAACGATTCTCATGGTGCTCACGGCCGGCGTGTGGCTGGTGGTGACTGACCCCGTGCTCGGGCTCGTTGCGGCAGCATTGTTCCCGTCGCTCACCGCACTCAACGTGGTGTATCAGCGCCGGGTGAATCCGTACTTCGAACGAGCCCAGGGGCAGTTGGGAGTGTTGTCGGCGGCGGTGCACGAGAGCTTCGAGGCAGTCACGGTGGTGAAGGCGTTCGGTGCGGAGGCCCGTGAGTCGGACCGTCTCGCCCACATCGCCGGTGGGCTTCGTGATGCGCGCGTGCGTGCAGTGTCGCTGCGGGCCTCCTTCGAGGCTGCGCTCGATGCGATTCCGGCGCTCGCCAATATCGGTCTGCTCGTGCTCGGCGCCATGCGCGTGCGTTCGGGGGATCTGAGCGTGGGTGGGCTCACCAGCTTCCTCTACCTGTTCACACTGCTCGTGTTCCCGTTGCGCCTCGTGGGGTGGGCGCTCGCCATGCTGCCGGCGTCACTTGCCGGCTGGGCGCGCATACGCGAGATCCTCGATGAACCGATCGGCGACGATCCGGCCCGCCGCCTCCTCGTAGCCCCGCCCGGTGTCGCAGTGGAGTGCGAGTCCGTCGGGTTCAGCTACGACGGCGCTGCATCGGGCGCAGCGCCGGTGCTCTCCGACCTGACGCTGCGCGTCGCCGCCGGCACCACGGTGGCGATCGTGGGCGCTACCGGTTCGGGCAAGACCACGTTGCTCTCGCTCATCTCCGGCTTGCTCGCGGCGGAGCGCGGCACGATCTCGGTCTGCCCGGGTGGCACTGCGACCGTCTTTCAGGAGGCGTTCCTCGTCTCGGGCACCATTGCCGAGAACGTGACGCTCGGCGAGGAGTTCACCGACTCCGAGGTCGCTGAGGCCTTGCGGTGTGCCGCCGCCGACGAATTCGTGGACACCCTGCCGATGGGCAGTGACACCGTGGTGGGCGAACGAGGGGTGAGCCTGTCGGGTGGGCAGCGGCAGCGGGTGGCCCTCGCCCGTGCGCTGGTTCGGCGCCCGGCGGTGTTGTTGCTCGACGACACGACCTCGGCGCTCGACCCTTCTACCGAGGCGCGGATCCTGGGGATGCTGGGCGAGCGGGCGACGGGCACCACCACGCTGCTCGTTGCATCACGACCATCCACGATCGCGCTGGCCGACGAAGTGGTCTTCCTCGTCGACGGTCGGGTCCGTGCGCAGGGAACGCACGCTGAACTGCTCGAGGCGCATCCCGAGTACCGAAACCTCGTCGAGGCGTACGAGCACGACCGGGCAGCGACACCCGACGGGGAGACGTCATGACCCTCGACCGTCCCGACCTCGGCGCAGCGGCCACGCTCGGGCGCGGAATCCGCGTGGTCCCGGAGTTGCGCCAGGGCTTTGGGCTCACGGTGTTGTTCGCGCTCGGAGGCGCAGCGGGGCGGGTGGTGGTCCCCATCACCGTGCAGCAGGCGGTCGACCACGGACTCCGGGAGGGCGCGGTCGATATCTCGCGCATCGTGGTGCTGGCGATCGTTGCAGCAACCGCGTTGCTGCTCGCCACGGTGTGCCAGCGCCAGGCCGTTGCGCGCCTCGGTGTGCGCAGCGAGCATGCGCTGTACGGCCTGCGCGTCCGACTGTTCAACCACATCCACCGACTCGGTCTCGAGGACCACGCCGAGGAACGTCGTGGCGCACTCGTTGCGCGGGTCACCTCCGACATCGAGACACTCACCCAGTTCTTCGCATGGGGTGGACTCGCGTGGCTCCTCGACGGAGCGCTGATGCTGATCGTGGCCGGGGTGATGCTGGCCTACAACTGGGTGCTCGCCTGTATTGCCTTCGTGGTGAGTGCGCCGCTCTTCATCGTGCTGCGGTGGGTCCAACGCCGCCTCGTTGCCGCCTACGACGCTGCGCGAGGACTCAACGGCGACACGATGGCCCAGATCTCCGAGGTGGTGACCGGTGCGCACGTGGTGCGCTCCTACGGGATCGGTGAGCGCTCGGTGCTGGCCACGCGTCGAGTGGCCAGACGACGTGCCGATGCCCAGGTTCGGGCGAGTCGCTTCGCGGCATTCCTGTTCCCGTCCGGCGAGGTCTTCTCCGTACTCACGGTTGCGGCGGTGGTCTCGGTAGGTGTGGCGCTCGGACCCGCATCGGGGCTCTCTGCGGGAGCGTTGGTGGGCTTCGTCTTCCTCACCTACCGATTCCTCGAGCCCATCGCAGAGTTCACCGAGATCCTCGACCAGACGCAGAGCGCCGTAGCGGGATTCCGGCGGGTGCTCGGCGTGCTGGACATCCCGATCGGTCCTCCCGAGCCCGAACACGCTCTGGCACTTCCCGCTGGAGCGTTGTCGGTCGATCTCGCCAGCGTCACCTTCGTGTACCGAGCGCGCCCCGGGCTCGACGAGAGCGATGCGCCGGCGTTGCTCGGCGTGAACGCGCACATTCCTGCGGGGCAACGTGTCGCAGTGGTGGGCGCCACGGGATCGGGCAAGAGCACGTTGGCCCGGATCCTCGCGCGATTCGTGGAGCCCACGTCGGGTGCGGTGCACCTCGGGGGTGTGGACCTGCGGTCCGTCGCCAACAGCGACCTGCGCGCCCGATTGATGCTGGTTCCCCAGGAGCCGTTCCTCTTCGACGGCACGATCGAATCCAACCTGCGGTTCGCCCGGCCCGAGGCAACGCGGCGGGAGATCTCGAATGCATTCGTGAGTCTCCACCTCGACGATTGGCTCTTCGCGCTCGCCGATGGTCTCGACACAGTGGTGGGCGAACGGGGCGAACGGCTCTCGGCGGGCGAGCGCCAGCTCGTGGCACTGGTGCGCGCCTATCTCGCGGATCCCGATCTGCTCGTGCTCGACGAGGCCACCTCTGCAGTGGATCCGCTCACCGAGGTTCGTATCGGTCGGGCACTCGAGCGCCTCGCCGCAGGCCGCACCACCATCGCCATTGCGCACCGACTGTCCACGGCCGCGCGGGCGGAGCGGGTGATGGTGCTCGATCGTGGCGTATTGGTGGAGGACGGCACCCACGAAGCACTCCTCGACCGGGGTGGGGTGTATTCGGCCCTCTACGCGCACTGGCTCGATGCGACGGCCACCGGACCGTGACGACCTCTAACCTCTCGCCGATGGTGACTCGCAGGGCAGGCTGGGTATTCGCACTTGCCGTGCTGGTCGGCTGTATCGATGCACCGTTGGACGGCGAGGACACCGTGTACCCCACGGCCACCGTCGAGCCGACGACGAGCGTGCAGGTGCAATTGCTCGATGTATCGGGTCGTCCGTTCTGCGAAGTGGTGGGAGAGGTGGCTGACGAGATCCGTGTCTATGCAGACCCCGGATCGAACTTCGGCTCACAGGGCGAGGTCCGCGAGGTCTACATCGCCGGTCTCCAGGCCTTCGACGCCGTGGCCCAGGTGGCACCGGACCTGATCCAACCCGATACGGCCCTGTTGCGCCTCACGCTGCTCGAGTCGGTGCGCGCTGCATCGGCGGTCGACTGGGATGTCACACAGGTGAGCGCTGCGGTGGCCAAGGGTGTCAATGCCGATCGAGTTGCCGGTGCACTCACGCGGGTCCGCGAGTACACGAAGAACGAATGCCGTATCGACATCATCGAAGGGGATCGGCCGATCGAGGAGATCGGGAACGAAACCGTTGCGCAACGAATCAGGCGGATCCTGCTCGAGATCATCCCGGATCTCGACGAGGCCAAACTCGACTGTGTGGAGCCGCGCCTGCCCGCCGACTTCGATCCCCAGAGCGCCGACTTCGACCCTGAGTACACCTTGCAGGTCTTCGCCGACTGCCGGATCGACCTGAATGATCCTGCAGCACCCACGTCAGTCCCGCCGCGTCCGTTCCGGGGGCCCCGGCCGGCCACATCGCCCACCACGGTTCCCTCCGCGGTGACCACCACGGTCTCCGAGGTCGGCTGAGCGCCCGGAGCAGGTCACCGAACGTCGAGGGTGACGGAACTACGCTCTGGCGATTCCACAAACAAGGGGGAAACATGAAGAGGTTGTTGGCGGCCGGAGCCGCGGTTGCACTGTCGTTGTCCATCGTTGCCTGTAGCGATTCCAAATCGGATTCGGCGTCGGGTGACACCACGGCAGCATCAGAGTCCGACTCGACGGATGCAGCACCGAGCGGGGACAGCAACTCCAAGTTCTGTCAGACTGCGCGCGATCTCGAGGAGGAGAGCAACTCCCTCGATGCCCTCGGCGACGCACCGACGCCCGACGAGGTGAAGAAGGCCTTCGATGCCTCGCTCGATGCCTTCGAGGAGATCTCCAAGGACGCACCGGACGACATCAAGGGCGACATGAAGTTCGTCATCGGTAAGTACGGCGAACTGCTCGACATCATCAAGGACAACGACTACGACATCCAGAAGGCCTTCGCCGATCCGGAGTTCCAGAAGTTGGCCCAGGACGAAGAGATCCAGACCCGCGGTGACAAA
The DNA here is from genome assembly GCA_017853685.1 of Actinomycetota bacterium. Classification (GTDB taxonomy): domain Bacteria; phylum Actinomycetota; class Acidimicrobiia; order Acidimicrobiales; family Ilumatobacteraceae; genus WLJO01. Next base: position 3,700 of record JAFMJD010000020.1, on the reverse strand, counting down.
GTCGACGACTACCTCAGCGAGGTCTGCGGCGTGGGCGGCGACTCCGGCGAGACGGGCGACACCGTCGGCAGCTGACGCTGCGTAACGAGCGTGGTTGGTGGGTCCCCGGTCAGCGGGGATCCACCAACACCTTGACGGCGCTCGACGGATCGTCGGCCAGCCGTTCGATGGCGATCGGTAGGTCGCCGAGTGCCACGGTGGAGTCGTGCAGCGGATCGGTCTGCACCTTGCCGGTGGCGATGAGGTCCATGGCATCGGTGAACTCGTGGTGCAGATACCCGATCGAGCCGACGACGGTGACCTCCTTGATGAGCCATGCGTGGGGCGAGATGGTGGCGTTACCGCTCGCGAGTCCCACGATGTTCACGGTTCCGCCCTGTCGGACCATGTCCACCGCTGCCTGAATCGTCGCGGGCACGCCGGCGCACTCGTACACGAGGTCGGCGCCACTGGACCCGAAACGTTCGCGGGCAGCCTCCGGAGTGAGTGCCTCGTGTGCTCCGACTCGCACGGCGAGCGCACGGCGGACCTCATTGGGCTCCACCGCCACCACATGGCTGGCGCCAGCGGCGCGTGCCACCTGCAGGGTGAGCAGACCGATCGGACCGCATCCCTGCACCACCACGGTGTCGGTGACACGAGGCGGAGTGCGGTTCACGGCGTGAAGGCCGACCGTGGTGGGTTCCACCACGGCGGCCTGTTCGTCGGTGAGCGGGCGGGTCACCGGGATGAAACGTCGTGCGTCCATGGCCACCGCCCGGGCGAAGGCGCCGTGCGGAGGTGCGAGCGGATCACGACCGATCATTCCGAGGAACGCGCTCACGCAGTACCGCGTGCGCCCGGCAAGACAGCTCGGGCACTGCCCGCACGCCGGAGCGATTCCGGCGATCACCCGGTCGCCCTCGTGGAGGTGGCCCACGCCGTCGCCCACCTGACGAACGGTTCCCACGAATTCGTGTCCGCAGATCGCCGGGTTGTACGGGGTGGAACCGAGGAAACCGTGCAAGTCGGTGCCGCAGATCCCGCAGAGGTGCACGTCGACCACTGCGGTGCCGGGTCGGGCAACGGGATCGGGCATGTCGACGAGTTCGAACCGTCGTTGGCCCGTGACGAGTCCGGCCTTCATGACTGCCCACCCGGGGTCGGCAAGGTTTCCTTGCACCACTCGAGTCCACGGCGCAGCAGTTCGTGGTACTCGGCAACCTCCCACGATCCGGTCTCGATCTGTGGCCAGTACATGCCGTTGAACGGCGGGGCGATCATGTCGTAGTGGCCGCGTCGGTGGCCGAGCGTGAAGTACAGCACGCATCCCTTGCCGAGGGGTCGCCGATACAGCACGAGTCGCGGGTCGTTGTCGGGCCACTCGTTCTCGGCGAACGCACCGAGTCCGGTGTCGCCGGACCAGTGGGTCTCGAGCAGCGGTTCGATGGTGCCGTGGTACTCGCACAGGTACAGCTCGTCGTATCCACTCTCGAACGGCTTGATGCCTGCGAGCAGTGGATCGTTCTCGGCTCCGGGCGAGATGGTGACCGGGAAGGTGCCCATGGCGGGGTGTGAGAGGAACTGGCTGCCGAGGACATCGGCCCAGTCGGGAAAGGCGCGCGGTGTGGTGAACGGGGCCTTGCCCATCTCGGCGGGCGGGTCGATGGCCGAGTTGGTGCCGTGGAGCGCAAAGAACCGTCCACCGCGTTCCACCCATGACCGGATCGCGCGTTGAGCCTCCGCGCTCGGTCGGACATTGCAGGTGTAGGCCACGAGGATGTCGGCGCGGTCGATGGCATCGAGATCCTCGAAGTCCGACGCAATGCTCACGCGCACGCGTTCGTCGGCGTACAGATGCTTGAGCAACTCGAAACGTACGTAGTCGAAGTCGTGCCACCATCCGCCCACCACGAGGTGTGCGTCGATGCGCCCGCTGGGTGCCCCCATCTGAACCCTCCCTGTCTGGTCCGCCCGCCACGGACGGATGCGATTCCCCGCCGAGGGGGAGCATAGGGTGGGCGCATGTCTGGGGACCGAGTTGCCATCATCACGGGTGCCGCGTCGGGGATCGGTCGGGCGGCAGTCGAACTGTTCAGCGAACGGGGCCACAAGGTGGTTGCCGTCGATCTCACCGCCGAGGGTCTCTCGTGGTGTGCGGGGCGTGCCGACATCGTCGCCGTGGCAGGCGACGTGAGCCAGGCGGGCACCAACGCATCGATGGTGCAAGCCGCCCGTGACACGTGGGGCCGCCTCGATGCCGTCTTCCTGAACGCCGGCGTCGTCGGGTCGCCGCCCATCGAGGGTGATGGTGCAGTCGAGCGACTGGACCAGGTGCTCGCGGTGAATGTCCGCGGCGTGATGCTCGGAATTCGCCACAGCGCTCCCGTCCTGCGGGCGAGCGGCGGCGGATCGATCGTGGCAACCGCGTCCACCTCGGGGATCCGTGCCGATCCTGGCAGTTGGGCGTACAACGCATCGAAGGCGGCGGTCATCAACCTCGTGCGTGCGGCCGCCATCGATTACGCCACCCACGGCATCCGAGTGAATGCAGTGGCACCCGGCCCCACGATCACCGGGATGACCCGGGGACTCGAGACGATGCCCGAGCTCCACCGCGACATGACCCGACGGGTGCCGATGCAGCGCTGGGGCAGTGCGCGCGAGCAGGCGCAGGTTGCGTGGTTCTTGTGTTCCCCCGACGCCAGCTTCGTCACCGGGGTCACCATTCCCTGCGATGGAGGCATCAGCGCGAACGTGGGTCACTTCCTGCCGCCGGAGGCTCCCGGCGGCGAACGTGGCTGAGCAATTACCATGACGTCGGCAGCAAGTGCCGGTGTGAGCAAGGGGGAACTTCACCGTGGGTGAGCTCGAGAATTTCATCAAGAACTACGAGGACGTCACCAAGTATGGCCTCGACGACGCCGACGAGCGCAGGATGATCGAGGAGCAGAACGAGTGCACGTTCTGCTGGACAACGGCCGATGGCAGCGCCATGGCGGTCATCATGAGCTACCTCGAGTACGACGGGAAGTTCTGGCTCACGGCCAGCAGCCAGCGCAAGCGCATCCCGGCGATCCGTCGTGATCCGCGTGTGTGCATCGTCATCACCAGCACCGGTGCGCCGATGGGCAGGAACAAGACGGTGACCTACAAGGGCATCGCCACGGTGCACGATGATCGCCTCACGAAGGAATGGTTCTATCCGGCTCTGGCTGAGCGCCTCATGGGGCAGTACGGCAAGGAGCGAGTGGATCTGTTCGCGAAGTTCCTCGACTCGCCGCGTCGCGTCGTGGTGTCCGTCGAGAAGGGCCTGCGCGTGGGCTACGACGGAGCCAAGATGGGCGCCGATACACAGCGGTCGGTGGATGCCGGCGTCGCTTGGGAATGACAGGAGATATATCCATGAGCGGCGCAACCGGCGGGGACGCCATCGGCGATCTCGAGAACTTCATCAAGAACTACGAGGACGTCACCAAGTACGGCCTCGACGAGGCCGATGAACTCAAGATGATCGAGCAGCAGAACGAGTGCGTGTTCTGCTGGACCACTGCCGACGGCAGTTCGATGGCAGTCATCATGAGTTACCTCGAGCACGACGGGAAGTTCTGGCTGACCGCAAGTCGCCAGCGCAAGCGCATCCCGGCAATCCGTCGTGATCCGCGGGTGTGCATCGTCATCACCAGCACCGGTGCGCCGATGGGTACCGGCAAGACCGTCA
>JAFMJD010000019.1 GCA_017853685.1 Actinomycetota bacterium | reverse complement strand
GTGCGGTGTCGGTGGAACATGGCGAGGGCGGCCGCCGTGGTGCACTCCACCACCCCGGCTTCGTTCACCACCGCCTCGAGCCACGCCGGTCGCACCTTGGCCGACACGGCAATGGGTTGTTCGAGGCCGGAGTGCTGCACGGCGAGACGCACGAAGTTCGCCGCGTAGTCGGCGGGCCGTACGTCTTTGGAGAGTTCCAGGAGTGCGAATGGGTCCGGGGTGCCCCGGCCGAGGTCGTCGGGCACCGCCAAGTTCAGCGACGTGGGTGCCGAGCCGCCGCCGAAGATGCCCGGGCCGTCGGCAATGAGTGCGCCGCGCACGAGGCTGGGCCGGGCACCCGCAATGAGCAGCGCGATGTAGCCGCCGAGGCCGCGCCCGGCGACGGTGCTGGTTCCCAGATGGCCGAGTGCTGCGTCGGCGTCGGCCATCAGCACTTCGCACGAGTAGCCACCGCCTCGCGGCACCGTGGACTCGCCGTGTCCGGTGAAGTCGAGGCCGAATACCGGGCCCGTCCAGACCTCAGCCCACTGGGGCAGTGCGGCGTGTGTGCGTTCGCCGAGGCCGTGGAGCAACAGCAGCGGCTGGCCCTCGCCCCCGCGCAGTTCGTGCAGCGCGAGCGTCACCTTGTTGTGCTGGATCGCGATCGTTGCCGTCATCGTGCAGTGTTCCCGTTCAGCAGATTCATCACGAGATCGAGCACCAGTTGGGGCTGTTCGATGTGCACGAAGTGACCTGCACCCTCCACCAGTTCGATGTGTCCCCGCGGGGGCACCCAGCCGGTGAGTTCGTCAGGTGTCGTACCCCAACCCATCTCCTCGGACTCCGAGACGAGTACACCGAGGAACGGCACCTCGATGCCGGGAAGACGCATCTGGGTCCACTCGGGACGCCACGGACCGAATCCACCGAAACGCATCGACGGATCGAGTTTCCAGCGCCAGCCGTCATCGTCGCGGCGTCCACCGACAGTGACGAGGTATCGGAGCCAGTCCACCGAGAGTCTCGGATTGATGCGCTGACGGCGGCGTGCGAGGCCGTCGAGCGTGTCGGGCTTGCGCGACGCGAGCGCTGTGCGCCTGCGGTGGTCCAGCCACGCCTCGATGTCCTTGGCCACCATGGTGGTGCGGTCGTGCTCGGCGATATCGGGTGCGCGCTTCTTGCACGGGATGCCATCGAGGTTCACCATGTGCGAGAACCGGTATGGCTGAGCGTCGGCCACCTGGATGATGAGCGACCCACCCTTGGAGTGTCCGATCACGGGGACAGGAGCAGTGCCCACGTGATCGAGCACCACCAGTGCATCACGAAGATCGGCGTCCCAGCCGTAGAGATGCGCATGGTCACTGTCGCCGTGGCCGCGCTGGTCCCACGCAATCACACGGAAACCCTGCGCAGCCAACATCGGTGCGAACACGTCGTAGGTGCCGGCGAAATCGAACCCGCCGTGCACCAGCAGCAGTGGTTGGTCGTCAGACGCACCCCACTCGCTCACTGCGATACCGACACCGTGGGCGTCGAGGCGGTACTGGCGATCGGGTCGGCGTGCACCGGGAAAGTGCACCTGCTCATCCACATCGACTCCGCTCGGCATCGTGCAGATCCTAGAGCCAGCCGCGGAACTAGCCTGCCGCTCCGTGGAGCACTCGGTACCCAGTCGTGAGCAGACGAAGTGCTCGCCGCGCACCCCTGCAGTCCGTGTGGTGCTGCTTGCGCTCGTACTCGCCACGTCGGTGGCGGCGTGCTCGCAGAGCCGTCATGTTCGAGACCGCCCCGGCGTCACGCTCTCGCCACTGCCGCCGCTCTCGACGATTCCGCCGTCCACCACGGTGATCGTGTACCCCACCTATGTGGTGGGAGAGGGCGACACGTTCGAGAACATCGCCCGGCGACTCGGTGTCACCGCAGACGAACTGGCGTTGTTCAACGGCATCGTGAACCGTGACCGACTCGAGGTGGGCCAGGTGCTGGAGATACCACCGTCGGCCACCACCACTGTGCCGCGGGGCTGAGTCAACGCGCGCGGTGCGCTGTGCTGGTCATGAAGCGCGGTGCGCTGTGCTGATCATGAAGCGCGATGCGCTGTGCTGGTCATGAAGCGCGATGCGCTTCTGCCAAATCTGCGAGGTCCGACATGATGCGTGCAAGCTCGAAGTCTTTCGGTGTGTACACCGCTGCCACCCCGGCATCCATGAGCGGGCCTCGGTCTTCCTCGGGGATGATGCCGCCCACCACGATGGGTGCATCCACGCCCTGAGCGCGCACGGTGTTCACCACAGCCGGCACGAGATCCATGTGTGAACCCGACAGGATGGAGAGACCGATCACATCGGGATCCTCATCACGTGCCGATGCAGCAATCTGCTCGGGAGTGAGGCGGATACCGCTGTACACCACTTCCATACCCGCATCACGCGCAGCCACGGCGATCTGTTCGGCACCGTTCGAGTGACCATCGAGGCCCGGCTTGGCCACGAGCAACTTCGGTGGTCCTCCTGCCATGGCACGCACACGCTCGGCAACGGCGGCGAGCTCCACGGGTCGGCGCCCCACTGCGGCCGACACGCCGGTGGGCGCACGGAACTCGCCGAACACCTCGCGCAACGCGCCTGCCCACTCGCCTGTGGTGCCTCCGGCCTGTGCGAGCGCAATGGTGGGCCCCATGATGTTCTCGTCGCTGGCTGCAGCACGCCGCAGCCAGTCCAGTGCTGTGGCAACAGCGGCTTGGTCCCGGCTGGCGCGCCACGCGTTCACATCGTCGATGGTCTCTTGCTCCACCGCAGGATCCACTTTCAAGATGGCACCTGCACCACCGAGCGGCGACGGTTCGGTCTCGGTGAACGAGTTGACACCTACCACCACCTGCTCGGAGGACTCGATCCGACGAGTGCGCTCCGCCATGGAGGCAACGAGGCGCCCCTTCAGTTCGTCCACTGCCTCGAACGCCCCGCCGAGCGAGAGGACGTCTTGCAGTTCTGCCCACGCAGCATCACGCAACTCAGCCGTCTTGGCCTCGATCACCTTGGAGCCGTCGAGGATGTCGGGATAGTCGAGCAGATCGGTCTCGTACGCCAGCACCTGTTGCATGCGCAGCGACCACTGCTGATCCCACGGACGTGGGAGTCCGAGCGCCTCGTTCCATGCGGGCAACTGGATGGAACGGGCACGTGCGCGTTCGCTGAGTGTCACGGCCAGCATCTCGAGCAGGATGCGCTGCACGTTGTTCTCGGGCTGTGCCTCGGTGAGGCCGAGCGAGTTGACCTGCACGCCGTAGCGGAAGCGCCGGGCCTTCGGGTCCTGCACTCCGTAGCGCTCGAGACCGATTCGGTCCCAGAGGTCGGTGAAGGCGCGCATCTTGCACGTCTCCTCGACGAACCGGATACCGGCATTGACGAAGAACGAGATCGAGCCGAAGACCTGCTCGAACTCCTCGGGCGCTACCTGACCGCTCGCGCGCACCGCATCGAGCACATCGATGGCGGTGGCGAGTGAGTAGGCAATCTCCTGCACCGGCGTGGCCCCGGCCTCCTGCAGGTGGTACGAGCACACGTTCATCGGATTCCACTTGGGCGCGTTCTTCGCGCACCACGCGATCATGTCCACGATGAGCCGCTTCGACGGCTCGGGCGGGAAGATGTATGTGCCGCGGCTCAGGTATTCCTTCACGATGTCGTTCTGGGTGGTGCCGCGCAGTTGCGTGCTGGGCACTCCTTGATCGGCGGCGTTCGCCACGTACAGGCCGAGCAACCACGCAGCCGTGGCGTTGATGGTCATCGAGGTGTTCATCTCACCCGGGGGGATGGAGTCCAGCAGCGTGCGCATGTGACCGAGGTGCGCCACCGGCACACCCACCTTTCCCACCTCGCCGCGCGCCAGCAGGTGATCAGGGTCGTAACCGGTCTGGGTGGGGAGATCGAACGCGATCGACAGACCGGTCTGACCCTTCGCGAGATTCGTGCGATACAGCGCGTTGGACGCGCGGGCCGTCGAGTGCCCCGAGTACGTGCGCATCATCCACGCCTGTTTCACGATTGCTCCTTTGCGGTGTCGGTTCGGTGGGCTTCTACGGTCCAGGTGTCACCTGTCGATTGCACCACTCGTATCGCCCATCCCGATCCGGACCATGTGGTGCCCACCCCGAGCAGGTCGGTGAAGGGTGCGGTGCCCGAACGGACTGGTTGCTTGCGGTATTCGTTCACACAGGGTCGGCTGTCCCCGGTGCCCCGACATGCTGCCGGGCTTTGGTCGATTTCGTGCACTACGACACCCGGTGCCGGCAGATGGGAGTTGAAACCGCTGTTCGAGACGACCTCGACGGTGAGGAACCTCAGGTCGTCGATGGGGAGCACGAGGAGCCGGCGACCGGTCGCCGCGTTCGACGGTACGAGCGTGTGCTGCGCGCCCGAGGGGACACCCACGTCCACATCGGCGAGGGGGATCCACCCGAGGGCAAGTCGGTTGACGCCGAGGGTGTCGGGTGCATCACGGCGATCAGGCAGACGGTCACGAGGCGAGGCGCTGTTGCTCATGAGGTCGATGGCACTCGTGTAGCCATCGCCCTCACCCGAGTGCGGCAATCCGAGCGAGTGGCCGATCTCGTGTTCCTGGAGGTCTACCGCAGGCACCTCGCCCCACTCGGGGTGGAAGTCCGACGCACCGATGTACGTGGCGCGTCCGGTGACCCGGGCGGTGCAGCTGGCGGCCTGTAGGTCACACGGCGTGCCGGGGCGACCCCATCCACCCGATTGGTCGGATGCGTGTTCGGCATCGGCGATGACCACGACGGCGTTCACGTCGGGCCCCGCACGGCGAAGCGCGCGGTCCACGCAATCACGGTTGGATCCGTCGACGTCGATGGACACCTCGCCGCCCTGTACGAACTGCGGAACGTAGGCACCGTGCGAGAGCACCCGGAAGTATTCGGTGACGTGACGTTCCAGCAACTCGGTGGCGCGTTCGGCATCGATGTCGAGACGGAAGTCCACGGGGTTGTACATGCGATCCTGCACACCGCGCGGTACGCGGCAGATCCACACGCCCAGCAGGTCACTGCCTGCGGAGAAACGACGAATCGGTGTGGCGGCAGCAATCAGTGTGCGAAGTGCGGGGAGTTGCGCCGCCGGCGAGTCGCCGAGCGCTGCTGCGTCGAGCGTGGTGATCGGTGCGGAGTCGTCTGGAGTGCCGGCAGTGATGGCGGATTCGCTCGACGTTGCATCGGTGTCGCTCTCGCTGGAGCACGAGGCGATCGCCAGCGCAGTCGACAGCGCCACCGCAACGTGCAATACGTTGCGAGCGGGTCGTCGGAGCCGATGCGGAGGACGCGCTGTCATGATCAGCGAGCAATCGTGGCACGGGCGAGGCGCCCGAGGTAGTCGGAGCGAGGGATGGCCGTTGCACCAAGACTCTCGAGGTGCGCAGTGAGCCACTGCACGTCGAGCAGTTCCATCCGTGAGGCCTTCATCAGTTCCACCAGCGCCACGAGCGCAACCTTGGACGCATCACGCTGCAGCGAGAACATCGACTCGCCGGCGAAGAATCCGCCGATGCGTACGCCGTAGAGACCACCCACGAGTTCGCCGGTCTCGGTACGGGTCTCCACGCTGTGTGCCCACCCCAGACGGTGCAAGCGCGTGTAGGCCGAGATGAAGGTTTCGTTGATCCACCCGTGAGGTCGTCGGGGATCGGCACATGCGCGCATGACCCGCTCGAAGTCCTCGTTCACCGTCACCACAGAGCGGCGCATGCTCTGGCGCAGCGAGCGCGTCACCCGGAGTGCGTCGATGGGGATGATGCCGCGCGGGTCCGGTGAGAACCAGCCGATGTGTCGTTTGGACACCGGCATGGGGAACAACCCGGACCGGTAGGCGTCGATGAGCGTTGCGGCTTCGAGGTCGCCGCCGATCGCCACGAGTCCATCGGAGTCGGCGCGTGACGGATCCGGGAACGTCCATTCGCTCCGGTTGAGATCCGACGGTGGCTGATCCCACGCGCCCCTCGATGCGTCCACGGCTACGAGTGTGCCGAGCGGGATACGGGGTCGCGGCACGGCGGCGGGGCCACCCACGACGAAGTGGTTACCCGTTGGTAACTTGAGTTGCAGCGGTCCCCCGACCACAGTGGGCCGGGCGGCGGCCCATGCGGTCGGCGCACCGAGGGAGGACAGGCATGGGAGTCGTAGCGCTGCTGGGTGGTTCTGCTTGCACCGACGTGGGGGCGAACACGTCGCTCTCGCAGCGATTGCTGGCGGCGAGCGGGTCGAACTCGGTCCTCGTGCTCCCCACTGCCGATGCCTTCGAGCATCCCGAGCGAGCGGTTGCCACCGCGCAGGCCTGGTTCGCCGCGCTCGGTGCGACCGCCACCGGATTGATGGTGCTGAGCCGGAGAGATGCCTCCGAGACCCGGCACGCCGACACGGTGCGCGCATCGTCGTTCGTGCTGTTGGTGGGCGACTCGCCCCTGCATCTGCGCTCCACGATGAAAGACACGCCGGTGTGGGAGGCCATCTGCGATGTCGCCCAACGCGGGGTACTTGCTGCGGCCGGCGCGTGTGCCGCAGCCATCTGCGACCCGATGACTGATCCACGCGGTGGAGCCTTCACCCTCGGCCTCGGGCTCGTCAGTCCGCTCGCCGTCATCGGTGAGGCGGAGACTTGGTCCGCTGACCGTCTGCACCGCACACACTTGCTGGCAAAGGACCTACCGGTGCTCACCCTTCCGTCGGGAACCGCAGCCATCCGCACCGATGGTCGCTGGGAACTCGTGGGGGACGGCGCCGAGGTTGCCGGCAACCTGCCCGTGTGACCACGGACGTGCCGGGTCAGTTTGCGGGCGCGCCGAGTGCCGGTTCGGTGGTGGGAGTCGGCGAGGTTGTGTCGGTCTTCGCGCTGATGACCACCGACTCGATCGTGACGGGCTCGGTCGGCGCACCCGAGGGCGTACCGGCGGCCTCCATCGACTTCACAGTGGTGTCGAAGCCGTCGGTCACCTGACCGAACAGTGAGTACTTCGGCGGCAGTGCCACGCCGTTGGGTCCCGTGATGATGAAGAACTGGCTGCCGTTGGTGTCGGGTCCGCTGTTCGCCATCGCGAGCGAACCGAGTTGATAGGCGCCTTCGGTCGGGAGTTCGTCGGCAAACGTGTATCCCGGTCCACCGGTGCCGTCGCCCTTGGGGTCACCGCACTGCACCACGAAGTCGGGGATGATGCGATGGCACGTGATGCCGTCGAAGTAGTGGTAGCGCGCGAGGAACACGAAATTGTTCACGGTCTTGGGAGCCACAGCCGGATCGAGTTCGATCGTGAACTTGCCCTTGTTGGTGGTGACGGTGGCGACGTACACCGTGTTCGGGTCGATGCACGTGGGCGGAGCCGCCGTAAAGGCCTGGGTCTTGGTGGACGAGCCGTCTTCTTTCGGGCAGTCGGCGTTCGCAACCGAATCGGTGGGTGCCTCGGTGACGCCGGGTGCGTCGGACGTGAGCGGGACCTCGGTGCTGGCGGGCACCGAGGTGTCGGCTGCCTCGTTGCTGTCGTCGCCCGAGTTCACCGCAATGATGATGAGCACGAGGATCGCCACGGCGACCGGGATGATGATGCCCAACTGCAGGCCACGGCGACGAACCTTCTGCACACGCTGCTGCTTGTGCAGTTGCTCGAGGCGGAGCTGACGGTTGGCCTTCTTGCGTTCACGCTTCGCAGTACCCACGAGTGCGTGAGGTTATCGGCCATCATGGGGGCATGGAGGTCCCCCGCTCGGCGATACCCACGCCACCCACCGAGCAGGTGCTTCCCGGGCTGTGGTCCATCCCCGTGCCCATTCCGAACAACCCGCTCGGGCACACGAATGTGTATGCCTTCGAAACCGACCGCGGCCCGGTACTGATCGACGCAGGCTGGGACGACGACACGAGTTGGAACAGCCTCGTCGACGGCATGGCACTGGCCGGCTACCGCGTGGACGACTGCTACGGCGTGCTCGTCACCCACATGCACCCGGATCATCACGGCCTGTCGGCTCGGATCCATGCCGCATCCGGTTCGTGGATCGCCATGCACCCGAAGGACGCAGCGATGATCCCGAAGATGGGCGGGAGCGATCACGCACGCTCGGACTTCGTCGACGAGGTGGCGGCGATGTTGCTGGACGCAGGCGCGAGCGAGGACGAGATCGTGGTGCGTACCCGACCGTCGGGCAAGTCACGTCCTCGCATGATCGAACCGGACCGCGAACTCAGCGACGGCCAGCGGGTAGACGTGCCCGGTTGGCGGGTGGACGCCGTGTGGACACCGGGCCACTCACCCGGTCACACGTGCTTCCGAGTGCCCGACCACGCGCTGTTGTTGGCCGGCGATCACATCCTGCCCACCATCACGCCGCACATCGCCATCTCACGAGCCGACCGGCATGGCGATCCGCTCGGCGACTTCATCGCATCGCTGCACAAGGTGAACCAACCCGATGTGGCCTGGGTGCTCCCTGCGCACGAGCACCGCTTCGAGCACCTCGATCACCGGGTTCGCGAGATCGTCGCCCACCACGAGGCACATCTCGAGTCGTTGCTCACCGAGCTGTCGTCGGGCCCCAAGACGTTGTGGGACCTTGCGAAGTCACTGGCGTGGAACCGTCCGTGGGGTGAGCTCGACCAGATGATGCATCGTGCAGCGGTGAACGAAACCGCCGCACACCTTCGCCATCTCGTGCGACGCGAGCGCATTGCACGGATCAAGGGCCTCAAACCGATCACGTTCGAGCTCGCCCAACAGACCCCCTGACGGATCAATCGCCGGCATCGATGGATGACAGCGAGATTCCGACGTTCTCGGGAGTGGGCGGAAGGCGAAGGGCGAAGAGCCAGGTGAGAACGACGAAGGCGGCAGAACCCCAGAGCGCCGCGGCGAGATCACCCCAGAGGTAGAGCAGGCCGGAGAGCAGTGTGCCCACCAGACGACCGGCGGCGTTGGCCGAGTAGTAGAAGCCGACGTCGAGTGCAACCTCGTCATCGTCGGCGAACGCGAGTACGAGGAACGAGTGCAGTGATGAGTTCATCGCGAACACGATCCCGAAGACGATGAGACCACCAACGATCGTCGCGGTCACAGCAACATCGAAGGCAACGAGCACCGCAATCGCGGCCGAGACGAGTGCAAGCGCGAGCGCCCAGTGCTGTGAGGCCCTCACTTCGTCCACGTGCCGGTTACCGCGGGTGAGCAGGCGAGGGGCGTAGGACTGAACGATTCCGTACCCGATGATCCAGATGGCGAGAAATCCGCCGACGCCGCGTTCGGACCAGCCGAGTTGGTCCGAGAGGAAGACCGGAAGCGCAACGACGAACCAGATATCACGCGAACCGAACAGAAAGAATCGGGCTGCCGACAGTCGGTTGATGGCCGGTGATTTCGACAGCACCGAACGCAGCGGGGGCTTCTTCTTCGACTTGCCGATGTCCTCGTTCAGGAAGATCAGTAGCGCAGTCACGGTCACGGCGAGAGCGCCGGCCATCGTCCAGAGTGCACCGTCGTAGCCGACCGCCGAGAGGAGTGCAGCGCCAGCAAAGAACCCGACGCCCTTGAGCGCGTTCTTCGAACCAGTGAGGATCGCTACGAGACGGAAGAGCGAGCCGTCGCCGGCGACAGTCTTGACCGCGCTCTTGGAACTCATCTTGGTGAGGTCCTTCGCTACGCCGGAGAGAGCCTGCATGGCCATCACGAACGACACCGAGAGCCATCGCTCCCATGTAGGTGATTCCAACGTGAGCGCCGCGAGCGCCACGATCTGCAGTCCGAGCCCTGCAATCAGAGTTCGATTGAGACCTGTTCGTGCGCCGACCCAGCCTCCGAGCAGGTTCGTGAGGATCCCCATGAACTCATAGGCGAGAAAGAGGAACGCGATTGCTACCGGTGAATAGCCGAGTTCGTTGAAGTGCAGGAGCACCAGCATCCGAAGCGCTCCGTCGGTCAGCGTGAACACCCAGTAGCCCGCCGTGACGAGAGCGTAGTTGCGCAGCCTCACTGAGGTACCTGTTGCAGTCCAGCGACCTTCGCTGCGAGTTCGGCCATGCGGTGCACGTAACCGAACTCGTTGTCGTACCAAACGAGCACCTTCACCATTCGTCCGTCGATCACCATCGTGGAGAGCCCGTCCACGATGCCCGACCGTGTGTCGTTGGTGTAATCCGCCGATACCAAGGGGCGCGTTTCGAAACCGAGAATGCCGCGCAGACCTCCCGCCGATGCGTCCTGCAGGAGCCCGTTGATCTCGTCGACGGTGACCTCGCGCGACATGGTGAACACGCAGTCGGTGAGCGATGCATTGAGCAGGGGGACCCGCACGGCGATGCCGTTCAGTTTCCCGGTCAGTTCCGGATAGATGAGCGTGATCGCCGTTGCCGAGCCGGTGGAGGTCGGGACGAGTGAGTTCAGCGCAGATCGGGCGCGGCGGAGGTCCTTGTGCGGGGCGTCAACGATCACTTGAGTGTTGGTGACGTCGTGCACAGTGGTGATGGCACCGCGCTCGATGCCAATCGATTCGTGGAGCACCTTCACCACCGGGGCGAGGCAGTTGGTGGTGCATGATGCGGCTGTGACGATGCGATGGATGCGCGGGTCGTAGAGATGGTCATTGCACCCCATCACCACGTTGAGCACGTCGGCGCTCTTCACGGGGCAGGCAACCACTACCCGCTGCACACCCTGTTCGAGGTGCGGCTCGATATCTGCAGTCGTCTTGAACGCACCCGTAGCCTCGATGACGAGATCGACGCCATATCGATCCCAGCCGATGTCTCGGGGTGCACCATGTTCACTGAAGGTCGCCGGTGTGCCGTCGATCAGCAACGAATGTCCTTGCACACCGACCGTTCCGGGATATCGGCCGTGGACAGTGTCGAACTCGAGAAGGTGGGCCGCTGCGTCGATCCCTCCCCGGTGCTCGTTGACATGAACCAACTGCAGTTCTGGATGATGTTGAAGTGCCCGAACCACGAGTCGGCCCATACGTCCGAACCCGTTGATCCCGATGCGTACGGTCATGGTTCTGTTCCTTGTTGATTGGGCATAGTTCGGGGTTGATTGGGCATAGTTCGGGTCACGGACGCGATGCGCGCATCGAGTTCGGCGACCACCGCGTCGAACGAGCGAGCCGTTCCCGGACCTGCCGGATCGGGTATCGACCAATGCCACCAGTGCGACTCGCCGTCGAGCTGCTCGTGTGCGAGATCGCACACGGTGACCACCTGGACGGTTCGTGGCACGGCTCCGAGCGCGCGCGGCGTGGCCTCGTCGAGCGAGAGTCCCGCCCGATGCGCTGCTTCAAGGGCGCCGCGGTGCACCCTCGTTGCCGGCTCGGTGCCTGCCGACTCGGCTGGCCGACCGGTTCGGGCCCTCCACAGCACGGCGGCTAACTGGGAGCGGGCCGAGTTGCGTGTGCAGACGAACAGCATGTCGCCTCGGGGAACGTTCACCCGGAGGTCGAGTTGCCTGACCACATCGTTCCTCAGGCGCACATAGCGACGGCGTCCGTCACCCGCCGAACTGGAGCGGCTGATGACGCCTGCGTGTTCGAGGACCTCGAGATGATGTGCGAGCAGGTTGGACCCGATACCGAGACGGTCGGCGAGTTCCTTGGGCGAGCGGTCGCTGGCAGCAAGGTCCTCGACGATGGCCAATCGGGCCGGTTCGCCCAACGCCGCATGCAACGCGGCTCGGGCCGAGAGCCGTCTGTCGGTGGTCCACCGGGGGATCACTGGTGGACCCCATCGGCCCAGGCCGTTGAGAGCACCGCCGTTTCGCTCAACATACGTTGAGTAAATCATTCACGCGTCGGCCTCGGTAGGTGCACGGGGTGAACGTTGGGCGAAATCTGGTGACTTCGGGTCCCGACGGCGCGCGATAGGTGAAACCTCACCGCGTCGGCTTCGACCGCCAGCGCGGTGACGGGCGGGGCAACATGCCACTCGGGCCTCGGGACCGGCGGTAGCGTCTGTTTCCCGTGGGTCTCATCGTCCAGAAGTATGGCGGCACGTCGGTAGCCGACCCGGAGCGCATTCGCGCCGTCGCCGAGCACGTCGCTTTTACGCGTCGCCACGGCAACGATGTGGTGCTCGTGGTGTCGGCGATGGGCAAGTCGACCGACAACCTCATTGCGCTCGCCGAGCAGGTGTCATCCACCCGGCCGGGCCGCGAGATGGACATGCTGCTCACCACGGGCGAGCAGGTGTCGATGGCCCTCGTGTCGATGGCTCTGGCCGATGTAGGTATCGATGCCGTCTCGTTGACCGGCGATCAGATGGGCATCATCACCGACTCGGTGCACGGCAAGGCCAAGATTCTCGAGGTCAAGGCCGATCGTGCCCGCGAAGCCGTCGCCGAGGGCAAGGTTGTCGTGGTGGCGGGCTTCCAGGGTCTGTCCACCTCCAACGAGATCACCACGCTCGGCCGTGGCGGGAGCGACACCACTGCAGTCGCCATCGCGGCGGCGCTCGGCGCCGACAGCTGCGAGATCTACACCGACGTCACGGGTGTGTTCACTGCCGATCCGCGCATCGTGCCCCAAGCACGCAAGTTGAAGCGGATCAGCTTCGAAGAGATGCTCGAGATGGCCGGCGCAGGCTCCAAGGTGCTCGCGCTGCGGTCTGTCGAATTCGCCCGCAATCACCATGTCCCACTCCACGTGCGCAGCAGTTTCACCTGGGAGCCAGGCACGTGGGTCAACGCCGAGGAGCCGAGCGTGGAAGACCCCATCATCTCCGGGATCGTTCAGGATGTGAACGAGTCCAAGATCACCGTGCAGTCGGTTCCCGACCGACCCGGCATCTCCGCAGCGCTGTTCGAGCCACTGGCGAGTGCGAACGTGAACGTGGACATGATCGTCCAGAACTCGTCCGCCGATGGCAAGACCGATATCTCGTTCACGGTGCCCAAGTCCGATCTCCAGGTTGCGCTGGGCATCGTGGAGACCGTGGCGAAGTCCATCGGCGCCGCAGGCATCACACACCAGACCGATATCGCCAAGGTCTCGCTGGTGGGTGCCGGCATGAAGACATCGCCCGGTATCGCCGCCAAGATGTTCCGGGTGCTCGCGGATGAGCAGGTGAACATCGAGATGATCTCCACCTCGACGATCCGCATCTCGGTGGTGGTTGCTGCGTCGGCCACCGAACGGGCCTGTCAGGTGCTGCATCGGGCATTCGGCCTCGACTCGGGCGAGGCCTATTCGGCCCCACTGCCCGATCGGAAGTAAGTCCATGGCACTCCGGGCACGGTCGGTGATCTGGCGACGCGCCGGTCGTCGGGCCGAAGTGCTCGGTAACGCCGATGATGTTGTGCGTGACACCGGCTGGGTGTTCAACAACGTCACCGGCGAGGAAGCCTCGCTCCCGCTCTTCGTTGCCCAGGGCGATGAGGAGGTGCAGCGATGGTTCGACCTCATGGGTCTCACCCGCAGCGACGATCAGCAGCGCACACTGCTCGAGATCGGTTCGGGTATCGGTCGGATGACCGCTGCGTTCACGCGTCGTTACGGCCACGTGATCGCCACCGACATCGATCCCGGTTTCCTCGAGCGCTGCCGCGAGACCGTGAGCCGTCACGGCAATGTCGCTCGCCTCGAGACCGCAGTGGTGGACGGTGGTCGCTCGCTGCTGGTGGGCGATCAACAGGCCGATCTGGTGTTCTCGTACATCACCCTGCAGCACTGCACGCCCGAGGTTGCACTCGAACTGGTGCGTGAGTCCGTTCGTGTCGTGCGTCCCGGCGGCACGCTGGCGCTCAACCTGCGCACGTGGAGCCGCGCAGATCTGCTGCTGTGGCCTGCGGGTCGGGTGGCGCACATCATCTGGCGGTTTGCACCTCGCTTTGCCGAGCGCTCGCGTCTGCTCACGAGACTCGGTTGGCAGGCGAATCGCCTCGGACCGGCCGAGGTCTATCGACACTTCTCCACGCTGGCCACCGGGTCGGCCCGGGTGTACCAGCCCACCAAGCGCCGCCGGACCTTCGAGATGCCGCACGGCGTGCCGGTGCATCGACTCGCCGACCTGCATCCGTCGCACTACTTCATCGTGATCGACGACGTGCGCGCCGCGTCCACACCCCGCTGACACCGGGTCGCGGTCGGCGGTTCTCCGTCGGGGTGATGAACCGTCGCCGGTAGCCTCGATTCCCATGCGCGTTGGAGTCGTCGGTGCCACAGGTCAGGTGGGTGGGGTCATGCGGACCCTGCTCGAGGAGCGCAACTTCCCCGTCTCGGAGATCCGTTACTTCGCGTCGGCCCGTTCCGCAGGATCCACACTCACGTGGAAGGGCCGCGACATCGTGGTGGAAGACGCCGCCACCGCCGATCCCGCCGGACTCGATGTGGCGTTGTTCTCGGCCGGTGCGACGTCATCCAAGGAACTCGCACCGCGCTTCGCTGCGGCAGGCGTGACCGTCATCGACAACTCATCGGCGTGGCGCATGGATCCCGATGTGCCGCTCGTGGTGAGCGAGGTGAACCCCCACGCCATCGCGCAGGCGCGCAAGGGCATCATCGCCAACCCGAACTGCACCACCATGGCGGCGATGCCGGTGCTCAAGCCGTTGCATGTCGAGGCCGGACTCGTGCGTCTGGTGGCCAGCACGTATCAGGCAGTGAGTGGCGGCGGACTCGCCGGCGTGAACGATCTCGACGTGCAGGCTCGTGCGGTGGTGAACGGTGCTGCTGCGCTCACCTACCACGGCGATGCGGTGACCTTCCCGGCACCCGAGAAGTTCGTGCGCCCGATTGCGTTCAACGTGTTGCCGTACGCCGGGAAACTGGTGGACGACGGACTCGGCGAGACCGACGAGGAACAAAAGCTCCGCAACGAGAGCCGCAAGATCCTCGAGATCCCGGGATTGCGCGTGAGTGGCACGTGTGTGCGAGTGCCCGTCTACACCGGCCACTCGATCACCATCAATGCCGAGTTCGAGCGTCCCATCTCGGCGGCACGCGCAACCGAACTGCTCGGGTCGGCGCCGGGTGTGGAACTCTCCGAGATCCCCACACCACTGCAGGCGGCCGGACGTGATCCGAGTTATGTGGGCCGCATCCGACAGGACACTTCGGTGGACGGCAACCGTGGCCTGGTGATGTTCGTGAGCAACGACAACCTCCGCAAGGGTGCAGCACTCAACGCCATCCAGATCGCCGAACTGCTCGTTCGCTGACCTCTGTCACGCACACGAGCACGGCAAGGACCCGCACCGCGGGCACCCCTGCGCATAGCGCGCGATCGCCTGCTCCAGGCTGATCCCCATCTGGTTCGCCAGCGAGGCAACCCACGCCACGACATCGCCGAACTCGTGCAGTTGGCGCTCCGGTGATCCCTTGCGAACCGCCTGCGCGAGTTCGCCTACTTCTTCGCACAGCCACGCAACGGTGGACGGTACGCCTCGCGCTCGGTCCCGGTCTCCGTAGGTGCGCTCGATGACGGATTGGAATTGGTCGAAGTCCATGGAGTGTCCGATCACTGCACCCGTCGCGCGCCGGGCGGGAGATGTTCCAGCAGTGCTTGGCTCACCCAGCACCGCGTGAGATGGAGTGTGGATGTGATGCGAACGACCCGCTTGGGTTGCTCCACACCGCGTCCGCACATCGACAGCGCTGCTTTCATGCAGGCGGACTCGTCGGGGAGCACCATGGGCATCCGACTGCGGCGAACGCCCGCCGGGCCGGCGGTGAAACAGTTGATGTAGGTCTTTTCCCAATCGATCTGATTGGCCAGTGCCGCCGGGATGAAGTCCGCAAGTCCGATGCCCAATACGTTGCCACCGCTCACCTCGGTGATGCCGAGCAGCACGATGTTGGAGATGCGGGGCGAGTCCACCTCGGGTCCGCCGTGTACCCAGAACCGTCCGGTCACATTGGGATCCATCGTGGTTCCCGAGATGTCCTTGCCGCCGCGCTCGATCACCAGCACGTCGATCTCGTCGAAGGGCAGGGCGGGGATGAGTCCTTTGGCAAAGGCGGTGAGGTCCATCTCGCGCTGGCCACCCACATCGTCGGCGGTGAGTGCTTCCACCCGAACGATGTCGCCGGCCGATGACTCCACCGACGCCACACCCCCGAGCAGTCGGCCCGTGGAGCGCAGCGCGGCGATGCCGTCGAGCAGGCGATCACGCATCTCCACGGGTCCGCACGAGTGGATCTGCGCGGCGCCGGGCTGTTTGCCGAACCCCACGACTGCCATCTTCGTGCAGCCGCTCTCGATCGGTCCCTTGAAACAGGTGTGCGGTTTCACACGGTTCACCGGAAGGATGCGATCGGCGCCTGCCGCATTCGTGTCCAGATAGATCGGCATACCGGCGGCGGTACGCGCCACCACCACGGTGTCCATGGTGGCCCGGATCTCTGCACCCACCGCGTCCTCGGTCATCCCGAGCGACTCGAGCATGGCGCGTTGACCCGCAGCAGTAGCACCACCGTGGCTTCCCATGGCGGGCACCACGAATGGCTCGGCACCGAGCTCTCGCAATCCGGTGATGGTGCCGCGCAGCAGACCGACTCGATCGGTGAGTCCGCGACTCCCGCCCCCCACGGCAACGGTCATCCCCGGAGTCACACTCGTGCGGAGCGTGCTGACCACCGCAGTGCGAGCGGCCGCCTCGGCGTCGGCAATGGGCGCGGGTTCGCTGTGAGCGAACTCCACCTCGAACAACTCGGGTATCTGCACCGCAGGGTCGAACGGGAGGTCGATTCCCCGTGACAGCTGCTCCCACGGTGATGCGCTGCTGGCCATGCGCCCATGCTCGCACGCCCATCGGGGTGTGGGCGTGCCCAATGGCGGCACCCACCGCCTCAGCACCTACCATCGCAACGCATGGGAATCGCAGTCGTCACCGGTGGCGGTCGTGGTATCGGCGCAGCAATAGCGACCCGACTCGAGCGCGACGGCCACCGAGTCCACCGCCTCGATCAGTTGCCGGGCGAGGGCGTGATCACCTGTGACGTCACCGATCCGGCCGCCGTCGAGCGTGTGGCGAGTCGAATCGCCGCCGACGGGCCGGTGGAGATCCTGGTGAACAACGCCGGACACTGGCGCTTCGGACCGCTCGAAGATGTCAGCCCGGCCGACTTCCGTGCGGTGATCGATGTGAACCTGATGGGTACGTTCCACTGCACACAGGCATTCGGACGTTCGATGATTGCGGCCGGGCGCGGCAGCATCGTGAACATCGTGAGCATCGCGGCCTACCGCGCGAATCCCATGGTGGGCGCGTACTCGCCGTCGAAGGCCGCGGTGCTGGCCCTCACCGAACAGACGGCGCTCGAGTGGGGCCCGCGTGGTATCCGCTGCAACGCAGTGGGCCCGGGACTGGTGCCTACACCCGGTACGGGGGCGGTGTACGACGATCCGCGGGTGCGCGAGGTGCGTGCAGGTGCCGTACCCCTGCGCCGGCTCGGCACACCCGACGATGTTGCCGAGGTGGTGGCGTTCTTCGCGTCGGACCGCGCCGGCTACGTGAACGGTCAGGTGGTGTACGTCGATGGCGGGCTGTCGAAGGGTTTGATGACCCTGCTCCCGCGGCCGGCCGACGTACCCGGACCGAAGCTTGCCGACCGTGATGGAGGTGCATCGTGAGCGACGGCTTCAACACGGTGCTCGGTGGACGTGTGGTGGGCCGTGAGCGCGAGAGCGATGTGGTGCTCGCTGCGCTCGCCACGCGGCGTCATGTGTTGCTCGAGGGGCCACCGGGAACCGGCAAGTCCACACTGTTGCGAGCAGTGGCGAGCGAGTTGGGCAGTGAGCTGTTCCTCGTGGAGGGCAACGCCGAACTCACACCGGCGAGACTGCTCGGCGCATTCGACCCGGCGCAGGTGCTGAGCACCGGGTACAGCGCAGAAGCCTTCGTGGACGGGCCGATGCTGGGCGCCATGCGATCGGGCGGATTGCTCTATGTGGAAGAGATCAACCGTGTGCCCGAGGAGACACTCAATGTGCTGATCACGGCGATGAGTGAGCGCGAGGCCAACGTGCCCCGACTCGGTCGGGTGGTGGCAGCGCCGGGATTCACCGTGGTGGCGGCCATGAACCCGTTCGATGCAGTGGGAACGGCACGCATCTCCGGTGCGGTGTACGACCGCACGTGTCGCGTCACGATGGGGTACCAGTCGGCCGACGATGAGGTGGCCATTACTGCGCGCGAGGTGACCGCGCTGTTCGATTCGCTCGGAGCAGGCTCCCACAACGGATCCGCCGCCGACGAGCGAGTGCGCCGGATCGTCGATCTCGTGCGTGCCACGCGCGCCCACCCCGACATCCGACAGGGTGCATCGGTGCGCGCTGCGATCGATCTCGAGACGCTGTGTCGTCAACTCGCCGTGCGCCGGGGCGTGACCGCCGACGATCCCGGTGTGACACGCGATGCCGCAGTGGCAGCACTGTCGGGTCGTATCCGCTTGTTCGAGGGATCGGGTCGAACCGCCGATGATGTCGTGGTGGAACTGTGGCGACGCTTCTTCGACGGAACATCTCGTGCCGCACCGGAGCCATCGCAGGGAAAAGACGCGGCCCGGTAGACGGCACACCGGGCACCGGCGACGGAATGGTCAAGGAGGGCGCGTCGGCACGACGCGAGCTCGACAAGTCCGCCCAGCGTGCGAGTGACCGCTCATTCCTGGAGCGCACCGATCCCACGTTCCGCGACCTGTCACCCGAGCGCGGCGTACTCGACGAAGCGAGCGCTGCGGCCTTGTTGCGTGACGACCTCGACTCGGGCCTGGCGCGCCTCACCGCTGCTGCAAATACCTCCGATGAGGTGTTGCGCCGTCTGGCCAAACGACTCGCCGGCAGGGTGATCGTGCATCTCGGACAGGGCGGTGGACAGCGCCGACGCGGCGTTGGCCACCTGGCATCGGGTCGCCTCACCCCGGGCGACGACCTCGACATCGATGCGAGCCTCACCGAGATCACCGAGGCCCGCGCTGCACAGCGATCGATCGACGCCGACGCGCTCGGCGGCCGCCACTGGGTCCGTGAGGAGCACGCACTCACACTGCTGATCGACCGCAGTGGATCCATGGGCGGCGAGCGCCTCGTGACCGCCGCGCTTGCCGCAGCCGTAGTTGCGTGTCGTGCACCGAGCGACTACAGCGTCATTGCCTTCGCCGGCGATGCAGTGGTGATCAAGTCTCAGGACGTGGATCGACCCGTCGACGCGGTCATCGATGACCTGTTGTCGCTGCACGGGTACGGCACCACCGACCTGGCGCGTGCGCTGCGCGCCGGGCACCTGCAACTCGCCCGATCGCGCGCGAGGCGCAAGGTGGGCGTGGTGCTGTCCGATGGAATCTCCACAGCGGGCGCCGATCCGCTCCGCCTCGCGCGTGAGTTCGAGACCCTGCACGTGATTGCACCGCCAGGCGATGCAGTGCAGGCGGCAGCACTTGCACGCGTGGGTGGCGGTCGCTTCGGTCAGGTCCGCCGGGCGAGTGAGTTGCCCGAGGTGTTGTTGCGGGTACTCGGTTGAGGAGAACCCGCAACCCCGGTCAGCGGGCCATCTGGCCGCAGTCAACCGGCAGGATCGTTCCGGTGATCATGTCGGCATTCGCCGAGGCGAGGAACAACACGGCATCGGTGATGTTCTGCATCTCGCAGCGCCACTTGTCGCCTGCCATGTTCCCCTGCGCCGAGAAGGTCTCGTAGGCGTCCTCGGGGCCCATGTCCATCTCCTTGGAGAGACCGAGCACCATGCCGGACCCCTGACCCTCGCCGGGGCGGATGGTGGCGGGGCAGATGGCGTTCACGTTGATGTTGAACTCGGCGAGTTCCATGGCCCATGCAGACGTGAGTCCGTTGATGGCGTGCTTGGACGCCACGTAGTGCGACAACATCGCGTGACCGGATCCGGTGACGGCCGAGGAGATGTTGATGATCTTGCCCTCGCGACGGCCGATCATGTTGTCGGACGCGTACTTGGTGACGAACATGGCGCCCTTGATGTTGGTGTCGATCACCGCGTGGAGCGTGCTCGAACGCATCTGGTGGATGAAGTCGAGGGCGGCCACACCGGCGTTGTTGACGATCACGTTGATGACGCCGCCGAATGCGTCGAGTGCCTTGTCCACGGCGGCTTTCACCTGAGCCTCATCGCGGATGTCGCACGGGAGACCGACGCCCTTCTGGCCGCGGTCCTCGATGGCCTTGACCGCCGCCTTCATCATGTCGGGTGTGGCGAGGTCGTAGATGTCGGCGATGGGTGTGGTGATGTCGATGATTGCAACGTCGCATCCGGCTTCGGCGAATGCCTTGGCATGGCTGAAGCCCTGACCCTTTGCGCCACCGGTGACGAGCACCTTCTTGCCGACAAGTCCCCGCAGTTCGATTCCCACAACATGTCCTTTCTCGACAGTGCTGGCGTCGGCCCCCCGGCCGACACGTACTGCTTCCACATTAGTGTGCGCGGGCGTGACACCTGCAGAGAAGATCTGGCTCCGACTCCACGAATCGCTCCAACAACGTGATGCGGTTGCGGCGTCGTGCTGCTTCGGTGTCGGCGGCTGGTGGCAGAACGTGCCGCACCCGGCTTCGGTGGGGCGCGAAGCAATTGCGGCGCTACTGGGGCCGATACTGCGCCGCTCCCAGCACGTGCGTTGGGACGTGGTCACTGCGTCGTTCAGCGAGCATCGTGGATGGCTCGAACGCGTCGATCGATTCTGGATCGACGGCACTGAGTACGCAGTGCGCTGCAACGGTGTGTACGAAGTGGAAGCCGCAACGGGACTGATTACCGAGTGGCGTGATTACGTGGACCTCGGGGAGTGGCGGTCACGGCTCGCAGCGGCAGGTCCGCTCAACGCTTGAGCGACATGGCGAGGTCGTAGGTGAGCGACTGCTCGGCCCAGTTCGCCACTTTGGATCCGGGGATCTTGGTGTGAGTCGGCCACGGACCGCTGGTGTCCACCCGCTTGCCCTTGGAGATGATGTGGGCGAAGCGTGACTTGTCGTTGAGGATGGTGATGTCCACCGACGGGTCACCGTCCACCACGAGCACATCGGCGCGGCGTCCCACCTCGATGGTTCCCACTTCGCCTTCCATGCGCACGGCGATCGCACCATTCTTGGTTCCGCAGGTGATCGCCTCGAGTGGTGTGAGGCCCAGTTCGTTCACGAACACCTCCATCTCGCGTCCGTGCCAGTGGCCGTAGGGCGTGAGCGAGAAGCCGCTCTCGGAGCCGCACAGGATGGGCACACCGGCGTCGTACGCGGCGCGCATCATCTTGGCCGTGGCACGGATCTCGCCCCGGAACAGGTCTTCCTGCCCGATTCCCGCGCCGACAGCACGGCCGTAGTCAGCGAGATTCGCGAGGAACGTGAACGTGGGGCACACCGCCACGCCGCTGTCGATCATGAGTTGCACCGTGTCCTCGGTGATGTACGAGGCATGGAGGATGAGATCCACGCCCGCCTGGATGGCCACCCGCGTGGATTCGTCGCTGCGGCAGTGCGCAGTGACCGGCACGCCCAACTCGTGTGCGGCGTCGCACGAGGCCTTGAGTTCGTCGTAGCTCCACACCAACAACTCACCCTTGCGAGTGGGGATGCTGCCTGTGGCGTGGATCTTGATCCAGTCGGCGCCGTACTTGATGTGACGACGGGTCCACAAGATGACCTCGTCGACACTGTTCACCACCTGTGCGTAGCCGGCGCGTCCCTCGTCGGGGATGAGGCGCCCAGCGGTGCCCCCCACCGCGGTGAGCAGTGCTTGGTAACCGGTCTTCATGCGCGGCCCGTCGATGACTCCGCAGTCGATGGCATCACGGATGGATGGGCCGATTCCCCAGGCGGTGTCGGGGTCCATGAAGGAGGTCACGCCGGCGCGCAGGATCTTCTGCAGGTTCGGCACGGTGGTGAGCGCCGACATCGCGGCTTCACGGTGGAAGAAGAGTTCGTCATTGGACTGCACATCGTCGAAGGTGCAGTGCAGGTGAGCGTCGATGAGACCCGGCATCACGGTGTGTCCGGTGGCGTCGATACGTGTGGCATCGGCGCCTGCGCTCACGGTGCCGGGGGCACCCACGGCAACGATCTCGTCGTCACGCAGCAGCACATCGCTGGCGCGGGGCGCAGCACCGGTTCCGTCGATCAGGCGTCCGCCGGTGATCAGGATCTCGCTCATCTCGGGATTGCTCCTCTGCGCCCGCGATCGCCGCAGGCTGCGTCATGGATTCAACCGCAACCAATCGACTTCCGGCCAGTCACCGGGGCCCCTGAGGTGTGCGGCAGGGCGAACCACCGGGCCATCAGGCTCAGGCGTTGGTGACCCCGAGGCCGAGACCGCCGTCCACGGTGAGCACATTGCCGGTGGTCCATTCGGCGCGCACGAGGTATTCGAACGCCTCGGCGATCTCCTGCGCCGTGCCGATGCGACCGAGCACATGGGCTGAACTCAGTCCGATGAGGCGCTGATACGCGGCTTCATCGTCGCCGAGTCCGGCACGCTGATTGATCTCGGTGAACACCGCTCCGGGTCGCACACAGCCCACCCGGATGCCGGCGGGACCGAGCTCGGCGGCAAGCACGCCGGTGAGTGTCTCGAGTGCACCCTTGGTGGCCGCGTACGGCGATGCACCGGGGAATGCGCGCTGTGTGTGCACCGATCCGACGAACAGCACACAGCCCTGACTCGCCTGCAGGTGCGGCTTGGCCAGACCGGTGAGCATCATGCCTGCCACCACATTGGTGTGGAAGATGTCGAGCAACTGCTGTTCGTCGAGTTCGTCGATGGCGCCGCGGTACATGTTGCCTGCGTTGCTGATGAGTGCATCCAGTCGACCACCACCGTGCTCGACCGCCGTGGCGATCATGTGCCGGCGATCGGCGTCCACGGTCACATCACCCACCACTCCCCGACACGGCACGCCGATGCGTGCGGCCTCGGCCTCGATCTTCTCGCGGCGCCGGCCCGAGATCGTGACGCGTGCACCGAGTCTGGTGAAGTGCTCGGCAGCACCGGCCCCGAGTCCGGTTCCGCCGCCGGTAATCAAGATCGACATTCCCTCGATGGGCCGCATGTTCATTGCTCCTTGTTGGAGGGACGAGCCGCTGCCGGGTTCACGCCGACGGCATCGACGGACTGTGGACGCGGGAGACCTGCGATTACCGAGACGGTGACGCCACCATCGACGAGGATCTCCTCGCCGGTGATGTACTCCGATGCGTCTGACAACAGCCACAGCACGGCGCGGGCGATGTCGTCGGCGCGGCCGAGTCGACCGGCGGGCACTCGTGCCTCGCGCAGCGCACGGATCTGCGGATCGGCGTAGATCGGTTCGGACATGCCAGCGTCGATGAGCCCAGGTGCGATGGCATTCACGCGGATCCCGAGCGGACCCCATTCCACCGCCATCTGTTTGGTGAGCAACGACACACCGCTCTTGGTGGAGCCGTAGGCGCCGGCGTTGGGTCCGGGCATCACGCCGTTCATCGAGGTGATGTTCACGATCGCACCGCGGCGACCGGCAGCGACGAGTCGCTTGGCCACGGCGCGCGCCACGATGAAGGTTCCCGTGAGGTTCACGTCCACCACGGAACGCCATTGGTCGAGCGCTTGGTCCAACAGTGGGCCGAATCGCACGATGCCGGCATTGTTCACGACCGCGTCAGGTGTACCGAAGTTGTCGAGTACGCCGTCCACGAACTCGGCATCGGTGGTGGTGCCCACGAAGCCGGTGGCCCCCGGGATCGACGACGCCGTCTCGAGTACCAGTGGATCGAGGTCCAGCAGTGCCACCCGGTAACCGTCGGCTGCGGCGCTGCGGGCGATCTCGGCGCCGAGGCCCTTGGCGGCACCGGTGATGAGTGCGGACTTGGTCATGTCAGGCTCCGAGCACGATGGGGTAGGAACTGAAGTGTTTGCGAACGCTCGCCGGGTCGAGCACGGGAGGCGCTGCAGGATCCGGTCGACCTCCGGCTCGCAGGACGGCATGGGCCATCACTGCAACGGTTCCGTACAGCTGCTGTGTGGTGCCGCCGCTCATCTCGCCGTCGACGAGTCCGCCGTCGAGTTCCTGACCGATGCATGCGTGCGCACCCGCACCGAAGCTGAGACCCCAGGGCGATGCACCGTCGGGAATCGTGCGATTCGGGTCGAAGTCGTTGCCGGTCGGACCCCACACGCTCACATCGCGGTTCGCTGCCTTGAGGTCGAGCACCAAGCGGGTTCCGGCGCGCACCTCGCGGCCGGCTACCTCCATGTCGGTGAGGGCTTCGCGCCACGCAACCGGACTCGCCGGGTCCAGCCGCAGCGATTCGTGCATGCAGCGCTGAACAAAGCCCTTGTCGTTGCGCGCGCGTTCGAGATCATCGGGATGATCGGCACCCCACGCCCACACCTTGTCGAGCGTGTGCGTGAGCGCGTTCGCCGTGGAGTGCGCGCCTGCCTGCAGGTAGAACGCGATCTCTCGCCGCACGACATCGGCCGGCAGGTCGAGTCGGTCTTGGTTCCGCAGCAGCGTGGTGAGCACATCGTGGGGCAGGTCCGCCTCGCTGCAGCGACCGGCTGCGAGGTCGTCGATCAGGGCACGTCGCCGCGCAATCGCGGGCTGGAGCAGATCACGGTCGAAGTCATCCATGACCGACAGCACCTCGGCACGCACCTCGTCTTTGTCGCGCGTGGAGTGCACGAGCGTGGCGCCCTCGCTGAACTTCTTCACCACTGCGTAGAGACGCTCGGTGGCATCCGGGTCAGCGCTGTCGTGATCGATACCGGCCACATGCGCGGTGAGGCTCATGGCGAGTCGGTAGCCGATGACGATCAGATCGGCGCGCCCGGCACGCACGAACGGTGTGAGGGTGTCGTCCAGCGTCCGGGCGAGCAACTGGTTCTCCCAGACATCGAACACCTCGCGCCGGAACAAGCGGTTCTCGAGGCGGCGCCGGTCACGGTGCGGATCCCCGTGCAGTGTCAGCAGACAGTCGCCCATCACGACTGCACCTTCGTCGTACAGCGCCTGGCGCACGTCCTTGCGCCGGAGTGCGTCGTTCACCTCACGCCAGCCGGTGAGTTCCACCACGGGTACCCCCTGAGCATGATTGGTGCCCTGTTGGTTCGACATGTGCCGTGGCGCTCCTGATCCACTCACCACGCTCACTGCGGCGGGCGAGGCTCTCCATGCTGTGTCGGTTCGGGATGCGGAAGCAAACCGATGAGTGTCTGGGTGAACCCACCGTCCACCACGATGGTTTGCCCGGTGATGTAGGCCGCATCGTCGGACAGGAGGAACGCCACGACCGCTCCAATATCGGTGGGAGTCCCGATTCGTCCGAGCGGCACCATGGCACGTCGTTGTTCGTGCAGCACCGGGTCGGCGTACACCGCCTCGGCCATGGCAGTACGCGTCATTCCGGGGGCTACTGCATTGACGCGCACATGGCGCGAGCCCCACTCCACTGCAGCCTGTGCGGTGAAGGCGCTCACGCCTGCCTTGGTGGCGGTGTAGAGGCCCACATCCATCTGTGGAGTGACGGTGGCGATGGACGACAGATTCACGATCGCACCGCCACCGGCGCGTTCGAACTCGGCGAGTGCGGCCTGCGATGCGAGCACCACGGCACGAAGATTCACCGCGTACACATCATCGAGCTGATCGGGTCGCACACGGTCCAGAGGAGCCCGGCGATGAATACCGGCGTTGTTCACGAGTGCGTCGAGACCGCCGAGTGCGCGCGCGGCGGCGGTCACCACTGCTGCCGGATCCGCTCCGATGTTGCCGGGAACGGCAACACCGCCGAGCGCCGCCGCCATCTGCTGTGCGGCGTCGGCGTTCACGTCGTTCACCGCAACACGCCAACCACGCTCGGCCAGCACGGTTGCGATTCCCGCGCCGATACCGCTCCCGGCCCCGGTCACCAGCACACGTGACCGCCGTGGTGCGGTGGGTGCGCTCATGCGAATGCTGCGGCGATCGACGGTGCGCGCCGTTCCAGACGCGTGAGCCGAATGGCGTTGGCGTTCAGACTCGTGCGCAGCGCGGTCACATCGGGCCCGGTGCCCTTGTCCCAGCCGCCGAAGTTGGTACCGAACACCAGGCGTTCGGTACCGAGCTGTGCAAGCGCGAACTCGAACTCGCGACTACCGGTGACATGGCAATCGAACCAGAGTCGTCCGAGCGCGCGGTCGAACGCGCCGGGTTCGTGGATCCACTCGGGCGCCGCTTTGCGTCGCTCGGCGAGCTTGCGCAACTTGCCCATGGCCATCGAGGTGAAGCCGCCGCCGTGCGAGATGCAGATGTCGAGTGTGGGGAAGCGTTCGGTGACGCCGCCGAACACCAGCGTGGACACTGCGAGCACTTCTTCGAACGAGTACTCGAGCACGAGATCGAGGTCCCAACGTCGCACCCGTGGATCTCGCAGCGGTCCGTCGATACCCGATTGGGTGGGGTGCATGAAGAGGGGAACGTCGAGTTCCACACAGGTCGAGTACAACTCGTCCATCGCAGGGTCGTCGAGGAAGCGACCGAAGTCGGTGCCGATGTATCCGCCGAGGAGCCCGAGGGACCCCACGGCCCGACGCAGTTCCCGGCACGCCTCCCCGATGTCCTGCATCGGCAGGGCGGCCAGACCCACGAAGCGGTTCGGGTGCCGGCGCACCGTGGCCGCGAGGTCGTCGTTGTGGGCCTGGCAGAAGTCGACGGCGAGCGGCACATCGATGAAATGGAGGTACGTCAGCGGGTTCGGCGACAGGGCCTGTACCGCGATGCCCTGTTCATCCATGGCCGCGAGGCGCAGGTCCGTCTCGATGAAGAGCGACCCCCGGTACGCCACCCCGTCGAGGCGGTAGTTGCCCACCTGGAAGAACGGCGTGCCGTCGGGATGCGACCCGATCGTGGGCCCACACCACCCCGCGGTGCCCATCGAGCCCTCGAGGACGATGTGACCGTGCAGATCGATGATTCCGGGCTCGCTCATGGGTCCTCGTCGGGGGCGTTTTTCGTGGTGGGGTGACGTTGGGGAGGCCCGGGGGCCTTACTAGCCTTACGAGGCCAATCATTACCCAGTACTCCTAGGGGGAGACACATGCGTAGCAACTTCCGGTCGCGTGTGCTGGCAGTAGCAACCGTGGGCGCACTTGCCCTCGTTGCCGCCGCTTGCAGCGACGACAAGACCGAGGCACCCGCCTCCACCGAGGCCCCGGCTTCCACCGAGGCTCCGGCCTCCACTGAGGCCCCCGCCTCCACTGAGGCCCCCGCCTCCACCGAGGCTCCGGCCGAGCTCACCGGCATCGAACTGGCCAAGGCCCGTGTCGAGGAGTTCTCCAAGACCCCGACCGACCTCGGCATCACCGAGCCGCTCAAGTCGCTCCCCGAGGGCGCCAAGGTTGTCTACGTCCAGTGCTCGGTGCCCGTGTGCGCCGCCATCGGCGAGGGCATCAAGACCGCAACTGCCGCCATCGGTGGCGAGTTCGTGGCCATCCCGCACCAGGACACCGCCGACACCGTGCAGGCTGCGTTCCAGCAGGCTGTGCAGGCGAACCCCACCATCGTGCTCACCTCCGGCAACCCCCGTGAATGGTTCGCCGACGAGCTCGCCGAGCTGAACGGCAAGAAGATCCCGGTGGTCGCCTGGTCGATCCCCGAGGCCTACA